>NZ_CP049744.1:5097500-5401765 GCF_000760935.2 Rhodococcoides fascians A25f | reverse complement strand
GTGGTGGTAGCGCCACCCAGCACCGGGCTGAAAAGCCAGCGGAAGATCCGCCATTCGTGCCAACCACTCGTCCGCGCCGAGCGGAGACGGCGCGGATCCGGCTTCCGTGTCGTTGTCCCTCATCGCCCGGGCCAGCGGGGTGTCTCCCATCTGAATTCCGTACCCACTGGTGTTGGTGAGCAAGTGCCGCAACGTGATCGGTCGGTCCTGAGGAACGGTGTCGTCGAGTGCAGCGTCGGGGCGGGTGAGCACGGGGCGGCCCGCGAGTTCGGGAAGCCAGGGAACGACGTCGTCGTCCAGCGTCAGTCGGCCCTCCTCCACGAGCCGCAGGGCGGCCACGCTGGTGACGATCTTGGTCATCGACTGAATCCGGACGATGGCGTCGACTGCCATCGGTGGACCGCCGACCGCCGATGATCCGACCGCGATGGGTTCCGCATCAGGGCCGCCCAGGAGTGCTACCGCCCCCGGCATCAGTCCGGCGTCGATGTGCCGGGTCAACAGTTCGCGCACGGTTCCGCTCACCGACTCATCGTGTCATCGGAGCCGTCCGGATTCCACCGATCGCTACTTCTTGTTCTGATACACGTCCGGGATGCCGTCGTGGTCGTCGTCGCGTGTCTCTTCGATGTAGAAGTCCCGGTACGCCTTGTTGCGGGTTCGCAGAATGATCGATGCGATGGTGGCCGCAATGATCGAACCGGTCAGCACCCCGACCTTGACGTGATCGTCGCGCTGAGTTCCTTCGCCGAAAGCAAGGTCGCCGATCAGCAGCGACACGGTGAAGCCGATACCCGCGAGCATTGCGACGCCGAAGACGTCGAGCCATTTCAGTCCGGCATCCAGTGTCGCCCTGGTGAAACGGGATACGAGATATGTAGTGCCGAAGATGCCGATGGCCTTGCCGATGACGAGGCCGGCGATGATGCCGATGGCGATCGGATCGGTCAGTGCACTGCGAAGACCGGAGAATCCACCGACTGTCACGCCGGCAGCGCAGAAGGCGAAGAGCGGCACCGCGATTCCCGCGGAGATGGGCCGAATCTTGTGCTCGAAGTGTTCGGCGAGACCGGGGCCCGCTTCCGGGCCGCCGTTGGCCTTGCTCCGGATCACTGGAACGGCGAAGCCGAGCAGAACGCCAGCGACGGTGGCGTGGACGCCGGACTCGTGCATGAGCACCCACGTCACCACGGCCAACGGAATGAGAACCCACCACGAGCGAACGCGCATCTGCACGGCAACGGCGAACAGGGCAAGCGGAATCAGCGTCAGTCCGAGCGCGACGAAGTTGATGTCGTCGGTGTAGAAGATCGCGATGACACTGACGGCCAGGAGGTCGTCGACTACAGCCAGGGTCAGCAGAAAGGTGCGCAACGCGGTCGGAAGATGCGTGCTGATCACCGCGAGGACGGCGACGGCGAACGCGATGTCGGTTGCGGTGGGAATGGCCCAGCCGAGGAGAGCGCCGTCCCCGGTGCCTAGGTTGAACAACACGAAAATAACTGCGGGAACGATCATTCCGCCGACAGCCGCGGCCACCGGCAATGCGGCGCGTGCCGGATCGCGCAGATCACCGGCAACGAATTCGCGTTTGAGCTCGAGTCCGACGACGAAGAAGAAGATGGCCAACAACCCGTCGGCGGCCCACGTCGACAGCGTCAGATCGAGATGCAGTGCCGAGGGCCCGACGCGGGTGCTCATCAGCGAGTCGTATGCCGCGGACCACGGTGAGTTGGCCCAGATCAACGCGACAAGAGTGGCGACGAGGAGCAATGCGCCACCGACGGTTTCCTTGCGGAGAATCTGCGCGACGCGGTCGGCCTCGGACCAGGAGCCGCGAGAGAACAGCGGCAATCGCGTCTTGGAACTGGATGAATCTGTCACGGTGACAACGCCTTTCGGTAGCTTCGTCGCGTTGCGAACCGACCGAACCTTATATGGCAGGTACGCAGCACAAAGTTGTTGCCGACCAGACTTCCCGGCGCACCGTGGATGATCCTATCGCGCCGAGGCCGATCTCGACGAACTCTTCATTCAGCGGACGCTGGGTACGAACTTCGCCAGCGCGCGCCAGCCGAGCAGCAGAACGGCGGTGGACAGGGTTGCCACGACGATGAACGACCCAGCTGTTCCTTGCCCGGTCACCGCCCGCAGGACCATGCCGAGAGCGACCGTCATCACCCATACGACGATGCCCGTCGGGACGATGAGGAACGCGTCGAACTTGTTGCGGTACAGCGCGAATGTGACGATCCAGCCGATGGCCGCACCGACGACGAACGGCCAGGCGGTGTGGAACAGGCCGGACAGCGCGGTGGCCTCGGCGTGGCTGCGACGGCCGATCGCGGCGAAGAGCAAGACCATCAGCAGGTCGAGGACGGCAGCAACTGCGGGGGATCGAAACTTCACGCGCCCCACTGTAGACACCGACAGCGAACGGCCCGTACCGCGAATGCGATACGGGCCGTTCGGTGGGCCTCCCGGCATGGATCAATGCGGGTTTCAGTCGCTTGGACTGCAACAAAGCCGCATTGATCCGAAGGGGGAGGGGTGTGAAGCGGGGCAGAATTACGCCTGCAGTCCGGCTTCGATTTCCAGGTTCAGCGTGATCTTGTCGCCGACGACTGCGCCGCCGCCTTCGAGGGGCATGTCGATGCTGATGCCGAAGTCCTTGCGGTTGATGACGGTGCTGGCCTCGAAGCCGGCAACCGGTCCGTTGCCCATGCCGGCGTTGACGCCGTTGAACTCGAGCTTGAGATCGATGGAGTTGGTGACGCCGTGGAGGGTGAAGTCACCGGTGACGATGAAGTCTCCGCCGTCGGCCTTGACCGAGGTGGACTTGAACGTTGCGGTGGGGAACTTCTCGACCTCGAAGAAGTCGGCGGTCTTGAGGTGGCCGTCGCGCTGGGCGTTGTCGGTCGTGATCGAGGTGACGTCGATCTCGGCGTCGACGGACGGGGTGCCGTCGGCAGCGACGGTGATGGTGCCGGTGAAGGCCTGGAAACGGCCGCGGACCTTGCTGACCACCAGGTGGCGGACGGTGAATCCGACGGTGGAGTGGGTTGCGTCGATGGCCCAGGTGCCTGCGGTGAGCTCGGGAAGTGCAATGGCGGTGGTCATGGTGACTCCTAGTGGGTTGAAGTTTCAATGCTCATAGTACACAAGCGGACCAGGGTCCGTATATATTCCGGGTGAACGGAAAGTGACGAACGCCACTGAACGTCTGCGTTTATGCCGGTTCCGGATCGCCCTTCGCGTCCCGGCTGTTCTCGGTGCGCCGCAGCTCGGCGGTCTCCTGCTGTTCGAGCGCAATATCGAATTCGAGATCGGCGTGCTGATGCTTACGAAAGAGCACCAGAAACACGATCCACCCGACGATGGCGACAAGGATGAAACTGACCCCGCGATAGACCAGCGCCGACGCGACCGCCTGCGATGCGGTGATCGATGCAGCGCTGGTCAAGAACGCGATGAGGGTGGCGTCGACGACAACCAGGCCGCCCGGCGCGAGTGGAACGGATCCGACGGCTTTGCCGGCCGCGAAGGCGATGAGCAAACCGGACAGTCGTGGATCCGCGCCGACGGCGAAGCACGCGAACGCCAGGCACGCCACGTCGCCGAGTCGATGTACCGCCGACCACGACAGCGTGAGCGCCCCGTCGCGTTTGCCGAGTTGGACGGACTGAATCTGACCGATGATCTTGTCGATGCCCTCGGCCCCGGCATCGAGCTCGTGGTTTCGGAACGCGTTGTAGCGACGCAGTCCCCAGCGCGCGACGGTCTTGATCGACTGGGGGTGATTCGAGATGTAGCGGACGGCGACGACGATCGCGATGACTCCGGCGATCGGCAGCACCACGGTGAACGTGTTGAACGAACTGCCGACGACCAATCCTCCGGCCACCCCGAGGACGGCCAGTCCAGCTGCGGCGATGACGCCGGAGATGGCCAACTGCCATGACGCCACCACCGGGCTCGCGCCCCAGCGACGGGTCTCGCGATAGGTGAACGCCGTCGAGAAGACCTGCCCGGCGGGGAGGGTGAGCGCCATCGCGGTACTGCCGTAGATGACGGCCACGGACTTTCGCTGACGTACTTTCACGCCGCCTGCGTCGAGTAGTTGTTTCTGTACTCGGCCGAATGCGCTCAGCGACACTGCCTGCGCGAGGATGCAGGCCGCCAGCCAACCCCAGTGGATTTCGCGAACGGCGGTCCAGGATTCGTGCAGCCGTGGCCACAGGTAGATCGCCTCGCCCACCAGCAGCGCAACCAGGGCGATTCCAGCGATCCACTTGAGCCACCGGAGCCGGTTTCGCGGACGCCGCACTCCGGGTCCGCGGGTGGAGCTGGGGTCGGGCACCTTGTCAGACTAACCGTCGCCGGGTGTGGCGTCGGGATACTCGACCGGCCAGGCCAGGTGGGTGGCTCGTCGTCGACCACGCAGTTGAACCTGGTCTCCCAACTCCCACTGTTCCTGTTCCTCGTCGTCGGCGAAGTACAGGGCCGAGGTCGACGCCAGGACGCGTCCAGGGCGCAGTTTCGCCAGCTCGGTGAGTCGCGATGCCTCGTTGACCGGGTCTCCGATGACGGTGTACTCGAAGCGTTCCGAGGCTCCGATGTTGCCGGCGACGGCAAGACCCGCCGAGACGCCGATGCCGATGTCGAGGCCGGTGATCTCGTTCAGTGCGAATCGCAGTTCACGGGCGGCGGCGAGCGCGGCGGTGGGGGCGTCCGGACGATCGAGTGGGGCTCCGAATATCGCGAGGGCCGCGTCGCCCATGAATTTGTTGACGAAGCCGTGATGACGCCCGACGACATCGACCACGACGCGGAAGAACTCGTTGAGCAACACCACGACCTCGCTCGGTGGGCGCTCGGAGGCGGTGGCGGTGGAGCCGACCATGTCCACGAACAGCACCGCGACGAATCGTGTCTCGCCGCCGAGTTCGGTTCCGAACTGCAATGCGCGACGCGCCACGTCCTCGCCGACGTGCTGGCCGAACAGCTCCCGCAGGACGCGTCGTTCGGCGGATTCCTCCATCATGCGGTTGAAGCCGACCTGCAGGCGCCCGATCTCGCTGCCGTCGAACACGTCGACCTCGACGTCGGTCTCGCCGCGCTGAACGCGTTCGATGGCGCTGTGCAGCTGGCTGATGGGGTCCGAGATCTGGCTCGCGGTGAGCATCGACAGTACGAACGCCTGCACGATGGCGAGAACACTGAGCAGGATGATGGCGACGGCGAGGGCGTTGGGGGAGAACACCAGATCGGTGGTCAGCTGGGTGGCGCACAGCAGGATGATCCCGATGACGGGCATCAACGTTCCCAGCCCCCACGTCATGGCCATGCGGGTACCGACGCCGGGCGTCATCGTGCGATCGAAGCGGCCCTCGCTCAGAGCCATCGCCGCGACCGGCCGCAGGATGCGCTCGCCGAGCATGTAGGTGAATCCGAAGGTGACCGTCGCGGCCATTCCGACGGTGACGATGACCGCGATCGACAGCGACGGCATCTCTGCGATGGTCAGCAACACGAAGATGATGCCGCCGATGATCCACAGAATCAGGTGCACGATCGCCTGACGCAACGGCGCGTGCAGCGTCGTCATCTGTTCCTTGCGGGTGGGCGGACCACCGCGGAGCTGCCACCTGATGACCGAGCGCAGCAGTGTGTATGCGTAGATCAGGCTGACCACCAGGGCGACACCCAGATAGGCACCGAAGATGTACACGTTGCGGACACGATCGGCGACGATCGATTGCGATTCGGGGATGGGCAGGCCGTAGCGCACGAACGCGAACACGAGCACGGCCCCGAAGACATTGGCGATGAGCATCGAGAACATATAGAGCGGCCAGCGACTCTTCAGAGTGAGCGAGACCGCTCGGAAAGATGCCAGCACAGGTTAAATTTAGCGGGTGAGCACCGACGAGTTGCGGGCGCAAGGTACGGGGGCGTCCCCGGGCCCCACTTCGGCGGCAGATTCGGTGCACCCGCTGGTGCGGATCGGGGCGGAATGGACGTGGCGAATACTTGTCCTGTTCGCCGGATTCATCACTTTTGCGTACGTGGTGGCGAAGCTGAGCACGGTCGTCATACCGTTGGGTCTTGCACTGTTGGCGTCGGCGATGCTCGTGCCGGTCGTCGACTGGATGCATCGACGCGGAGTGCCGCGGGCCGTCGCCGTGATCATCGTGATCATTGCCAGCATCGGCGTCGTCGCCGGGATCATGACCTTCATCGTCGAGCAGTTCATCGAAGGTCTGCCGCAGGTGGGCGATCAGTTCACCCAATCGATCAACGGCGTCGAGGAATGGCTCAGCAGCGGACCGCTGCACATCAGCGAGGACCAGATTCGGCAGGCCACCGACAACCTCGTCAAGGTCATTCAGGACAACCAGGAAGCCGTCACCAGCGGAGCACTGACGACCGCCGCGGTGATCGGTGAGATTCTCACCGGCGCACTGTTGACACTGTTCACGCTCATCTTCTTCCTGTACGGCGGCGATCAGATCTGGCAGTTCGTCACCCGGCTCGCGCCGACCGGAGCTCGCAGGAAGATCCGCACCGCGGGCATTCAAGGTTTCGGGTCGCTGGTGGGATACGTCCGCGCGACGGTTGCCGTCGCGGCCGCGGATGCCATCGGCATCGGCGCCGGTCTCGCCATTCTCGGTGTACCACTGGCTCTCCCACTGGCCTCGTTGGTGTTCATCGGCGCGTTCATCCCGATCATCGGTGCCGTGCTGACCGGATTCGTCGCCGTGTTCATCGCCCTGGTGACCAAGGGCCTGATCACCGCCGTCATCACCCTCGGCATCGTGGTCGCCGTCATGCAGCTCGAAGGGCATGTGCTGCAACCACTTCTGCTCGGACGCGCGGTACGGCTGCATCCACTGGCGGTGGTGCTGTCCATCACCGTCGGAATTCTGCTCGCCGGCATCGTCGGTGGCCTGCTCGCAGTACCGATCGTCGCAGTGCTCAACACCGCTGTGCGGTCGCTGCTCGCCGACGATCCGGAGGAGGTCTACGAAGAACTCGAACCGACCGACCCGCTGTACGCAGCCGAAGCGAGTGATCCGCACACACCTCCCGGTGCCGACGAGCCCGATCGACTTGCCAAGGGAGAACTGAAGATTCCGGGCCAGAACACCGATGCGGACGGCTGATCGGGTGCGGACCACGCTCACCTCGTCCGATCCCGACACCCCGCTGTGGCGGGCCTCGCAGGCCTTTCGCCTGATCACCCTCGTCTACGCCGTCAGCTACCAGGTCGCCACCGTCGACAACTACACCAATCCCCGCTTGAGCTGGGTGTTCGTTTCCCTGATGGCCGTGTGGTCCGGGGCATCGGCGTTGATGCTCGCGCGCGCATCGCTGCCACGGTGGCAGGTGGTGCTCGCCGATCAGGTGATCGTCATCGCACTGATGGCCTCGACGCGGCTGGTGGCCGATTACGACTGGTACAGCACCCGCCAAACCCTGCCCACCACGCTGTGGGCCACCAATGCCGTCATCTCCGCGGCAATCCTGTTGGGCCCCAAGGGAGGGATTGCATCCGGTGTCGTGATGTCGGTGGTCAGCGCGCTCGTTCGCGATCGCTTCGACTCCGACCTCTGGTCCGACGCCACCGCTCCGGTATTGCTCTCGGCCGGGCTGGCGCTGGGAATGGCGTCGAACACTGCCCGGCGCGCTCACGAAGAACTGCGTCGCGCAGCTCGATCGGCCGCGATCACCGAGGAACGTGAACGACTCGCCCGGCAGGTGCACGACGGGGTACTGCAGGTACTGGCCCTCGTGCGCCGGCGAGGGCTCGAAATAGGCGGGCCTGCTGCAGAACTCGCGAATCTGGCCGCTGAGCAGGAAGTCGCGCTGCGCGTGTTGATCTCGGAACAGGCCGCTCCGCGCGGTGATCACACCGGTTCGATCGTGGACGTGCGCGCGTTGCTGCGCACGCAGGCCGGTACTGCTGTCTCCGTCTCCACTCCGGCCGATCCGGTGCTCGTCGAATCCGAAGTGGCCGAGGAACTCGCCGCGGTGGTGGCGACGGCGCTGTCCAACGTCGAACTCCACGCCGGGTCCGAGGCCAAGGCGTACGTGTTGCTCGAGGACGTAGACGGAGAGCTGATCGTCAGTATTCGAGACGACGGCCACGGAATCCCGGACGGACGGCTCGCCGCCGCCGAAGCCGAGGGCCGGATGGGTGTGTCGAAATCCATTCTGGGCCGCGTCGAATCCCTCGGTGGCACAGCACTGCTCGATACCGCCGACGGCGAGGGGACCGAATGGGAGATTCGTCTTCCGAGAACGAAGGGACTTCGATGACAGAGGAAACGAATTCCGAGATCGCGGTGATGGTCGTCGACGATCACCCGATGTGGCGTGACGGCGTCGCCCGAGATCTCGAGGCCGCCGGATTCGGGGTCGTCGCTACCGCGGACGGCGTCGCCGCTGCCGGACGCCGCGCCCGAGCCACCACTCCCGACGTTGTGCTGATGGACATGCACCTGCCAGACGGCAACGGGGCCGACGCCACCGTCGCTGTCCTGGAGGCGTCGCCCGAGACCAAGATCCTGGTGCTCTCGGCCTCTGCCGAACGCAGCGACGTGCTCGACGCGATCAAGGCGGGCGCGACGGGTTACCTGGTCAAGAGTGCATCGGCGGAGGAGCTGTTCGACGCCGTCCGCGCCACCGCAGCCGGGCAAGCGGTGTTCACTCCCGGTCTCGCGGGCCTGGTCCTCGGGGAGTTCCGGCGGATGTCGTCGTCGCCCGAACCGGAATCCGATACGCGCCCCACGCTCACGGACCGGGAAACCGAGGTATTGCGACTGGTGGCAAAGGGTCTGAGCGCCAAGCAGATTGCGACGCGATTGACGCTCAGTCACCGCACCGTCGAGAACCATGTGCAGGCGACGTTGCGGAAATTGCAGCTGGCCAACCGTGTCGAACTGACTCGCTACGCCATCGAGAAGGGCCTGTAGGGGTTTGCGTCTCGGGCCGACGGGCACTCTTGACCCCATGACCGACAACAAAGCAGTGGACACCACCGTCGACCCGGCGAAGCACTCGAAGGGCGTCGACGCCGATCTCGATCAGACCGGTGCCGAGCGCGACGAGGCGGTCGACGAGTTCGACGGCCATCTCGACGGATCGGGTGACGAGCCTTCGCTACCGACCCCCGAGCCGACCCACGTGGCCGACAAATCCGACGAGAAGACCGTCACGCGCTCCGAGTAGCGCTACGGCGCACACAGTTTGCCGAGCGCGAACTTGGCGACCGGTACGTACGGCAGGACGAGGGGCATCGGACCGTCGATCGTCAGCCAAGCCCTGGTCCCGTTGGGCCGTGAGACGACGCCGTGCGTCAGGTCGACTCCGATGGCCTGGTTCTGGAACCACGCCGACCATGCCCAGGTCCACGAGCGCTCGTCGACCGAATGCACCCGAAAGTCGATCGGCAACCCTAGCGGCCCCAGCACCCTGCCGGTGCTGTCCGCAGTGAGTCGCTCGCCACGATATTCGACGCCGATGATCTGGGGAGCCCAGGTCTTCCATGCCGTCGGCTCCATGTAGCGCTCCCAGACCTCGGGCGCTGCGGCGTTTCCGGTGGATTGCAGTGTCACTCGCATCTGTTCCACCTACCCGCTGGTAGCGATCCCCACACAGAAATTTCGCGAGGGTTCGGCCACTGTCCATCGCTGCGGTGCCCGGTGGACGCGCGGATGAGAAGACTGGTCGGGTGCGCATCGTGCAGGTGGCCAACTTCTACGGACCGCGGTCCGGCGGTTTGCGGACGGCCGTCGACCAGCTGGGATCGGGCTACGTCGCAGGCGGCCACGAGGTGACGCTGATCGTGCCGGGAGCGCAGTGGAGCGAGGAACTGCTGCCCTCGGGGGTGGTGCGCATCGAGGTGCCCGCCCCGCAGATCCCGTGCACCGGCGGCTACCGGGTTGCCGACCCACGCCGAGTGTCGGCGGTGGCGTCCGGGCTGCGGCCGGACGTGATCGAGGTATCGGACCGGCTGACGCTGCGCGGCATGGGTAGCTGGGCCGCGCGGCGGGATGTACGCAGCGTGATGATCTCGCACGAACGCCTCGACCGGCTGCTGGCACAGACGATGCCGATGCGTTGTGCGCGTCCCATTGCCGATCTGGCCAATCGCCGCACCGCCGAGCAGTACGACGCCGTTGTGTGTACCACCGAGTTCGCGCAACAGGAGTTCGAGCGCATCGGGGTTCAGAACGTGCATCGGGTGCCACTCGGGGTGGATCTCGACCTGTTTCATCCGCGGCGTCGGCACGTGGGTGATCGGTCGGCATGGTTGGGCAACGCGGATCGTCTGCTGGTGCACTGCGGCCGGTTGTCGGTGGAGAAGCACGTCGAGCGAAGTATCGATTCGCTTGCTGCACTCAATGATTCGGGCATACGTGCTCGATTGGTCATTGCCGGGGACGGTCCCCGCCGGGCCGGCCTGGAACGACGCGCCCGAGGCCTCCCGGTGGACTTCCTGGGCTTCGTCACCGGCCGGTCGACCGTCGCCGCGCTGTTGGCCTCGGCCGATATCGCTCTTGCCCCCGGCCCACACGAGACGTTCGGACTCGCCGCGCTGGAATCACTGGCAGCAGGTACACCCGTCGTCGTCTCCGAGACCTCGGCGCTGGCGCAGATCGTCACCCCGCACTGCGGAGGATCCTCGAAGAACACTGCCGACGGGTTCGCTGCGGAGATCGAGCGAGTACTCGAACTACCGGTGGACGGCCGTCGTATCGCCGCCAGGTTGCGTGCCGAGGAGTTCGGCTGGCCCGCATCGGTGTCCGGAATGCTGTCGGTTCTCGGCGGTCGCGCAGCCTGAGATCTTCGCTACCCTGAGTGCATGGAGGCAAGGGATCTGCGAGTGTCCGATGCCGAACGTGAACACGTCGGGCAGTTGCTGCAACGCGCCGTGGGGCAGGGCATGCTCTCGCTCGGTGAGTTCACCGAGCGAATGGACACCGCCCTGGCGTCGAAGACCCGCGGTGAGCTGAACTCGGTTCTCGTCGACCTGCCCGGTATGCACCTGGCCGAGGAGCATGGCCCGGCACCGAAACCCGTCGCCGCGCCGACCCCGCATCAGCCTCCACGCCGTGTTGTTCAGGAGCATTGGGGGCACGGCGGCGGCGCGTCGGACACACTGCGCGGCACCATGTCCACCATCACCCGCAAGGGACCGTGGAACGTGCCGCCGAGCCTGCGCGTCTCCACTCGCATGTCCACGGTGACGCTCGACTTCACCCAGGCAGTCATGTCGACGCAGGTGGTCGAGATACACGTCGACGACTACTGCAGCACCGTGACACTGATCGTGCCCACCGAAGCGACCGTCGACCTCAACGGTGTCGACACGGTGGCGGGCAGCGCCACCAACAAGGTCCGTACCGGACCGCCCTACGGGCCGCTGCATCTTGTCGTGTCGGGCAAGGTTCGGTTGGGCTCGGTGACCGCAAAACATCCCTTCGGCAGCTCGATCCGCAGGATGTTCGGCTAGAGATTCGGCTGTTCTACTCGAGAGAACCGAGTAGCACTACTCACGCTTTTCGGCGGCAATGCTCGCAGTATCTAACCCATGACTTCTTCCCAGAACTCCGGGCTGGATCCGCAACTCGTCGCGCGACTGTCCAGTCGCTTCGATTCCCTGGGCGACCATATGCGTCAGGTGGCCGTCGATCTGCAGACCCTGCAGTCGCAACTCGGTGCCGCTCCCCAGGCTCCTGCTCGTGCTCCTCAGGCCCCTGCCCCGGTGCCGCCCGCTCCCGTTGCGCTGTCCTATGCGCCGCCTTTCGTGCCGCAGCAGCTCCCACCGCAGAACTACGGTCAGCCGACGTATCGGACCATGGGGCAACCCGCGGGTCAGCCTGCGGGTCAGCCGGTGGGCCAGCCGGTGGGTCGCACTCAGCCGGCCGCCCCTGGTCCGGTTGCAGCGCCACGTGGGCCGGTGGTTGCGCCGCGTCCGCCCGCTCCGCCGAGGGAGCCCTGGTGGCAGCGCGACGGGGTCATCAGTCGTCTGCTGGCCGTCGCCGGGGCCGGCGTCACCCTCGTCGGTGTCGTGATGCTGTTGGTGCTCGCGGCGCAGGCCGGGTGGTTCGGCCCACCGCTGCGGGTCGCGGCCGGAGCCGTCTTCTCC
Organism: Rhodococcoides fascians A25f; assembly: GCF_000760935.2. Classification (NCBI taxonomy): domain Bacteria; kingdom Bacillati; phylum Actinomycetota; class Actinomycetes; order Mycobacteriales; family Nocardiaceae; genus Rhodococcoides; species Rhodococcoides fascians. The sequence goes on along the minus strand of NZ_CP049744.1, from coordinate 5,389,608 downwards.
CTCGCGCTGATCGGTGCGGGCGTTCGGGTGTTCGGGCGCTCCGGTGGACGCGTCGGCGGAATTGCTCTCGCTGCCACCGGCATCGCGGGCCTGTACCTCGACGTGCTTGCGACGTCCGTTCTGTACGGCTGGCTCGATCCCGTGATCGGGCTGATCGTTGCATTCGGAATTGCAGCTGCCGGAACAGCTCTGGCGGTGCAGTGGAAGTCGCAGCCGATGGCAGTATTGATTCTGGCCGGCGTCGCGGTGTGCGGCCCGGTACTGACCGAGGGCCTCACCCTGGCGTTGATCGCATTCTTCATCGCCACCTATGTCGCCGGCTTCCCCGCCCAGATCGGTCGGAATTGGCAGATCCTGCAGGTTGTTCGGACCGTTCCCCTCGTCGGCGCGGTGTTGACTGCGGTCGCCACTGCCGACATGAACGGCTCGACCGATAACTACTGGCTGCTCCTGGCCATCGTGCTCACGGCGGTACTCGGTATCGGAATGTCGCTGGAGCTGTTGCGCCGCAACGTCTCCGATGTGGTTGCGACCGTGATGATCGCTCTGCCGGCGCTGCCGGTCCTGCTCTCCGTCGACATCTTCGACCGCGGTGTTGCCGTCACCCTTCAACTGGTTCTCGCTGCTGCCGCGGTGGCGATCGTGGCTGTGGTGAGCTGGTTGCCGGGACACGCTCGCATCACGGTCGCGGTGATCGGTGCCCTGGCCACGTTGCAGGCTGCAGTCGAGTCGACGACCCTCGAAATCCGTCCGGTCGTGCTGTTCGCTGTCGCCCTCGCTCTGCTCGCAGTGGCGCACAGCACTCGCTCGACACTTGCGTACCTGATCGGCAGCGGATTCGGCGTGATCAGTGCACTGATGTTCGTATCGGTCTGCCCGCCCCGGGCGCTGTTGGACTCCGATTTCGCCGTCGGCAGTGCAGGCATCGTGATCGGTGGAATCCTGCTCGCGGCAACGGCCTTCGCCTTCGCCTATGTACTGGCCGAGTTGAACCTGGTCGACGACGGAATGCAGACCCTGGCCATCGTCTCCGGTGTACTCGCGCTCTACGGACTGACGGCGGCAACGGTCACGCTCGGTATCGGAATCGGCGGCGAAACAACAGGATTCACGGCAGGTCACACTGCCGCGACCATCGAGTGGATGATCGCAGCCTTCGCGCTCCTGGCCTTCGGGCTGCGTAGCGTCACGCACGCCCATGCGGCACTCGTGGCCGGACTGGCCCTGACGGCGGCGGCCATCGCGAAACTGTTCCTCTTCGACCTCGTCGCGCTGGACGGACTGTTCCGCGTCATCGCCTTCATCGCAGTAGGGCTGCTGCTGCTGATCGCGGGCACCCGATACGCCAAGGTGTTCGCCGATCGCGAGAGTGCGGCAGTTTCGTCCTGATCCCCGTCCGACCTGGGCCGGCTACACCGCGTGAATGGACCATTGCATACGTCTCGACGGTGTGCACCGCTCCCCAGAAGTTGGACTGAGTAATTCAGTTCCGACTACTGGGGAGCGTGTGTATGCGTGTACGAAGTTCACTTACCGAGGATCAGCGGGTCGCGGCGGTAGCGTTGTTCGAGGACGGGCTGGGTGCGGTCTCGGCGGCTGCGAAGGTCGGTGGCGGTAGGTGCGCTGTGGTCTTGCTGTACGACCGGTGGCGGGTTCGAGGGAGACATGCATTGGTGGAGAAACCGGATCGACAACACTTCTCGTTCGAGTTCAAACTCGCTGTGGTGCAACGTGTTCTGGCTGGGGAGAACAAGATCGAGCTCGCCCGCGAGTACGGTCTGTCGTCGGCGAGAATCATCGATCCGTGGGTGCGTGGATACCGCCGCGACGGCGACGAGGCGCTTCGCCCGAAGCGGGCGGGACGTCGACCTGCGGCGTCGGGAGCGGATCTCGGGGAGGCCAGCGAGCTCGACCGGCTCCGTGAGGAGAACGAGCGGCTGCGCACTCAGGTGGCGTACCTGGGAAAATTGCGGGCCTTGAGGGAACAGGGACGACGGTGAAGGTTCTCGCTGTCATCGCCCTCAAGGCCCAGTACCGACTCGATGTGCTGCTCGACGTCGCCGGCCTGGCTCGGTCGACGTTCTTCTACCGTCAAGCACAGTTGCGCAGACCCGATCCGAAGGCCGCATTGAAAGCGGCGGTGAGCAGGGCGTTCGAGAAAAACCACCGACGCTACGGGCATCGACGCGTGCACCGAGTCCTCGTCGAGGCGGGGTGGCGGGTGGCGAAGAAGACGGTGTTGGCGTTGATGCGTGAACTCGGGTTGGCCTGCCCTGTGCGGCGCCGTCGACGGTATGTCTCGTATCGGGGACAGGTCGGGGCGGTCGCTGCGAACATCCTCGGCCGCGACTTCTCGGCGGAGGCCCCGAATCAGAAGTGGGTCACCGATGTCACCGAGTTCCGGGTTGGGGAGGCGAAGTTGTATCTGTCTCCGGTGATGGACTTGTTCGATCGTCAGATCATCTCGTATTCGATCGGTCGGTCTCCGACGACGGAGTTCACCAACCGTTCTCTACGGGACGCGTTGAGTACCCTCGGTGGCGGTGAGTGTCCAATTGTGCACTCGGATCAGGGATTTCACTACCAGCATCACTCGTGGAGTCGGTTGCTCACCGATGCGGGAGCGATCCAATCGATGTCACGCAAAGCCAACTGTTACGACAACGCGATCATCGAGAACTTCTTCGGTCACCTCAAAGAAGAGATGTTTCATCACACCCGATACCTGAACCTCGGCGCCTTGCACACCGCGATCGAGGACTACATCGACTGGTTCAACAACGACCGCATCTCGCTACGCCTCGACGGCCTGAGCCCGGTGCGATACCGAGCCCAGGCCCTCGCGGCCTAGGCTTTGCATTAGCAGTCCAACCCACGGGGTCCAGTGCAGTGCAGTGGTCCATTCACGCGTTGCGGTGGGGTGGGGGACAGGCGCGTCAGTCGTCTTTGGGGACGGTCTCGCCGAGTCCGAGCTTGCGCTGCATTCGTTTCATTCCGGCCGGTGCCCACCAGCTGGCGTCGCCGAGCAGTTTCATCGTCGCGGGCACCAGGAACATGCGGATGACGGTCGCGTCGATGATCAGAGCGGCGATCATGCCGTACGCGATGTACTTCATCATCACCAGATCGGAGAACGCGAACGCCCCCGTGACGACGATGAGGATCAAGGCCGCGGCGGTGATGATGCGACCGGTGTGCGAGGAGCCGATATGGATGGCTTCGCTTGTACTGGAGCCCTTTTCGCGAGCCTCGACCATCCGGGACAGGAGGAACACCTCGTAGTCGGTGGAGAGTCCGAAGACGATAGCCGCGATCAGCAACAGAATCATTGCCATGATCGGTCCGGGGGTGAAATTCATCCAACCGGCTCCGTGGCCGTCGATGAAGATCCACGTCAGGATGCCCATCGTGGAACCGAGCCCGAGCGTCGTCATCAGTACCGCCTTGATGGGCAACACCAGCGATCCGAACGTCAGGAACATCAGTACGGTGACAACGATGACGACCAGTGCCGCCATCAGAGGTAGGCGGTCCACCATCGCATCGATCGAATCCCGTTCGATCGCAGGCGTTCCCGTCACCTGCATCGTCGTGCCGTCCGGAGTGTCGATGCTGCGGAGGAATTCGATGGCGGGCGCGCTGTCGTTCCGATCGATCAACCCGGCCTTGAAGACGATGATGCCGTCCTTGCCGGCACCGACCGGGGTGAATTGCTCGATCAGGCCGGGTGCGTTGTTCGCCTGGGTGGTGATGGCTGCGAGTGTGGGACCCTGCGCGTTCTGGATGACCAGCTTGATGGGCTCGGTGCGTTGGCCGGGGAACAACTCGTCGAACTGTTCCTGAGCCACTCGCGTCGGATTGTCCGGTGGTAGATACGTTTCGTTGATTCCGCCGAACGCGAGATTGCCGATGGGCAGCGTCAGGGCGAGCAGTCCGAGAACGATGGTGACGACCACTTTGATGGGGTTGCGCATCACCCAGTGCGTGAGCTTGCCCCACCTGCCGTTCTCGATCTCTTCCGAGGACTTCGTCTTGCGCATGAACGCGAGGCCGAGGGCATCGACGCGTGGGCCGAGAATCGACAGAATGGCGGGCAGGATGGTGATCGCGTTCAATGCCGCGAGAGCAACCGTCGCAATCGAACCCAGGGCGACCGATCGCAGAAACCCGTGCGGAAACAGCAACAGGCCACCGAGGCACGCGACGATGATCGTCGCCGAGAATGCCACCGTGCGACCGGCAGTCATGACTGTTCGACGGACCGCATCGGGCGTCGATCTGCCGTCGCCCAGCTCCTCTCGGAAACGGGAGACGATGAACAGGCCGTAGTCGATGGCCAGGCCGAGCCCCACCAGCGACACCACCGGTGCGACGAAGGTGTTGACCTCGGTGACGTGGGTGAACAGTTTTACGATGCCGTTGGCTCCGATGACCGTCAGCGCGCCGACGATGAGGGGAAGCGCGGCAGCAACAACGCCGCCGAAGACGAAGAACAGCAACACCGCGACGGCGGGGATGGCGAGGACCTCCATGCGATGAATGTCGTCGGTCATCGTCGACTGCAGAGAGGCCGCCACCGCCTGCTGTCCGGCGACCTGCACATCGATACCGTCGATGTAGAAGGCGTTCTGTACGGCCTCGAAGTTCTCGGTCAGTTCGGTGTCGTTGCTTCCGACGATCGCGATGCTGGCGATGGCATGCTGCTTGTCGGCGGTGCCGAGGGCCGCGAGCACCGGTGCTTCCGCAGTTCTGAAGTAGCTGCCGTTGATCTTCGCGATGCGGTCCGGGTGGTCGGCGACCAGCGAATCGAGATTCTGGATGATCGCTGCATCGAACGACGGATCATCGATGTTCGAGCCCTCGGGAGCGGTGTAGAGCACGATGACATCGCCCTCGGTGTCACGCCCGAACGTCTCGTCCGCAAGATTGCTGGCCGCGGCCGACTGCGACGTCGGATCGTCGAATCCGCTCTGGCTCAGGTGGTCCGGTAGATCCCAGCCGTACGCCGCCAAGATCGCCAGCCCGGCCACCATCACCCCGAGAACGCTGTACCGAAGGCGGTGGACGAAGTTTCCCCATCGAACGAACACGTGTGTAACTCCCCCTCGGTGCACGCGGCGTCACCGCCTCGTGAATGAAACTTCGACCCCCACTACGAGGCAGGAGTGTAGCCTGCGCAACGACCTATGCAGGTGAGCCGCTCACCTGCATAGCAGCGCTCCGTCAACGTGAACGGTTGCGTTCCCTCGCAAGCAATTCGCTGACACTGAGTACCTGCCCGTTCTCACCGCCGCGATGACGGCCACTGTCGCCACCCTCGGTTGCCGGTGCCGCACGACGGCCCGACGGCCTGTCCGACTCGGATCCGTTGGTGCCGTTGTGCTCGGACCCTGTGCGTTCGGATCCGTTACGTTCGGAGCCACGGTGTTCGGAGCCGTTGCTGCCGTTGTGCTCGGTGTCGTTGCCGGCGCGATGCTCGGTGCCATTGCTGCCGTTACTGGCGTTGTGGTCGGATCCGTTGCTGCTGTTGCCGTTTCGATTCGAGCCGCTTCCGGTGGACCCGTTCGATGCAGAGCCGTTGTCAGCAGAGCCGTTTCGAGTAGAGCCGTTCTCGCCGTGACCGTTCCGATCGGATCCGTTGACGGTCGCGTTCGGTCGACTCGGCGGCGACGCACTGGGTGCCCGCAGATCGGCGAGCCAACTCTCGATGGACCGTGAATCCGGTTCCTCGGCTCGAGGTGCTCGAGCAGGGCGGGGTCGACTGGGCGGTGCGACCGGCGGACGGGGTGTGCTCGGTGTGTGCGGCGGCTCGACCGACGGAGAATCCGCAACCGGATCGGCCGAGGGCGCGGGTCGAAATACCTCTGCGGCCTGGGTCGGTTCCGGCTCGACGGCCGGGCGTGGCCCTGCAGTAGGACGCGGCGCTGCAGTAGGACGTGGTCCTGCAGTAGGACGCGGCCCAGCGTTCGGATGCGGCTCCACGGTCGGACGTGGACGTGGTGGTGTCGGCTGACTCGGGGCAGAGCGCGGAGCGTGCTGTGCCGGGGGAGCGGCCGGAGTTTCGCGTGTCGGCTCGGGTGGTGTTGCCGGCCGTCCCGTCACACTGCGCCGTGACTCTTCCTTCGCGGCGTGGGTCGCCCGGATGGGGCCGGAACCATGGGGCGCGACAACAGGAATGGGCTCGGTGAGCGGTTCGCTGCGGCGTGGTGCCGGACGTAGCGGTGGTGCGACCGTGGTGGACGGTGCACCTCCGGCGAGGGCGAGCTCTGGCACATCGGCGATGGGGAGGAGTTCGTCCTCGAGGATGGTCTCGCCGAGTCCGAGCTTGCGCTGAATTCGCTTCATCCACTGCGGGGCCCACCAGCAATCGTCGCCGAGCAGTTTCATCGTGGCGGGCACGAGGAACATGCGGATGAGGGTGGCGTCGATGATGAGTGCGGCGATCATGCCGTACGCGATGTACTTCATCATCACCAGATCGGAGAACGCGAACGCTCCGGTCACGACGATGAGGATCAGGGCCGCGGCGGTGATGATGCGACCGGTGTGCGAGGTTCCGATTCGGATGGCTTCGCTTGTGCTGGCACCCTTTTCGCGAGCCTCCACCATTCGGGAGAGTAGGAACACCTCGTAGTCGGTGGACAAGCCGAACACAATCGAGATGATCAGCACCAACACCGGAGCCATGATCGGACCAGGGGTGAAATTCATCAGCCCCGCACCGTTGCCGTCGATGAATATCCACGTCAGAATGCCCATGGTGGCACCGAGACCGAGGACGGTCATGAGCACCGCCTTGATCGGCAACACCAACGATCCGAACGTCAGGAACATCAGCAGCGTCACGATGAACACCACGAGGACGGCCATCAACGGAAGTTTGTCGATGAGCGCGCTGATCGAGTCCTGCTCGATGGCAGGTGTGCCGCCGACGAGAACCGACGCTCCGTCCGGCACGTCGATGCTGCGGAGGAAGTCGATGGCGGGTTTGGAATCGTTACGATCGACCAGACCGGCCTTGAAGACGATGATGCCGTCCTTGCTGGCACCCACCGGGGAGAACTGTTCGACCAACCCGGGAGCGTTGTTCGCCTGGTTGGTGATCGCGGCGAGGTTGGCACCCTGCGCGTTGCTGATCACGAGTTTGATCGGCTCGGTGCGCTGACCGGGGAACAGCGTGTCGAACTCGCCCTGCGCGACGCGGGTGACGTTGTCGGGAGGCAGGTAGGTCTCGTTGATGCCGCCGAACTTGATGTTGCCGACGGGCAGGGTCAGCAACACCAGACCGAGCACGATGGGCACGGTGACCTTGACGGGGTTGCGCATCACCCAGCGGGTGAGGCGGCCCCACATGCCGTTCTCGATTTCCTCGCTCGACTTGGTCTTGCGCATGAACTTCAGACCGAGCGCGTCCACGCGTGGGCCGAGGATCGCCAGCATGGCGGGCAGGATCGTGATGGCCGTCAGTGCCGCGAGCGCGACAGTGGCGATGGAGCCGTAGGCCACCGACTTCAGGAAGCCTTGCGGGAACAGCAGCAGTCCACCGAGGGACGCGACGATCATCGTCGCCGAGAACACCACGGTGCGACCGGCCGTCATGACGGTCCGGCGCACGGCCTGTGGCGTCGTATAGCCGTCGCCGAGTTCTTCTCGGAATCTCGACACGATGAACAGCCCGTAGTCGATGGCCAGGCCGAGTCCGACCAGTGAGACCACGGGCGCAACGAAGGAGTTGACCTCGGTGAAGTTGGTGAACACCTTCACGATGCCGTTGGCTCCGACGACCGTCAGGCCACCGATGATCAGCGGAAGCGCGGCTGCGACCACGCCACCGAAGATGAAGAACAGCAGCACCGCGACGGCGGGGATCGCCAGTAGCTCCATGCGGTGGATGTCGCCGGCCATCGTCGACTGCAGTGCGCCCGCCACGGCTTGCAGTCCGGTCACCTGCACGTCGACGCCGTCGATGTAGAAGACGTCCTTGACAGCTTGGAAGTTGTTGGTCAGCTCGGTGTCGTTGGCACCGGCGATGGCCACGCTGGCAATGGCGTGTTGCTTGTCGGTGGTGCCGAGCGCGGCGAGGTTCGGAGCAGTCGCCGTCCGGAAGTAGCTCCCGTTGACCTTCTCGATCTGATCGGGGTGGTCGGCGGCGAGGGAGTCGAGATTGGCGACGATCTTGGACTGGAAATCCGGGTCGTCGATGGTCGATCCCGCAGGGGCTGTGTAGAGCAGGATGACGTCACCCTGCTTGTCGCGACCGAACGTGTTGTCCGCCAGACGGGCAGCCTGGGCCGATTCCGAGGTCGGATCGTCCCAACCGCTCTGACTGAGATGGCTGTTGAGATCGAGACCGTAGGCTGCGAAGCCCAACAGCCCGGCCACCATGACACCGATAACGGTGTACCGCAGCCGGTAGACGATGTCTCCCCATCTGGCGAACACTTAAGAAACTCCTTGGCGCCCGACGAGCAGGGCGGACAGCGGTCGGAAGGGCTGCAGCCACGCGCCCTCGTCGGGGAGGGAGTCGAGACTCACCCGTGGCAGTGGCTCACGGAAGACGCCGGGAATGTCCTCGAGATCGAGAAATTCCAGGATGTCCGACGTGACAGCCCAGCTTGCGTGCTCCCGGAAACCCAGTACCTGGACCGGCACTCCGGTTGCTGCGATGGCCTCCAGCGGGCCCTTGAACGCTTGACCGTCGGCGGACGCGACCATGACCCCGGCGAGGCCGCCGTCACGGTTGCGGAAATCGATGTGGTCGAGCATGTCGGCGTCGACATCGCTGTCTTCGTCGACCTTGGGCTTGGCGAACACCGCGAAGCCCACGTTACGCAATGCTTCGACCCAGGGTCGGACGACATCGGCGCTACCGGGAGCAATATTGGTGAACACCGTCGCCTCGGGTTCGAGCGTTGCGGTGCCCGAGGTGGAGAGTTCGGCGGTGCGGCTGAGCAGCCAACGGCCCAGTGCATCGAACCGTGGGCGGTAGGCGGCGGTGGGTCTGCCACCGAGAATTGCGCCCAGTCCCATGTCCAGGTTGGGGGCGTCCCAGACCAGCAGGACGCGTTTGCTGTGGCGCGATTCACCGATCGCGCCGAGTTCGGAGGGGTCGATCACGGTGTCGGGCATGTCCGTACTGACGCTCATGCTGTCTTCTTTCCCCAGATCAATTCCGTCACCGAGCTGCCGACCAGCTGTGCCTTGCCCTCGAACTTGGTCACCGGCCGCTCGTGCGTCATGGGCGATTCCCAATCGAGAACGGTCAAACCGGGTTCGGCGTTCCCGGCTTCGGCGATCCACTCAGCGTATTCGGCATGATCGGTGGCCACGTGCAGAACGCCGCCCGGCTTCAGTCGATCCGCGATCATCGCGAAGGTCGGCCCCTGGAGTAGGCGACGCTTGTGGTGGCGAACCTTGGGCCAGGGATCGGGAAAGAAGACCCGGACGCCGGTCAACGACTCCGACGACAGCATGTTCTCGAGCACGTCCATGGCGTCACCGCGAAGCAATCGGATGTTCTCGATGCCTTCTCGTTCGATCTGCTGCAGCGTCTGCGCCAGGCCGGGGCGGTAGACCTCGACGGCCATGAGGTTGACGTGCGGCTCGGCCGAGGCCATCGCCGTGGTGGCCGTGCCGGTACCCGACCCGATCTCGAGAATCGCCGGTCCGCTGCGGCCGAACCAGGCGTCGATGTCGATCTGCTCGTCGGCGACATCTCGGCCGATGCGCGGCCACAGGCTGTCCCAGGTGGTCTGTTGAGCCTCGGTCAGCGCTCCGCGCCGAGAGCGGAAACTCGTCACTCGTGGGTACAGCCGTGAGCCCCGTTCGTGGGTGCGCGCTGCGTTCTCCTCGGTGTCGACGGAGGTGTCCTGAGACTCGTTCACGGGTCCATTGTCGCGCATCGACGGGGCGTGTGACACGTGGGTCTCGAGTTGAAGTTGAGACTTGGCGTCCTGCCGCTGATCAGGGGCAGGAAGGGCGGGACTAATTACAACGGTGCAATTCTTCGGGGCGGGTCGTGCAGCTCACCGATGTGCCAGAATCGGTGCCGCAGCAGGGGGCTGTGCGCCGCGTCCGGGGGCAGACGGCGGTCGTTCTGGGGGGATCGAATATGAGCGTGGCGGGTTTCGGACGACTGCGTGACCGCACCGCTGTGAGCTCGATCGGGGTGACTGCCGACGACGGTGCTCGGGAGGCCGTCGACATCGCGCTGCAGGATCGACTACGGCCGCTGATCGTGCGGGTGACGGGTCGAACCGGGGTGGGCAAGTCTGCGATCCTCGCCATCCTCGAGTCGGTGCGCATCGACGCGGACGGCCTCGATGTGCGGGTGCGCGAAGACAGCGGCACCGACAACACGGACTTCGACGTTCTCGTCTACGTCATCGCAGGCGCGGTGTCACCGGTCGACACTGCGTTCCTGAGTTCGTCTCCCGGCGGCGCGCCCGACGGGACCGTCGTTGTGCTCACCAAGGCGGACACCCTCGACGATCCAACGGCAGCGGCTGCGGCGGCCTCCCACCAGCTCGCGCGGACGGTGCTGCCGGTGATGGGTGCGACCGCAGCGGGACTGGGTGGCACGGGTCGGTCCGGGGTTTCGCTCGTCATGGCCGACGTTCGCGCCGTCGCTGCGAGCGAGGTGAGCCCAGCAGACCTGTTGACCGTGGATCGCTTCCTCGCCGCCGACATCACCGTCTCGACGCGTCGCCGAGAGGCACTGATCGAGTGCATCGAACTGCGCGGCGTCGCCCTGCTGATCGACGTGCTGCGGCAGAGAACCGCTGTTTCCGACGGTGATGCGCTGCGTGAGCTGGCCGATGCCACCGGTGTCGACGCGGTGCTGGCCGCGGTGTCGACGGCGGTGTCGGTTTCCGCAGCGAACCGCGACGCACACCTGCACCGGAGCCTGCAGCAGATCTCGGCTCGGCATCGGCAGGTGCGCGGTGCCGTCGAGTCGTATCTGGCGTCGGACGAGGCCGTGGCGGCGGAAATGCGCTGCGCTGCTCTGCATTTGGGGGTGCCGATCGAGACCGGTTCCGAGCAGGTCGTAGTGGAGCAGGTAGCCAGGTGGAAGCACCGCGCGGCCGCGTCCGAGGACTCGGGAGTGCGTCGGTCGGCGCTCGTGCTGTGTCGGGGCTACGTGCGGATGCTGCGGCGATGACGCCGTTGTCGGAGGACATGAAAAGCGTTCTTCGGCGCTGGAACTCGGATGCACTCGACCGAATCGCCCGGGCGCGGGAGAGCCGACCCGCCGGGGTTCACCTCACCGGCACGGCCGGATCGGGGAAGTCGGAGCTGCGCCGCGAGCTGTCCCGGCTCGGTGGCATCGAATTCACGGATTCGGTAGCCGACGCAGCCGTCGTGCTGATCGTGGTCGACGCGTCGGCTCCGGTCGATCGTGTCGAGATCGAGCGATGGCGAGGGGCGCTCGAATCCACGCCGGTCGTGTTCGTGGTGAACAAGATCGACGTGCACAGGCACTGGCGTGAGGTGGTGATCGCCGACGGTGACCTGGTGGCCGAGTGTGTTCCGCGAGCGGTAGAGTGCACCTTTCATCCGGTCTCGGTCCGATTGGCACGGGCGGGGAGGGACAGTGGCGACGCGGCGGTGTGCGTCGAATCCGGCCTCGGGGCTGTGACGGATCGGCTCGGTGTGCTGCTGCTGGACGCCACAGCTCTCGGAGCGCAGCGCAAATACGCTGCGGCGGTGCATGGCTGCGCCGCCGGCGCCAAAGCGTCGATCGTAGCGAGAGCTCGCGCAGTGACCGGGGGGAGCGACTCCGTTCCACTTCGCGCGCGACGAGCCGCACTCGTCGGCGAACGAGAGAGCCTCGGTGGTGATCGACGTGCGCTGTTGCACAATCGGATTCAGCGGCTTCGGGTGGAGTCGCTCCATGAGGCCGCCGAGGACCTTCGCGAACTGGGCGTCGAGGTGAGGCGGTCGATCGACGGGGCCCGGCGGGCCGAGCTGAAGCACTTGCCCGCGCATGTCGCCGAGTCGGCGCGAGGTGCGCAGAGTCGAGCCGACGCTGCGCTCACCGCGGGACTGCGAGCGGTGGAGTCCGATCTGGGGCTCGGCCAGACGGTGGCCCAGGCGAGCGCGGAGGACGCGTCGCTCGACATCGGGTCACCGTCTCGGCGTCGCGGTATCGAGGACGCCATCATGATCGTGGTCGGGGCATCGGCGGGAGTCGGCCTCGGACGCCTGATCGTCTCTCCGATGGCGCTGGTGCAGGCGTGGGCGGTGGCCAACACCGTGATCACTCTCGTTCTCGGCGGCGCGCTCGCGTGGTGGTTGACGCGGTCGCGGGCGTTGGTGTCGGATCGGTCGCACATGCGGAGCTGGACGCAGGAATGTCTGGCCCGAGTGAAGTCCGCGGTGGAGCAGCGGCTGCTCTCGCGCATCCTCGAAGCCGAGTCCGCTCTCGCGGCCGCCCTCGCGGTGGCGGACCGGGAAGCCGCGGCCCGTATCGACGTCGCGCTCGCCGAGGTGGATGCCGAACTGCGCAGGCTTGCCGACCACCGATCGGCGTTGCTGTCGGCGTGCGATCGGGATCTCTCTGCACTCGAACGGGGGCTGGAGCGATTCCGGGGCCCGGTGGAACCGTTCGATCTGTCCGTGCGTCGGAGTCAGTAGGTGCAGTGTCGGTCGAACTGGGTGAGGGGCGTCGATGATCGGGGTGGATGGCTTGGCAGCGGAGGGTTTTCCCACGGATGACGTGGCGCAACACGAGTTCGACGCGGGTGCGCCCGTCGTCTCGGCCGACCTTCTCGATCTCGACGGCGACGGTCACTACGAGACCACCGTGCGGCATACCGATGCCGGGATCACGGTGGCGACCGACGTCGACGGGGATGGTGTGACAGACAAGTTCACCGCCTTCGGACGTGACGGCCAATACCGAAGCTGGGAGATTTTTCGCGAGGCGAATGGTATTGGCAGGGGTGAAATGTCCGAATCGGGCGAGCTGTGACGCCACGGCACGGACACCGCATCGCCCCTGGTGGAGGGCTTCTTGCGCCGATCTTTCCCAATCTGAATCGGTCTTGTGACCAATCGGACAACACCCTGTTTCTGGATTCACGTCGCTCGGCGTTAACCTGATGAACAGGACATCCGGCGCTCGGTCCTCGGCTTGCCGTACCCAGTAACATGGTGTACTGCAGCTCGAACGGCCGAGCAGCGCCCCGCCGAGAGGGGAAAACCGAGATCTATTCGTGCGTGCTTGCCCACAGCGATCGTGCGAATTCTTCCCGGTTCCGGCTAACCCCAGGAGAGTTAGATGACCTCAGCGACCATTCCCGGTTTGAGCGGCACCGACAGCGTGCCGACTCGACACAAAGAACTGCTTGCCTGGGTTGCTCAGGTAGCCGAACTGACCGAACCGGACTCCGTGGTGTTCGCTGACGGATCCGACGCCGAATGGGAGCGCCTCACCGACAAGCTGGTCGAGGCAGGCACCTTCACTCGTCTCAACGACGAGAAGAAGCCCAACTCGTTCCTCGGCAACTCCGATCCGTCGGACGTCGCCCGTGTCGAATCGCGCACGTACATCTGTTCCAAGGAAGAGATCGACGCCGGTCCCACCAACAACTGGATGGACCCGTCCGAGATGCGGACGCTGATGACCGATCTCTACCGCGGCTGCATGCGCGGACGCACCATGTACGTCGTTCCGTTCTGCATGGGCCCGCTCGACGCCGCCGATCCGAAGCTGGGCGTCGAGCTCACCGATTCCGAATACGTCGTCATCTCCATGCGCGTGATGACCCGCATGGGCCAGGCTGCGTTGGACAAGATCGGCGAGGACGGGTTCTACGTCAAGGCGCTGCACTCGCTCGGCGCACCGCTCGCGGATGGCCAGGCCGACGTGCCGTGGCCGTGCAACGACACCAAATACATCACGCACTTCCCCGAGGATCGCGAGATCTGGAGCTACGGATCCGGTTACGGCGGAAACGCTCTGCTGGGCAAGAAGTGCTACTCGCTGCGTATCGCCTCGGCGATGGCCCACGACGAGGGCTGGCTCGCCGAGCACATGCTGATCCTCAAGCTGATCTCGCCCGAGGACAAGGCCTACTACATCGCGGCGGCATTCCCGTCCGCGTGCGGCAAGACCAACCTCGCGATGATTCAGCCGACCATTCCGGGCTGGCGCGCCGAGACCATCGGCGACGACATCGCGTGGATGCGCTTCGGTGAGGACGGTCGTCTCTACGCCGTGAACCCCGAGTTCGGTTTCTTCGGCGTCGCGCCCGGCACCAACTGGGACTCGAACCCGAACGCGATGAAGACCATCGATCAGGGCAACTCGGTGTTCACCAACGTCGGCCTCACCGATGACGGCGACGTGTGGTGGGAAGGCCTCGAAGGCAAGCCCGATCACCTCATCGACTGGAAGGGCAACGACTGGACCCCCGAGTCCGGAACCGATGCCGCACATCCCAATTCGCGTTACTGCGTGCCGATGGCCCAGTGCCCGTCCATGGCTCCCGAGTGGGACGACCCGCAGGGCGTACCGATCTCGGCAATCCTGTTCGGCGGACGTCGCAAGACCACCGTTCCGCTGGTGACCGAGGCCCGCGACTGGCAGCACGGCGTGTTCATGGGAGCCACCGTCGGCTCCGAGCAGACCGCGGCCGCCGAGGGCACCGTCGGTACCGTCCGACGCGACCCGATGGCGATGCTGCCGTTCCTCGGCTACAACGTGGGCGATTACTTCCAGCACTGGATCGACCTCGGCAAGAACGCCGACGAGTCGAAGCTGCCGAAGGTGTTCTACGTCAACTGGTTCCGCCGCGGCGACGACAAGCGCTTCCTGTGGCCCGGATTCGGTGAGAACTCGCGCGTGCTCAAGTGGATCGTCGAGCGCATCGAGCACAAGGCAGCAGGCGTCGAGACTCCGATCGGCGTGGTCCCCACCGCCGAGGCACTCGACATCGACGGTCTCGACACCACCGTCGAGGATGTGGCCGAGGCACTCGCGGTGAACACCGAGGAGTGGAAGGCCGAGATCCCGCTGATCCAGGACTGGTTCGACTTCGTCGGCGAGAAACTGCCCACCGGAATTCAGGACGAATTCGACTCCCTGAAGCAGCGTTTGGGCGCGTAGTATTCACGACACGGAACGGGGCTCACCGAGGGGTGGGCCCCGTTCTGGCTGTGTGGGTCAGGCAGTGAGTGCAGCTGCCCCAGACAGGGTTCCCAGGCCACCGAGTGCAGCGGGCACTACTTGCAGGCCGTCGAGGAATGTCAACCGGGCGTGCAAGGCGATCGACTCCTGTATCGGGTCCCACAGCGGCGGGCCGGCCTGAGCGAAGCCGCCGCCTATCACCACCATGCGAACGTCCGTCAGTGCGACGGCCGAGGCAATCGCCTGACCGAGCGCCACTCCGGCGCGTTGCAGTGCGGTGATGGCGCGCGGTTCGCCTGCGGCGGCGTCTGCGGCCAGTTCGACACCGGTACTACCCGGCCACCCTTGCTCACGTGCCCACCGCACCGCCGAGGGCCCACTCGACACCGTTTCCACGCACCCGATTCCGCCGCACGCGCAGGGCGTCGTCGAACCGGGAACGACGATGTGGCCGATGTGACCGGCATTGCCGCTGGCCCCGGCGACGATCTTTCCGCCCAGCACCAACCCACCGCCGATGCCGGTCGACACGACCAGGCTCAGTACGTCGGGAACACCCACGGCGGCACCGAAGCGATACTCACCCAGTGCCGCTGCGCTGCCGTCCATCGCCAGACGTATTTCGGCATCCGGAAGCACGGCGGAGATGTGCTCGCCCAGACCGAATCCGTTCTTCCACTCGTCGATGTTGATCGGTGCGACCGATCCGGTCTCGAGGTTCACCGGCCCGGAGCAGGCGACGCCGATGCGGTCGATGTGCTGTCCAGGAGCGATCTTCCGAAGTAACGACGCGCATGCAGGCCACACCCCGGAGTCGGGAGTCGGCACCGTCGCCGGGTTCTGCGGCCGACCGTCCTCGCCGACGAGTGCCGCTGTCATCTTGGTGCCGCCGATGTCGAGCGCGAGTGCCGTCATCGATCCAGGCTAAGCGGTGGGCCGCATGACAAGCACCAGGTTGCTGCCGAAGAACTCGCGAAGTACGGGTACACGCATCATCCACCATGCCCAGCGCGGGTGGTAGCGCGGAAAAGCGGCAAGTAGCCTGGCGTTGGGAGTGCTTCGTGCCCAACGCAATCCGTCCGAAGCGCTGATGTCGAACAGTGATTCGCCGAAGCGATTCTTCGGTTCGTGTCCGGTGGTGCGGGCGTAGCGGCGGGCCGCGTATTCGCCGCCGAGGTAGTGCCAGGGCCGGGTCTCGTGACCGCCGAACGGGCCGAACCAGATGGTGTACGAGAGAACCGTGAGTCCGCCGGGTTTGGTGACACGGAGCATTTCCTCGGCCATGGTCCAGGGCTCGCGCACGTGTTCGGCCACGTTGGAGGAGAAGCAGATGTCGACGCTGTCGTCGCGAAAGGGCAGTGCCATGCCGGAGCCGCGCACCGAACCGGGAATCTGCAGACCCGCCGCGTGCATCTCGGAGGCATCGGGTTCGACGGGCAGGTAGCGCGCGCAACTCGCACCGAACACCTCGGCGAAGTAACCGGGTCCGCCGCCGACGTCCAACACCGTTGCCGCCGACATGTCGGTGCCGGTCAGGCCCCGATACAAATCACCGATCAGCTCGACGGAATCGCGCGCCAGGGCCCCGTAGAAGATGTCCGGGGCGCTCTGCTCGTGGCCGAAGTCCTTCAGCAGCTTCACCGAGCGGCGCA
This sequence comes from Rhodococcoides fascians A25f, assembly GCF_000760935.2. NCBI lineage: Bacteria > Bacillati > Actinomycetota > Actinomycetes > Mycobacteriales > Nocardiaceae > Rhodococcoides > Rhodococcoides fascians. The sequence goes on along the minus strand of NZ_CP049744.1, from coordinate 5,372,823 downwards.
GTGTCGCGCGGGAGGCGAACAGACGTGTCACGGCGGAAGTCACGAAAACGAACCCTAGCGGTTACTGTGGCAGCGGTAATCGACGGCGGTCGAGACGAGCATGCGGAAATTGGGTGAAGCGAGCTGTGCGCGAGGTTCTGTTGCTGTGCTGGCGCGATACCGGGCACCCGCAGGGCGGCGGCAGCGAGCGTTACCTCGAGCAGGTAGGCGCAGGTCTGGCGCGACGCGGTGTCCGCGTCACGCTGAGGACGGCGTCGTACCCCGGAGCTCCCGCCGAGGAGATCGTCGACGGCATCCGCATCAGTCGCGGCGGTGGTCGCCTGTCGGTGTATCCCCGCGCATTGGCCGCCATCGCAGCCGGGCGACTCGGCTTCGGCCCGCTCAAGGGCATCGCACCCGACGCGGTGATCGATACCCAGAACGGCATTCCCTTCTTCTCACGTGCCGCGCTCGGCGTCCCCGTCACGTTGCTGGTGCACCACTGCCATCGCGAGCAGTGGCCGGTCGCCGGGCCGATGATGGCCAAGCTCGGCTGGTGGCTCGAATCGACGGTGTCTCCCCGAGTGCACCGTCGTAATCAGTACTTGACGGTGTCTCTGCCGTCCGCGGACGAGCTGATCGCCCTCGGCGTCGACCGCGAGCGCATCGCCGTGGTCCGCAACGGAGCCGACGAGATCCCGCAGTCGGTAGCCGAGGGTGACGACAGCACCCGCACCGCGTACCCGTCGCTGACCGTGCTGTCCCGGTTGGTTCCGCACAAACAGATCGAGGACGCTCTCGACGTCGTCGCGGCGCTGCGTGGCCGGATCCCCGACATCCACCTCGACGTCATCGGTGGCGGCTGGTGGGAGCAGAATCTCCGCGACTACGTGGGCGAACTGGGGATCGAGCAGTACGTCACCTTCCACGGCCACGTCGACGAGGAGCGCAAGCACGAGTTGCTCGGCCGTTCGTGGGTCCATGTCATGCCCTCGCGCAAGGAGGGTTGGGGCCTCGCGGTCGTCGAAGCCGCTCAGCACGGCGTTCCCACGGTCGGCTACCGCAGCTCCAAAGGGCTCACCGATTCGGTCATCGACGGCGTGACCGGCATTCTGGTGGGCGGACAGTCGGTCGAGGACCGGGACGTTTCCGGCCTCACCCAGGCTGTCTCGGAGTTGCTGCAGGACGCCGAAGCCCGCACTCGCCTGGGCGAGAAGGCGCGAGTGCGCGCAGGAGAGTTCTCCTGGGAACAGTGCGCGCAGGGTGTGTACTCGGTGCTCGACGCGACGACGCGTGGCGCGTGGTCGTCAGGGCTGGTTGGAGCGTCCGACGTTGTGTCGCAAGCTGATTCGGCCAGCGCGTTGAAGGCGTCCCAGACCTATCACTAGGCCCCCGAGAAGCAGCAGTGCCCAGGCCAGGTGGGCGACGACGACGGCCGTGTTCGAGCGGCTCTCGGTGATCACGGGATCGGGTACCCGGTAGAGCGCGAGCTGCTCGTCCTCGTACACGGCGTGCAACCGGTTCAGCGTCTGCGCGGAGTCGCCGAGCTCGCCGGGGGTGGTGTTCTCCACCAACACCCACCCGACTCCCAATTCTGCGAGTGTCTCGGCGGATTCGCCTGCGAGCAGAGCGTTCTGGACGTCGGTGGCGCGAGTGCCCTCGCCCCGCACCGTGCCGCCCGCGACGATGAGCTCGCCGGTCTGCAACACGTCCAGTGGCAGCATGCGCGGTGCGGGATCGAGAACGGGAGCAGTGCCGCTGTAGGGAAAGCGGCGGAACATCCCGGCCGGTAGTACCGCGACATCGCCGGCGCTGCCCTGCAATTGGGCTGCGACCGCCTGCCAGGACGCCGGATACACCACGGGCCGCATCGAGTTCCCGACGCCCCAGCCCAGGTCGGGTAGTGCGATCAGCAGGGCCAGTACTGCAACGGCGCTGCCGAATCGGGTGCGCTGGACCGCGCTCAGCGCGGTTGGTTGCACCGGATTCGGTCGACGCAGGGGAGTGAACGCAGCCGCGGCGGCCAACGCATAGATCGGCATCGCCAGCGCGACCCATTTCTGAGAGTCCCGAAGCAACCCGGCACCGGGCACCGTCTCGCCCACGGCTCGGGCGACTGCCAGACCCGGTCCCGTTGCTGCCAGCGCAGGGGCTGCAATGGCAAGCAACGCAACGACAGCGAGTCCCAGGATCACCGGATTTTTTCGACGCCTGATGAGCGGCCGCACACCGAATGCAACCACGGTCAGCAGCAGCGCCGTGCCCACGAATGCGAAAAGCCCTGTCCGAGAAACGGGTATGGCATCGGAGTTCCAGATTCCGCCGAGGCCGGCCAGGGAGCCGAGCGTGCCGAGGCCCGGCTCGGCCCGCGCCGCGAACGCCGCCCATCCCGCCGGATCCGCCTGCTCGACGCCACTGCCGGACACGGCTGTCGCCACCAGCCACGGCGCCGACGCCACCGCCGCGATCACCAGGGTGATGACCACGCGTAGGCCGCGTCGGGCACCCCCGGGGAGGGCGAGAATCACCGACGCGAGAGTGGCGGCAAGCAGTGCGCCGGTGGGGGTGAGGCCGGCGGCAGCGAGACAGACGGCAAGGGCCCACCAGGAACGACCCTGTCTGACAGCGAGTGCGGCGACCACGGTCCAGGGGAGGGCGGCGTAGCCGACGAGCAGACTCCAATGTCCTTGTAGCAGGCGCTCGGCGACGTACGGGTTCCACATCGCCACGGTCGAGGCGACGAGCAGCGCGGGCAGGGGAGCGGTCGGTAACACCGCACGAGCCATGACGGCCGCGCCCCAACCGGCCAGCCACAGCGCCAGCAGCAGGATGGTCTTGACGACGAGGCCACCGTCGAACACCGTCGTCAGCGCTGCGATTGCGGCGTCCTGCGGGACGGCTCGCGCGGCCGCGTCGGCGATTCCCCAGGCGGAGTCGGTGAAGTAGGAACGGGGAGTACTGACGGCGTCGCGCAGCAGGAGGTATCCGGGGCCGAGAAGTGGTCCGAGAATCACCAGCGTCAGCAGCAGAGTGTAGAGCGGCGGTGTCCACCTCGACCTCGACCGCGCCATGATCGGCACCCTATACCGTGGGCTCATGTCTTTCCGCGCCTCGTCCGAGGCAGACCACACGCCGGGTGCGTCGGTCGCCGGGATGGGGATGGTGACGGCCGGTTCGATGTTCGCGAACGTTGCGGCGTATCTGCTGCAGGTGCTCGCGAGTCGGATGCTCGGCGTGGAGGGGTACGGCGAGTTCGCGAGTCTGCTTGCTGCGCAACTGGTTCTCGCAGTTCCGGCGTTGGCGTTGCAGTCCGTCGTCGCGCGTGAAGTGGTGCGCGGGCGCAGTTCGCGGGAGTTGCGGACCGTCGGGTACCGGTGTGCTGCGGTCGTGGGTGTGCTGGCGGTGGCGCTCGCTCCCGCTCTGTCCGCTGCCATGGACATCTCGATGGCAGCAACCGTGTCGGCGGTCATTGCTGCGCCGGTGTTGGTATTGCTGGCCGCCGAACAAGGCTTGTTGCAGGGGCGGGGGCGCTTCGGGGCTCTGAGCCTCGTGCTGGCTGCGGCCGGTTTCGGCAAGGTGGCACCCGCAGTGGTGGTGCTCGCGCTCGGCGGCGGACCCGGTTCGGTTCTGCTGGCCACGGCTGTCGGAATCGGCGCAGTGGCCGTCGGTGCGCGATGGACCGCAGGCGCGCCGGTGAGCTCGGTGTCGGAAACCAAGGTCACCGTCCTGGCCGTACTGCAGGCATCGCAGGTGCAATTGGTGCTGATCGCGATGTCGGCGCTGGATCTGGTTCTTGCGCGCACTCTGCTCAGTAGCAACGAGGCCGGGCTGTACGCCGTCGGTGCCGTCGCGTCCAAGGCGGCGTTCTGGTTGCCGCAGGCCGTGGGGGTGGTGCTGTACCCGCGGATGGCGAATCCCCTGCATTCTGCTGCCGCGGTGCGCTCGGCTCTGGCCGTCGTCGCCGGTCTGGGCACGGTGCTGGTGATCGGCGGGGCACTGGCGTCGCCGTTGCTGCCGTTGGTGGTGGGCGATACGTATTCCGGTGTGCAGAACTATGTCTGGCTGTTCGTGTTGCAGGGCGCGTGCCTGGCCGTGCTGCAGAGCGCGTTGCTGTGGGCCATCGCGGGTGAGCGCACCCATCTTGCCTTCGTCGCCTGGTTCGCCCTCGCCGCCGAGGTAGTTCTGCTGCTGTTCGTGGCCTCGACGCTGGCGCAGTTCGTCGTTGTCGCTGCGGCCACTGCCGCAGTGACGATGGTGGCGGTGTGTGCGCTGGTGTTGTGGGGCGGAGGCGTCAGTCGGCAGAGGGGCGGATCTCGCTGAGAATCTCGAAATCGACTGCCCCGGCCAGCGCCAGGTAGATCGGTTGCGAGACATGGCCGTCGGAGAGAAACAAGTGCCCGCGCGCTCCGGTGAACGACACCGAATCCGATACGGCCTCGATGATGCGGACATCGACGGTGCCCGCCCTGTTCACCAACGCTCCCAACAGTTTGATGCCCTCGTAGCACGACTGTCCGAGGGCACCGACGATCGGCGCGTCGACCCCGAAGGTGCGGGCGAATCGAGCCGAGAATCCCAAACTGGCTTCGGTGGCCAGTGTCTCGAAGTATCCGGACGCGACGTACAGGCCATGTGTGTTCTCGCCACCGGCAGCGAGCAGCATGTTCTCGTCCATCAGTGGGCTGAGACGAATGCAGTGGACGTCGAGTCCTGCTGCCGCGAACTGCTGATGGAAGTAGACCGCGTCGTCGCCGATGAGGAGCACCACGGTTGCGTCGGCTCCTGATCGTTCGAGTTCGGTCACGGTCGTGGCGAAATCGATGGTGCCGACCGGCGCGAACTCGGCGTGCACTACCGACGCGCCGAGCCCACGCAGCCGAGTCGCGGTGATGGCCGCGCTCTTTCGTGGCCAGACGTAGTCGTTGCCGACGATGGCCCAGCGTCGCCGACCGAATTCGCGGACGAGAAACTCCAGGGCCGGAACGAGTTGGTTGGCGGGCGTCTCCCCGGTGATGAAGAGTCCCGGGTAGCGATCGCCGCCCTCGTACAGGGACGTGTAGACGTAGGGAATGCGGTTCAGTGTCACCGGAATGACGGCTCGGCGCACCGCGGAGGTGTGCATGCCGGCAACCGCGTCGAGGGCACCGGCATCGAGCAGCGTGGCCACTTCACGGGCCACGTGTGAGGGGTCGCGGCCGCCGTCGATCGAGATCAGCTCCACCCGGCGGCCCAGCACTCCGTCCGAGGCGTTGAGTTCGTCCCTGGCCAGCTGGGCGGACAGCTCGCTGGATGGACCCACGATGCCGAACGGTCCGGACATCGGGAAGATCAGGCCGACGCGAAATGTGCCGAACCGATCGTTGTTCATAGTGCCGTCCGTCCGATCCGTGTCGATTCGTCGTTCGCTTCGCCATAGAATCGCTGACAGCAGACTGTAGCGCCGACGGCGGAACCGAGCAGGGGGACGATCGCATGGATCACGACGAGGCTGCGTCGGCAGCGCGTTTGCTCACCGTGGTCGAGCGGGCTGTGTCGGATCGGTTGCGTGCTGCACTCGTTCCCTGGGAGCTCGACCTCGAAGAATGGCGAGTGCTGTCGTTGTTGTCCGACGGCGAGGGACACACGATGGCCGAGACGGCCGAGTTCGCGCTCCTGGCTCCGCCGACGTTGACCAAAGCGGTCAACCGGCTGGTGTCCAACAATCTTGTGCACCGTCGTACCGGCACCGTCGATCGTCGGCAGGTGCTCATTCGATCCACGGTGCGTGGGCAGGCCAAGTACGACGAGGCGTCCCCGGTCATGGACGCCGCCGCGGCTGCAGTGTTTCCGTCGGCGTCCGATCGTGAGCTGTTGCAAACGCTGCTGCGCGCTCTCGAGACCAACGCGAAGGCGTCCTCGGTCTCGCTCTGATCACCGCCGGTGGTGTCCGGCAAGCCCGTTTTCCCGGCTTCCTTCCAGGTCGGGAAGTTTCGTGATCTCCAATTAACATGTTTCACGTTGCAATAGTGTCCACGGAAAGTATTGTTCCGTTGCAGCGCAATCAGCGCTACAACTTCGAACCGAAGTGGACACCCGTTCATGAACATGAAGAAGTACTTCGAGGGGCCGGCAACGAGCCTCGACGACCAGATCGAAAGCTACGCAACCTCCCGCGTGCCCGACGACCAACGGTGGCGACGGCCGGCGATCCTGCTGGTCCTCACCGGCAACGTGACAGCGATGTTCTGGTTCGCCCTCGGCGGCCAGATCGGGTTCCTGGTGGGATGGCCGATGTTCCTGATTCCCGTCGCCTACATGGTCATCGGTGCGACGCTCGTCGGCAGCCTGATCATGCGCATCGCCAGCCAGGAGGGCCTGTCGCTGCCGTTGCTCACTCGCGGACTCGGATTCGGCACCAAAGGCTCGGCCGTGGCCTCGCTCGTCTACGCCGTGAACTACGTCTTCTACTTCATCTTCGAGGGCAGCATCGTCTCGCACGGCCTCAGCGAGCTCGCCGGGATAGATATCAACTCTGCCTGGGCCACAGTCGTATTCGCATTGGTTGCCCTCGTCGCGCTGTTCTTCTCCTGGCGCGGAATGCACTCGATGAACATCCTGCAGCGATTCGGGATGCCCATCTTCCTGGTCCTGTTCGCCGTCGGCATGTACATGCTGGCCAGCGGCTACGTGCTCGTCGGACCCGGTGAATGGGAAGCGACAGGTGGATTCACCGCCACTGCGATGTGGCAGGCCTTCAGTCTCGCCAACGGGCAGGTGGTGTTCCAAGCGCTCATCGCCACCGACTACGGGCGGTTCGTCAAGAAGAGCGTGAGCTACGTCGGAACGGCCGGACTGATGCTGGCCGAGCTCCTGATGATCGTCGTCGTGATGATTCTAGGTGTGTTCCTCGGCTTCACCATGCTGCGCCACTTCACCGGAAGCACTGCAACACCCGAACTTTCGGCCACCGATCCGGGACTGTACTTCGCGATCGTCATGGGTCTGCTCGGCGTGATCTTCGCCGTCGTCACCCAGGTGCGCATCAACGTGATGAACCTGTACTCCGGGTCGCTGGCGCTCTCCAACGCCTGGGACGTGCTCTCGCCCCGCAAGGTCGGCCGCCAGTGGTGGATGGTGGCGCTGCTCGTCGTCGGCGTGCTCTGCTACCCGGTCAACATCCTGCAGTACACCGACAAGTTCCTGGCCGTCACCGGGATCATGACCAACACCTGGATCTTCATTCTGCTCGCCGACTACTTCGTGTGCAGGCGGATGCTCGGCCTTGCACCGCGGAACAACATCGAGTTTCGCGAAGGGCGAGTGCGTAATTGGAATCCCTGCGGCATCGTGGCCATGGCCGCGGGTGTGGCCGTGGGCGGACTCGGCGTGTTCGGTCTCTACCCGTCGTACTACGCATCGTTCATCGCGATGCTCCTCGGGCCGATCATCTACATCCCGCTGACGATGGCAACCCGGGGGAAGTTCTACGAACCGCCGGTCACCACCGAAGCCCCGACAATCGAAAGGACTGTGGCGTCATGACATTCACCGCAGCGGCCATCCAGTTCGAGCCCACACTGTTCGCCAAGGATGCGAATGTCGCCGCGTTGGCAGAGCTGGTCGACAAGGCTGCATCCGACGGGGCCGAGTTGATCACCACACCCGAAATGGCCACCACGGGTTACTGTTTCCATGATCCCGAGGAGGCATCTACCGTCGTCGAGCAGATCCCCGGACCCACCACCGATACTTTCGTCGAGATCGCGTCCCGTCGCGACTGCTACATCGTCCTGGGCATGCCGGAAGTCGACCCGACAAGCGGATTGTTCTACAACAGTGCGATTCTCATCGGACCCCAGGGAATCATCGGTACCCATCGCAAGACGCACCCGTACATCGCCGAGCCCAAGTGGGCAGCGTCGGGGAACCTTGGCCATCAGGTGTTCGAGACCAGGCTCGGCCGAATCGCGTTGCTGATCTGCATGGATCTGCACTTCGTGGAGACCGCTCGAGTGGTCGCGCTACAGGGCGCGGACGTGATCTGCCACATCAGCAACTGGCTCGCCGAACGAACGCCGGCTCCCTACTGGATCAGTCGAGCCTTCGAGAACAACTGCTACGTCATCGAGAGCAACCGATGGGGACTCGAACGGACGGTCCAATTCAGCGGCGGCACATGCATCATCGAGCCCGACGGGGCCGTCTCCGGCCGGATCGACGTCGGCAACGGGATCGTCGCCGCAGAGATCGACATTCGGCGCACCCGCGAGGGGGGTCCGACGCGTCGACCCGAGCTGTATCGGGAGCTGCAGACGAACACGTACACCTGGAATCCTCTCGACTTCTTCACTCTGTACGGACATTCGCCGCTGCCGTCCGGTGCCACGTCTGCAGTGAGCGTGGTCCAGTGCACTCCGGGTACGTCGATCGAGAGCAACCTCGCCGACATCGAGGCCTGGGTCCAACAGGTCTCCGGCACAGCCGATCTCGTCGTCTTTCCCGAACTGTCGATCACCGGTCCGGTCTCCGAGGATCGACCACCTCGTGACGTTGCCGAAACCGTCGACGGGCCCTCGCTCACGCGGATCGCCGACCTCGCGGTCCGGCACGGCGTGTCGATCGTCGTCGGCATCGCCGAGCGCGACGCCGATACCGATCGGGTGTACAACTCGGCGGTGCTGATCGAGCAGGACGGAAAGTGCACGGCATACCGCCAGATCCATCTGTCCGCGGAACACACGTCGCTGTTCGATGCGGGTGATCGATGGATGGTCGTCGACCTGCCTCTGGGACGAGTCGGTCTCCTCGTCGGCAACGATGCCCTGCTCCCGGAATCGGGCCGGGTGCTCGCGCTGCGCGGGTGCGACCTCATCGTCTGCCCATCCGCACTGGCGGGTGTTTTTGTCGGATCGCACCCAGGAACCGAGATTCCGTTCGCCGCCGAGGTTCTCACCGGGCCCGACGCCACCCACTGGCACCACATGCGCGTGCGCGCCGGCGAGAACAACGTCTACTTCGCGTTCGCCAACGCCGTCGACCCCAGCCGCGGTATCGCTGGACACAGCGGAGTGTTCGGGCCGGACACGTTCGCGTTCCCGCGCACCGAAGCTCTCGTCGACGGCGACGAACCGGGCATCGCGACGAGCGTCGTCGACACCACCAACCTCGGCGGGGCGTACCCCACCAATGTGGTGCGACGCAAAGACCTCGTCCTGATGCGGCAACCCCACCACTACGAGATTCTCTCGACCGCCTGAGAAAACGCCAGTGGCGTGGTTATGTGCCCCCACGAGCACATAACCACGCCACTGACCACCGGGTCGTTCCGCAGGCTCCACTCCTGCGTAGCGCACCTACTCCTTGCTGAGGTTCGTCCTCGGAATTTCTTCCGTGCGATCCGTCGTCCAGTCGCGGTTCGGTGCGGTTCCGCCACTCGGGGTCGGGCGCGGAGCAGCGTCGGTACGGGCAGGCTGACTGTGTCCACCGTTTCCGCCGCGCAGGAGCAGGAACGCTCCGGCGATCAGCGAGATGACGCCCAGGATGCCGGCGACGATCGGAACCGTGCGGCCGAAGAGCGAGAGCTTGTCCTGGCCGTCCTTGGCCTGCTGGATCTGGTATTCGACGGTGTTCTCGTCGAACGTGATCGGTGCGTTGAGCACGTCGACCTCGGGCTTGCCTGCCTCACGTCCGTAGTACTGGTGAATCTGCTCTTCACCCTTGACGACGACACCGGTCTCGGGCTCGACCCACAGGGTGCGGGTGTTCTCGTACCAGCGGGTCATCGTCACCGGTGCGGTTCCGCCTTCGACACCCCATGTGTCGGCGGGCAGGGTCACCTTGTTGGTCGGCAGGTTGACCACCGTCGACAGGTCTACCGGGCCGACCGTCTGCTGGTACTGGTACACCGGCGTGCCGTTGATCTCGGTGGCCTCGACGAAGTCGATGTCCTTGGACGCGCGAGCGTTGACGTCGAAGTACGGGTAGCTCTTCTGCTCGGAGTTGAACGGGAACTTGTACTGCAGACCGGTGTGGGCAACTTCCTCGGCGGGCTTGTCGCCGGCCACCTGGATGGTGCCGATCGGGCTCTCGACGGGCATCGAGGTCTTGCGGTCGATGGTGACGCGGTCGACGCTGGCGGTCAGCAGTCCGGTGTCGGCCTGCTTGTCGCTACGTCGCAGGGTCTGACCGGCCTGCAGCGTCATGATGTCGGCGTCGGAGGGATCCTCGACGGTGACGAATCGCTGTGAGACGAGCGGAACGTTCTGGTCGACGACCGCGCGACCGGCGGCGAGGGAGCTCGCGTTCAGCACACTGCCTTCGCCGGTCGAGACGGTGGTGACCTCGAGGTCCAGCGGCGTCTTCTCGAGCGCCGAGACCGTATAGGTGGGAATGAGGATGGCGGCGACCACCAGAAATGCACCCAAGCCGATGAGTACAAGAGCCAAGATCCGGCTCGGCCCTGAGCGCTCCGCCATGCTGATTCTCCTTGTTCGACCGCTTCACTGGAAGACACCGCAGGCGGGACCAACGTTCGCCCCCGACCAGATGCCCGATTTCTTACGACACGTCGCAGGTGACAGTAACAGTCGACAGTGGTGCCGGTCTCGTCCGAGCCGGTTCGACACGGCACACTTGAGCCACCATGAGTACTCGAGTCGATTCGGCATCCGTCGTACCGCTGCGTGCGTTCGTCCCGGCACTCGAGGGAATGCGCGCGCTGGCCGCGATCGGCATCGTGGTCACCCACGTGGCCTTCCAGACCGGTGCCGCCGAATCCCCGCTCATGGGTCGGATCTGGGGCAGGTTCGATCTCACCGTGGCGATCTTCTTCGCGCTCTCGGGGTTTCTGCTGTGGCGTCCCCATGCCGCGCAGGCCAGGGGGCTCACGCAGGCGCAGTCCGCTCGCCGCTACTTCTGGTCGCGCGCGGTGCGCATCCTGCCCGCGTATTGGGTCGTCGTCGTGCTGGTGCTGCTGTTTCTGCCGCATGCGGGCGGCGACTACCGGGTGTGGTTGGCCAATCTCTCGCTGACGCAGGTGTTCGTGCCGTTGACGCTGACCGAGGGCATGACGCAGATGTGGTCGCTGTCGGTGGAGGTGGCCTTCTATCTACTGCTGCCTGTCCTCGCGTGGCTGATGGTCCGATTGCGCGGAGCCTCGGCCCGATACCGAATCTCGGTGCTGCTCGGTGCATCCGCGGTGACGCTGTCCTGGGGGTTTCTACCGATCAAGACTGCCGACGCCATTCACCACGACAACTGGCTACCCGGCTACCTCCCCTGGTTCGCGGCCGGGATGGTGTTGGCCGAGGTGTCCGTCGGACCGCAGACCTGGGTCCATCGGTGGGCTCGGCGCAGTTGGGTGATGCCGTCGATCGCCGTGACTGCTTTCGTGCTGTCGGCGACTCCACTGGCGGGCCCACAGGGATTGGTTCGGCCCGAGCCGTGGCAGTTCGAGCTCAAGATCGTTTTCGGTGCGGTTCTCGCATTCGCGATGCTCTCGCCCCTGGTACTCGCCGACACCGGCCGCAGACACCGAGTGTTCGAGCATCCGGTGATGCTCACGCTGGGTCGGTGGTCGTACGGAATCTTCATCTGGCACTTGGCCGTTCTGGCCGTGGTGTTCCCGGTGTTCGGCATCATCCCGTTCTCGGGCGGAATGTGGTTCGTGTTGACGGTGACTCTTGCGCTGTCGATCCCGGTGGCCGCGGCCAGTTACGCGCTGGTGGAGGAACCTGCTCGACGGCGATTCGCGCCGAAGAAGACACCTCTCACGGACGCCGTATCGCACTGATCGCCAGCGCGACGATCCCGATCAACGCTGCCAGCTGAACTACGTAGGATCCGCCCACGTACCCGTCGGACGATCGCCACGGACCGAGCGACAGCAGCGCTGGGCCGAGCATGGCGAATCCGCCTGCGATGCAGACCAATACACGCGAGGACAACACGCGATCGAAACGGCGATCCAGATACACCGCACCGACTCCGATCACGGCAACAGTGACCGCGCCGGCAATCCCGGCCAGGACGACGGTCGCTGCGAGCAGTGCCACGAATGCGGCCGTGCTGCTGCGCCACGGGCGCGGCGGCGGGCCCGGATTCGGTACCGTGCGGGGCGCGCGGATCGCCGCGAACAGCAACGGGATCAACAGCAGTAGCCCACCGAAGATGCCCAGTCGGTACCAGCGATCGGTGGTGAAATCCAACGAGATCGTGCCCGACGCCCCCGCCGGAACCATCCAGGCCTGCTGCCACCCGTCGACGACCACAGGGGACAGCTCCACACCTCCGGGCATCGTTGCGTGCCAACCGATGTTGTTGCTCTCCGGGATCACCAGTAGTCGATCCTCCGTTGCGGAGGTGAGCGTCACCTCGCGGTGATCGGGGCTCCAGGCCGTGGTTCTTGCCGCCTGCGGTGCCGAGCTCGTCGGCCAGTCGGCTGGAATAGGCATGGTGCGCAGTCGAATACCGTCGACGAAGAACGACGCTCCGGGCTCCACCACCACGTCCTGACGGCCCTCGGGCAACGACACCGGGTTGACGAAGTTCTCGTTCACCGGAGTGTCGGCGTCGCACACCGACGCCTTCAGCGGTTCGCCGGAACGGAATTGGTCGGCGGTAGCGGTCACCGACGTACGCACCGTCTGCCCGGCAATGGAGACGATGGGACCGTTGAAGCAGTCCACCGTGATCTCACGATCACCGTCGTACAGGGCACCGATCGGCTCGCCCGCGGACAGCGGCGTCACTTCGGCGAAACCCGGTGGTTGAGATTGGATGAAGCCCAACGAGTTTCGATCCAAGACGCCGTCCCAGTCCACGATGGACAGCACGATCTTGTCGGTCACATACGGTGCCAGCTGGACTGTCGTCGAACCGTCGGTGTCGACGTCGCGGACCATCGGGCCGTTGCCGAGATTGACCGCGACCCGGGTCGGATGGGCCGGAAGTGCGCCGAGGCTCGGGCTGAGCTTCAGCCCGTCCACCAGTGTGGGAGCGGGCAATTGGATGGTCAGAGTGGGGTTGGTGCCGGCCCGGTCGGTGATCGACTTCTCCGGTGCGGTCCAGGATGTGCGCGGGTCACCGTCGGTGGCGGCGAAGGCGGAACCCTCGAGATCTGCGACGTCCGACGCCCCGCTCGCCAGCGGTCGACCCGTCTGCGCCAACAGTGCCTCGAGTTCGGGCGACTGCCGTGTGCGCACCGTCAGATCGGGGATGACCGCGGTACCCATCGGCACCTCGATCGTGCGCGAGAAACGCCCCAGTTCCTCGGGGGATTTGGACAATCCACTGCTGCAACGGATTCGATCCTCGGTATCGAGGCATCCGGACCGCCCAGGAAATTCCTGGCCGAGTTCCCACGCGTCCACGCTCGCCCCGGCCGGAGTGTCCGGCAACACGGCACGGTGCACGATCGGCACCGGCTTCGGGTCGTCTCGATCGGAGTAGTCGTCCACCGAGACCTCGCTGATGCCGAATTGGCTTCCTCGGGTTCCATCGACCGTCGACTTCGCGGTGATCCGCAGCCACGGCGTTTCGCCACCCGGCAGGGACACCGTCATCGGGTCCCCTGGCTTGTCCACCCGCGCCGCGGTCGAACCGTTCGGGGTGGTGACCTCGACCCATTTCACCGGGTCACCGATCGTTCCAGGACTGGTGCGCAGATGCAGCAGTCCGCCGCGCACCGGAGTATCGAAGTCGAGTTGAAGCCATTGCCCCACAGCACGTTCGATACCGTTGCTGATCCAACTGGTGGCCAGATCGCCGTCCACTGCGGCCGCGACACCGCTGCCGGGTGCGCTGCCACCGATCTGCGTTGCGTCCGATGCCGAACTCGACGCCGTCAGCGTTGCACCCTCCCATTCGGCGTCCACGGTCTCCGCCCCGTACACCGGGTAGTCGGGAACCTCGTTCAGCGATCGCCGGGGCTCGTCCGCGGCCCGCAGTGCAGAGTTGTGATTGTCGACCTGGCCGAAGTCGGTCTCCCGGTTCATCGGGGTGTCCGTCACCGTCACCGAGTCGACGGGGATGCCTGCGGCAGCTGCATCCGACGCCAGCAGTGTCGGTCCGGCCGGCACGGGAGTACGAATCCCGTTGTTGCGCAATTCGTTCGAGCGTAGGATCGACTCCGGTCCGCCCTGTACCACCGGGACCCGATCGAGATCGACCGTGTAGGGGCCGGACGCAGGAGTATCGGCTGAGCCGTTCACCGAATAGATCTCGACAGCGGGATACGGCGGCCGCAGATCACCGTCGAGCACAACGCCGTCGACCTGACCGGGAGCAACGTCCTCACCGAATTCGGCCACCCGGGCCAACCCCGGCGAACCGTCGAGCACCTGGTGCACCGATGCCGGACGGGTGGACCGAGAATTCTCGGGATCGAGGTCGTTGCGCACTACGACGTAGCTGATGCCCTGTCCTTCGAGGGTGTCGGCCAGTCCGCTGGACGGACGGCCGTCGGCGAAGAGTCGCTGCACGGAATCCAGTGCGCGAATGGCCCCGGGTGGGGTGAGCGGCACGGCGTCGCGAACGGCCCAGGGCGTCGTGGCGAGAGCCTGCAACGGCTCGTCGCGGGTCAGTCCCCAGGTCTGCAATGCGAACGGGGCACCGGGCACGATCAGTGCGCGCTGCGCGTCGGAACCGTCGGGACTCGACCCGGATGCGTGGGCGGTGAGCCAGTCCGCGGCGTCGTGCCAGTACTGCGGAACGGCTTCGTACGCACCTCGTGGCGCAAGCTTGCCCGTCCACGCCAGCGAGGTGGACAGCGCCAATGCCACCAACACCAGTGCGGTCACCGCCATCATCGGATTCTTTTCCGGATGCGCGACGGCCGATCGCCACTGCGGCCGCGGGACCGACCCGGGCAGCGGAACACGGCCCAACAGGTGAGCCAGGCCCAGTACCAACGGGATTCGAATGACCGGCTCGAGTTTGTGAATGTTGCGCAGCGGCGCGCCCGCAGAATCGAGGAACACTCGCACCGTTGCTGCGAACGGACCGTCCAGATCGCCGACGAACCCGGCACCGAGCCCGACGAGACCGACGAACAACATGATCGTCAGCCGGCCTCGGGCCGGCATCGATCGCATCGCCAAGCCTGCGATTCCGGCAGCCGCGATCAAGCCCGTTGCGATGACCGCGGCAGGCTGGGTCACCAGAACCGCACCGGCCACCCGCTCGGGTGACACGAACGGCGTCCAGCTGCCGGTGCCGCGCAACACTTCCGTCAACGACGTCCACTGGGTGGTGGTGCCGGACGATTCGATGTAATCGAGAAACGGCGGAGAGACTTTGCCCAACAACAGCAATGGCACAATCCACCACAGTGTTGCGAGCACGAGGAAGCCGGCCCACCAGGCGCTGAACACAAGCCAGCGCCTGTTCGGCCGATGCGACAGCATCCAGATCACTGCCACCAGAACGGCGGCGGCAGTGGCGACGGCATTGACCGCACCCATCAACGCCACTGCGAGCGCAGACTGCGCCGCGGCCCGGCGAGCCGTCTGCTTCGCGTTGTCGCCGGTGAGACATCGCACGATGGGGATCAGCACCCACGGCGCGAGCATCATCGGCATCGTCTCCGAGGAAATCGACGCGAGGGTGGTGATAACTCGAGGAGACAGGACGAAGGCCGTTGCCGCTATCAGGCGAGAACTGCGGCTGCCGATTCCGAGGGCCTCGGCGAGTCGGATGATTCCCCAGAACCCGGCGATGAGTAGCAGCGCCCACCAGATGCGCTGCGTGATCCAGGGTGGGATGGAGAGGAGGTCACCGCCGGCGAAGAACGCTCCGTGCGGGAAGAAGTAGCCGTAGGCCTGGTTCTGCACCTGGCCCAACGGTGCCGCGCTGTTCCACTGATGCGAGGCACGTTCGAGAAATCCGAGGGGGTTCTGCGCCAGGTCGTATTTGGTGTCGGCGACGGTGAAGCCGGGGACCTGCAGAAAAGTGAGAAGAAATGCCAGAGCCGAGACGCCGAGAAGCCATTTACGGCCGAGCGGCTCGGCCGAGATCATCGATCCACGAATGCGACCAGCGTCAGCGGCTGCCGTACTCAACCTGGTTCAGCAAGGACGAGTCGGCGTTTCCCGTGCGATCGATATCCGGACGAGAGTTGTCGGCTGCAGCGGCGGTGACTCCGAACACGACGCCTGCACCCAGTACGGCTCCGACGACGGCGGCAATGACACCCGGGACAGCGAACTTCATCTCGGTTCTCCAGTCAGTCGGCTCACAGATAAAAAGGGTGAGGTGGACCCCCACGCGGGCATCACGGTATCACCTGCGCCTCTGAAAACAGTCGTCGGACGCTTTACTTGCCGGGGGGAACGATCAGGACAGGGCGGTGACTGTGTCGCAGCACGTGCTCGGCCACCGAACTCTGCAGTAGTGCACGCAGACCGGTGGTGCCTCGGGTGCCGGTCACGATGATGTCGACGTCCATCTCGTCGGCTTTCTCCACGATCGCGCTCCAGATGGCGGTGGTGCATTCGGTGCACTGACCTTCCACCTTCAGGCCTGCGGCCTCGGCCAGCGCGACGCCTTCGCTGTTGGTCACTTTCGCGTCGGTGAGCGCAACGTCCTCGGCCTCGTCGTCGGGCACCCATTCGGGCTGCATGACGCCGGACAGGCCGGACATTCGAGCTGCCTGACGCACCATCGGCTCCCATGCCGTGACAACGATCGCGCGGGAGGTGGTGAGAAACCGGCCGGCGTAGTCGATGGCTCGCTTGGCGTTGTCGGAGCCGTCGTAGGCAATCAGGATGAGGTCTGCGGTCATGGTCGAGCTCCTCCTCATGTCGCGTTCGTCCAGATTACCCCCACCCCCTTCGGGATCAATGTGGGTTTCAGTCGCTCAGAATGCAACAAAGGCGCATTGATCCCCAACCGGAGGGGCGGCAGCGACACCCACGATCTCGACTACCGTCGTGGTCATGCGATTTCGGTACTCGGTTCGGTCCGCTGCGGTGATGACGGTCGGTGTGGGGTTGTTGGTCTCGTGCTCGAGTGAGTCCACCCAGGTCGCGTCGACGCAGGCAGCGCCCCCTGCTTCTACGACGACAGCAGCCGACACGACCGTCCCGCTACCTGTGCCGCCGGTCGACGATTGCGCGGCGTTCGTCGGCGGATTGTCGGAGCGGCAGCGACTGGCTCAGTTGCTCACCGTCGGAGTCACCGGCACTGCGGACGCGGTGCAGATCATGTCCACCGAGCAGGTCGGTGGCCTCTTCGTCGGCAGTTGGACCGACGAGTCGATGCTCGGCAATCGGGAGGTACCGCAGGTGCTCGACGCGTCCGCGGTGGCCCCGATGATCACGATCGACGAGGAGGGTGGACGGGTTTCGCGGGTCGCGGATCTGCTGGGGGAGGCACCGTCGGCGCGGGTGTTGGCGCAGACGATGACAGTGGACGATGCGTATCAGGAGGCGTTGACGCGGGGCCGGGGTCTGAAGGATCTCGGGGTCACCGTCGACTTCGCTCCGGTGGTCGATGTGAGTGCGCAACCCGATGATTCCGTCATCGGCGATCGGTCGTTCTCCGATGATCCGCAGGTCGTCATCGAGTACGCGGGGGCCTACGCGCGAGGTCTGGAAGACGCGGGAATCAAGCCCGTCATCAAGCACTTTCCCGGGCACGGCTCGGGTTCGGGCGATTCGCACACCGGTGCCGTCACCACTCCGTCGCTCGACGAGCTGAAGACCAAGGATCTGCTGCCGTTCGCGGCATTGAACAACAGCGGCGTCGGCGTCATGGTGGGGCACCTCGACGTGCCCGGACTCACCGAGCCCGGGGTGCCGGCGAGCATCAGTCCGGCGGCGATGGCGTTGCTGCGCGATGGCGTCGGATACGGGGCGGCGCCGTTCGACGGTCCGATCTTCACCGACGATCTGAGCGGCATGGCGGCGATCACTGCGCGACTCGGAATCGTCGACGCGGTGGAGGCGGCACTGGTTGCGGGTGCCGATGTGGCGTTGTGGCTCACCACCGATCAGGTGCCCGCAGTGTTGGACAATCTCGAAGATGCAGTGGCCACGGGACGCCTCGCCGCGGCGCAGGTGGACGAGGCCGCGGCGACGGTTGCTCGGTTCAAGGGGGCGTGCGGGGCCTGATTGCGCGGTACTCGACCTTACTGTGGAGTAACGTCTAGTACTTCGTACGTATTGGAGGGTCCATGGCTGGCGGCACCAAGAGATTGCCCCGCGCCGTCCGCGAGCAGCAGATGCTCGACGCGGCGGTGGATGTGTTCTCCGACAACGGTTTTCACGAGACATCGATGGATTCGATCGCCAAGAAGGCGGCCATCTCCAAACCGATGCTGTACCTGTACTACGGGTCGAAGGACGAGCTGTTCGCCGCATGCATCCATCGCGAGGGCGTCAAGTTCGTCGAAGCGCTGACGCCGGCCGCAGACCCGACTCTGACGCCGCGCGAGCAGTTGCGCAAAGCGCTGATCGGCTTCCTCGGATTCGTCGGTGAGAACCGGAAGTCGTGGATGGTGCTCTACCGTCAGGCCATCGGGCAGCAGGCATTCGCCTCACAGGTGCAGAGCAGCCGCGATCGGTTGATCGAATTGACGGCAGGTTTGCTGGCGATGAGCACCAGGGACCCGGAGCAGTCACAGAATTTCGGGCTGATGGCCGTCGCGTTGGTCGGTGCAGGCGAGGCCGTGGCCGACAGGGTGGCGGGCGGCGAAATCGAGGTCGACGCTGCAGCCGACCTCCTGGAAAATCTGGCGTGGCGTGGCCTGGCCGGCAAGAAGACCGCCGCAACCTAGGCTCCACTCCTGCTGCCGAACTCGAAGTTATGGACGGAAGTCCGGGGAAATCCGTCCACAACTTCGAGTTCGAGCAGTCAGCGCAGAGTTCCCGTCAGATGCGGGTAGCCCTTCTTCGGGTTCTTCAGCGACAGGTCCCAGCCGGTACCGACGGCGTCGGCGTAGGCGTTGATCGTCGCGGGCAGGATGATCGGCTTGCCGAAGCGGATGCTGTAGTTCACCGCCTCCGGGATTCGGCCCTCGACGGTCTGCAGTACGGCTGCCGCGCTCCACATTCCGTGCGCGATGGTCTTCGGGAATCCGAATGCCTTTGCGCCGAGCGAGGATACGTGGATCGGATTGCGGTCTCCGGAGATGGCCGCGTACCGGCTGATGATCCGCTGGTCGACGCGCAGGGTGCGGGTCGGGGGCGGCGGAACCTCGTCGGCAGGCGGTGTTTCACGAGGTCCACCCGACAGTGAGGTCTTCTGCAGGCTCAGGAAGCTGGAGGTCTGCTTCCAGACCAGCTCGCGTCCTACCTTGACCTCACTGATCAGGTCCACCAACAAGCCCTTGCGGTGCTCGCGCAGGTTCTCCGCGTGCACTCGGATGTCCAGCGGCTCCGATGCCGAGATGCCGCGGAACTGCTCGATGACGTTCTCGGCGTGGACCGAACCGATGGCGGCAAACGGAAAGCCTTTGGAGACCATCAGTTTCATCACCGTCGGGAACACCAGCGTGAACGGGTAGGTCACCGGCAGCTGATCGCCGAATCGCAGCCCCGTTGCGCGGCAGTACCCGGCGAGGTTGTCGGGGTCCACTCGAAGACCCTTGAGCTCGTACACCGTGCTGGGTACCGAAGACGACCTGGATCCGAAGAACGGCAGCGCGCCGAGCGCAGCCGAGGTGTAGATGTCGGATGTCTTCGGCTGCGCGGTGAGCGTGACGGTGCTCATGCGCCGAGCAGGCTCTGGCCGCACACGCGCACGACCTGGCCGGTGACGGCATTGGATGCGGGAGAAGCGAAGTACGAGACCAACTCTGCGACGTCGACGGTCTCGCCGCCCTGCAGCAGCGAGCTCATGCGTCGTCCGGCCTCGCGGGTGGCGAACGGGATCGCTGCGGTCATCGCGGTTTCGATGAAGCCGGGAGCAACGGCGTTGATCGTGATGTTCTTCTTCGCCAGCACCGGCGCGGAAGCGTGCACCAAGCCGATGACACCGGCCTTGGAGGTGCCGTAGTTGGTCTGGCCGCGGTTGCCCGCGATGCCGGCGATCGAGGAGACGTCGACGACGCGGCCGCCGTCCTTGAGTGCGCCGGAGGCAACGAGCTCGTCGGTGATGCGCTGCGGCGCAGCAAGGTTGACGCCGATGACCGAGTTCCAGCGGGCGTCGTCCATGTTGGCGAGAGTCTTGTCGCGGGTGATGCCTGCGTTGTGCACGATGATGTCGGCCCCGCCGTGACGCTCGAGGAGGTGCTTCGAGAGGACCTCTCCGGCGTCGGGCGAGGTGACGTCGAGTGCGAGCGAGGTGCCACCGACCTTGTTGGCCGTCTGCGAGAGTGCTTCTCCGGCAGCAGGAATGTCGGCTGCGATGACGGTGGCTCCGTCGCGGGCGAGGACCTCGGCAATGGTGGCACCGATGCCGCGGGCGGCTCCGGTGACGACGGCTACCTTGCCGGCCAGAGGCTTGTCCCACGAGGCAGGGGCCTGTGAATCGGCGTCACCTACGGCGATCACCTGGCCGTCGACGAATGCGGACTTGGCCGACAGGAGGAAGCGGAGAGTGGATTCGAGGCCGGACAGGCCGGTCGAGGCGTTGGGGGAGATGTAGACGAGTTGCGCCGTGGCACCGCGCTTGACCTCTTTGCCGACGCTGCGCGTGAAGCCTTCGAGGGCGCGCTGAGCGATGTGCTCGTCGACGCTGGAGGTCTCTTCGGGGGTGGTGCCGATGACGACGACGCGAGCCGACGGTGCCAGGTTGCGGATGACCGGCTGGAAGAACTTGAAGAGCTGCTCGAGCTCGGCGACGTTGCTGATGCCGGTGGCGTCGAAGACGAGACCGCCGTGCTTGTCGTCGTGCGGCTGCGACTGCGGGTAGTCCGAGAGCAGCTCACGCAGTGGTTCGACGAGGCGGCCGCTGCCACCGATCAGGACCGGGCCGGCCAGTGCGGGCTCGCCTGCCTTGTAGCGGCGCAGCTTCTCTGGCTGCGGCAGGCCTGCCTGCTTGGCGATGAAGGCTCCCGGCGCGGACGCGAGGAACGTTGAGTAGAGATCTGGGGCTCCCTTGGAGGCTGCCACTGTCGTACCTTTCATTCAGCGCTGCTCGCTCGAGGAGCGAGGCGCACGACCGGGTGTCGACAACCAACTTACTCGCCAGTAAGATGAAACTCCACCAGGGCCTTTTTCCACGATGTTTGGAGACGTCAGTGACAAGCAAGCAGCTACGACCGGTCGCAATCGTCGGTGGCAACCGCATTCCGTTCGCGCGTTCGGACAAGAAGTACGCGCTGGCGTCCAACCAGGACATGCTCACTGCCACCATCGACGGTCTCGTGTCCCGATTCGGTCTGCAGGGCGAGCGCCTCGGCCTCGTGGCCGCCGGTGCCGTGCTCAAGCATTCGCGCGATTTCAACCTCACCCGAGAGGTCGTGCTCGGCAGCGCGCTGAGCCCGTACACCCCGGCCTTCGACATCCAGCAGGCCTGCGGTACCGGCCTGCAGTCGATCATCGCGGTCGGCGACGCCATCGCGTCGGGCCGGATCGATGCCGGTATCGGCGGCGGTGTCGACACCACGTCCGACGCCCCGATCGGCGTCAACGACGAACTGCGCGAGTTCCTGCTCTCCCTGAACCGGGCCAAGAGCACCGGCGATCGCATCAAGCTTCTCGGCAACGTCCGTCCCGGCATGCTCGGCATCGAGATCCCGCGCAACGGCGAGCCGCGGACCGGCTTGTCCATGGGTGACCACGCCGCCATCACCGCCAAGGAATTCGGCGTCCGCCGCGAGGACCAGGACGAACTGGCCGCAGCGAGCCACAAGAACATGGCAGCCGCCTACGATCGCGGATTCTTCGACGATCTGGTGACGCCGTTCCTCGGTCTCACGCGCGACGACAACCTGCGTCCGGGATCGACCGTCGAGAAGCTGGCCACGCTCAAGCCGGTCTTCGGCACCAAGCTGGGCGACGCCACCATGACGGCCGGTAACTCGACGCCGCTCACCGACGGTGCGTCGGCTGCACTGCTGTCGAGCGACGAGTGGGCTGCCGAGCGCAACCTTCCGGTGCTCGCGCACCTGGTCGATTCCGAGACCGCAGCGGTCGATTACGTGCACGGCAACGGCTCGTTCAAGGACGGTCTGCTGATGGCTCCGACCTACGCGATTCCGCGTCTGCTCGCGCGCAACGGCCTGACGTTGCAGGATTTCGACTACTACGAGATCCACGAGGCGTTCGCTTCGGTTGTACTCGCAACTCTGCAGGCATTCGAGAGCGACGAGTACTGCAAGGAGCGTCTGGGTCTCGACTCCGCACTCGGTTCCATCGATCGCAGCAAGCTCAACGTCAACGGATCCTCGCTCGCCGCGGGCCACCCGTTCGCCGCGACCGGCGGACGCATCGTGGCGTCGTTGGCGAAGATGCTGGCCGAGAAGGGCTCGGGCCGTGGCCTGATCTCGATCTGCGCGGCCGGTGGCCAGGGCGTCACGGCCATCATCGAGCGCTGATCACTGCAGCTTCGGCTGCTCTCCGACCGGGGGTCATAGGGTCGGTGGATCCGGTAATCGAGGGGTTCTCGGATCTGCCGACCGCTACGTGAAAAAGGGCACGCAGAGTTTTCTCTGCGTGCCCTTTCTCGTCGGATCAGCCGGGTATGCCACTTTCCGGCGGGGTCGATTCGGCCCCGGTGTATTCCTCGACGGCCGAGTCGCCGATGTCGGTCTGCAGCACCGGAGTCAGGTACTCGGGAACTCCGCCGCGAATCTGGAAGACACTGGCACCGGAGATTCCGAGGTGACTCGAATCCGAGTACCGGAACGGAGCCAGCTGCGGTCCCTCGAAGTCCATCCCGCCGTCCTGAATTGCCGCGACGATGCCTTCACGAGTGGGATTCTCGCCTGCCGCCTCCAGCGCCTGCACGAATGCGTATGCTTGGCTCAGACCGTAGATGCGGTAGTTGGTCAGTGGGTCACCGGTTCCGTTCTCCGCCCAGACCTTCTGCCACAGTTGCGTCCACGGATTCTCCGGGGAGTCGACGCCCGGGATGTACTCCAGCGAGATCATGCCTTCGAGCGACTGCGCGCCGTCGGTGACGGCACCCTGGGAGAAGCGTCCGAGCAGGGAGCCGACGAGGTCCACGTCGGAACCGATCGAGCTGTAGAACCACTCGGGGTCGTAGTTGAGCCGCATGGCGGTCAGTTGGCTCAGTGCGGTGTACGAGGGCACGTTGAAGCCGAGAATCAGATCGGCTCCGGCACCTTGCAGGGCGGCGATCTGAGGTGCGACGTCGGTGTTGCCCGAGGTGTAGCGCACGACCTCGACGATCTGGTCGTCGAGATACTGGCGCACCGCCTCCTCGCTGTCTCGGCCGAGGTCGTCGTCCTGGAGGAACAGACCGACCTTGGCGTCGGGCCGGTTCTTCGTCACCCAGTCGCCGATGATCTTGCCCTCGACCTGGTAATCGGGCTGCCAGCCGAAGGTATTCGGGTACTTCTCCGGATCGTTGCCCCACATGATCGCGCCGGAGGAGACGAACAGATCCGGCACTCCCTCTTCGTTCAGAAAGTCGATGACCGCGCTGTGGGTCGCCGTGCCGAGTCCGCCCACGACGGCGAACACCTCGTCCTGCAACACGAGTTCGTTGACGACCTGGGTGGTGGTGGTCGGATCGTACGAGTCGTCTCGAACCACGTACTCGATCTGCCTACCGTTGATGCCACCCGCGGCGTTGACGTAGTCGAAGTACGCCTGTGCGCCCGTGGGGATTTCGCTGTAGCCGGGTGCTGCGACCCCGGTCAGCGGAAAGTGGGCACCGATCTTCACCGAGGTGTCGGTGATGCCGACCGTCGAGCCTTCCGAGGATTCCGTCGCCTCGTCTCTACCGCCTGCACCGCACGCTGCGGCCAACGAGACGACGGCGACGAGCGCGGTCGTTCTGACCGCCACCGATCCGAACTTCTTCATTTCATCTCTTTTCTGGTTGAACGCAACCTTCGATACGTGCCCACCAGGCCCAGTGGGGCGAACAGGATGACCAGGACGGTGAAGATTCCGGTCACCAGTGGTGCGAGTTCGGCGGATTGCAGACTGCTCAGCCCCAGATCGAGTCCGAGGTTGGTGACCACCGGCGGGATGTAGGTCAGCAGTATTGCCCCGATCAATGCCCCGGACAGGGTTCCGAGCCCGCCGATGACGACGGCCGAGAGCAGCGTCAGTGAGAGTGTCAGCGTGAATCCGCTCGGTGCCGCGATGCGGGCCGACATCGCCAGAACAGCACCGCCCGCGCCCGCACAGGCCGCGCTGACGACGAACGCCAGAATGCGTGCGCGTCCGAGGTCGATGCCGGCCAGTTCGGCGGCGACTTCGTCGTCCCGGACGGCCCGCCAGCGGCGTCCGATTCGGCTCGACGAGATGTTCGCCAAGAGGAAGAACACGAGGACGAGCAGTACCCAGCTGACGTAGGCGACGAATTTCGTTCCGCTGAGCTCGTTTCCGGTGACGAAGTACATCACGTCGTCGATCAGCTCCGGCACTTTCGGCGCCGGGACGACGAGGCCTTGTTCTCCGCCGAGGTAGTCCGAGAAGTACAGGGCCAGGCCCGGTACGGCGACGGCGAGTGCCAGCGTGGCACCGGCCAGGTACGGCCCGTGCAGCCGGGCGGCGGCCACTCCCACCACCACACCCACCACCGCCGAGATCACGGTGGCGGCAAGCAGAACCAGCGGCACCGACCACCCCGAATCGTTGGCCCGCAGCATCAATGCCGCGGTGTATGCGCCGACGGCCATGAACGCACCGTGTCCCAGGGAGAGCTGGCCGCTCAACCCGGTCAGCACGGTCAGGCCGCCGGCCGCGATCGCCAGGTAGGCAACCGAGGTGAGCTGGCTCTGGCGGAAGGTGCTCAGTGATTCGAGTGCGAGCACGATGACGACGAGTCCGATGACAGCGCAGAGGAAGTGACGTCGAACCGGAGTTGCAGCGAGACGGGTGAGAGTCGCGTTCATGTCACACCCTCCTGGCTGCTGCGCTGGCGAACAATCCGCTCGGGCGGACCAGAAGTACGACGATCAGGATCACCAATGCCGCACTGGACACCAGATCCTGGCCGAGGTAGCCGCTGACGAAGCTGAGTCCGATGCCCATCAGCAAGCCGCCGACCACGGCACCCGCCGGGCTGTCCAGGCCACCGAGAACTGCTGCGACGAAACCGAATACGACGATCGAGTCCATGTAACCCGGATGCACCAACGAACCTCCTGCGATGAGCAGGCCTGCCAATGATCCGACGACTGCGGCGAGAGCCCAACCGAGGGTGAGCATTCGGCTCACGCGTACTCCCAGGAGTTTGGCAACCTCCTGCTCGAAGGCGCTCGCTCGCATCTTCAGCCCCAGATCGGTGAAGCGGAACAGCAGGATGAGCAGGGCCAGTACCACCAGGACGGCGATGATCTTGAAGATGTCGTACCCGGTCAGCGCTACGTTGATCTCCCCGATTCGCTGGCCGGTGAGTCCGAACGGAGCTGGGAAGGAACGAAATTGGTTGCCGAAGATGATGGCTGCCACCGCGTGGATGATGATGAACAGTCCCAGCGTCAGAATCACCGGGTTGATGTGCGAGGAGCTGTCGACGAACCGGATGACGAGTCGTTCGATCAACGCTCCCAGCAGTAGGCCGCTGAGGAGTGCGACTCCGAACCCGATCCAGTACGAGTACCCGGCGTCGATGACGACGAGTGCGACGTAGGTGGTGATCATGGCCATCGGAGCCTGGGCGAAGTTGACGATGCGTGTCGATCGCCAGATGAGGACGAGAGCGAGCGCGAAGGCGGCATAGATCATGCCGGTCGTCACGCCGTTGATGAGGATGGTCAGCAGTTGTTGCACTGTGGCAGGCGTCCTTTCGGCTTGCTCTAGAACCCGAGGTAGGCGTGTCGGAGGGCGTCGTCCCCGGCCAGGGTTTCGGCGGGGCCTTCCATCGCGACCTTGCCCAGATCCAGGACTACGGCGTGTTCGGCGATCGACAGCGCGCTTCGTGCGTTCTGTTCCACGAGCACGACGGTCATCGATTCGGAATCGACGAGTGCACGGAGCGTCTCGAAGATCTGCGCGACGACTTTCGGAGCGAGTCCGAGAGACGGTTCGTCGAGAAGAAGGACCGACGGTGTCGCCATCAGAGCTCGGCCGATCACCAGCATCTGCCGTTCCCCGCCGGACAGGGTGTGCGCAGAAGACGCTCGGCGGTTGGTCAGGGGCGGGAACATCTCGTAGATCCGATCGAGAGTGACGGCGTCGTGACTTCTGTTGCGTCCCAACGCGCCGAGTCGAAGATTTTCGTCGACGGTGAGTTCGGCGATCACTCCACGGCCCTCGGGCACGTGCGCAAGTCCTTTGCGAGACATGCGATCCGGTGCCACGCCGACTACGTCGACACCTGCGAGATCGATGCGTCCCGATACCGGCCGAATGAGGCCGGAAACGGTGCGAAGCAGTGTCGTCTTTCCCGCTCCGTTGGCTCCGAGCACGGCGGTGATCGCCCCGGCCGCGACGGTCATCGACACCGAATCGAGGGCGGTGACCGGCCCGTAACGCACCGTGAGGTCGGTGATCTTCAGGTGTGCCGCGTCAGTCGTCATGTGCCACCTCGTTTCCGAGGTATGCAGCGAGCACGGCGGGGTCCTCGCGGATCTGATCGGGCGTCCCCTGGGCGATGACCTTGCCGAAATCGAGTACGTAGATCCGGTCGCACACACTCATCACGAGGTCCATGTGATGCTCGACGAGCATGACCGATGTTGCAGGTCTTTCCGGATCGGAATCGGTGGAAACTGCTGCCAAAGAACGAATCTCGTCGCCGAGCTCGCTCATTTCGTCGCTCGACAGGCCCGAGGCGGGTTCGTCGAGCAGAAGCAGTGTCGGTTCGCTGACGAGAGCACGCGCCAGCGCGACTCGCTTGCGCACCGCGTACGGCAGGCTCGGCGGCAAGCGGTGGGCGTGGTCGTCGATGCGCAATCGCTGCAGCATGGCCATCGCGGTCGAGCGGACCGCGGCGTCGTCGGAGGCGCTCGACGGCAGCCCGAGGAGGCCGGCCAGGACTCCGGTCCGAGCCGTTCGGTCGGCACCGATCATGACGTTGTCCAGTACGGTCATTCGATCGAACAACCCGAGTCCCTGCAGGGTTCTGCTCATGCCGAGTCGGGGGAGGTCGTGCGGTCGTAGTCCGGGCAGCGTTTTGCCGTGTCGGCCGAGTGTTCCCGATTGCGGTCGGACGAGTCCGCACGCAACGTTGAACAGGGTCGTCTTGCCTGCCCCGTTGGGCCCGATGACGCCGAGGACTTCGCCGGGGCGTACGTCGAGACTGACTCCGGAGAGCGCGACGATTCCGCCGAACGACACGTCGACGTCCTTCATGGTGAGAACCGGGTCCATCGTGTCGAGAGAGTTCAAGTGACGCACCTCACAATCTGTTGCGTTCACTATGGTGCGTCGCGCACAACGGGCGATATGGGCGCTACGCACAGAATCTTTGGGTCGCTGGGCACCAGTACCGGTCAAATCGCCCTGTGATGTGGGCTCTGTGCGCAAAACTGTGAGGGTGGGTGCTCCTGGTGATCGACATGCATCTGGTGATCGACATGCATCGACGCGATCCGCTGCCCGCGGCGCGGTGACGGCGGCGGATCAGGAGAAGATCCGGAGCGCATGGGCGGCCTTGACGCCGCGAGCCGACACGATCGCCGACTCCATCACGCTGGCGCTCATCGAGCAGGAACCCGCCTACTTGGCCAGCTCAGCTCCGGACATCGCCGGCGAGATCAGGCGCAGTACTCGCGAGCACATCGGTCAGGGTCTTCGCACGCTGTCCGGGCTGCCGGCCGCGAACGACAACACCCGTGAGGTGTGGCGTCGTACCGGGAGGGAACGCGCTCGCCAAGGCATTCCGATGGAGTTGGTACTCAAGGCGTACACGCTCGGTAGCCGAACGCTCTGGGAGGAGTTGATGCTCGAGCGAGAACAATGCCGATCCAGCATCGACGAGCATCTGCTTCTGGTGGCGGGTCAGCAGTTATGGCGTGCCCTGGACAGTCAGTACGAAACTCTCGTCGAGGCGTACCGGCAGGAGAGTGCCCGAATGCAGCAGCGGGACCTCGCCAACGTCCTGGAAATTCTCGACGGTCTTCGATCGGGGCGTGGTGGCGATCCAGCATTCGTCATCGAAGCTCGTGCCACACTTGGGCTTTCGGCGTCACAGCAAATTGCCTGTGTTGTCGGTCCACTCGACGATCAGGGATCGCCGCCGCTGCCTGCGCCCGAGGATGCGTTGGATCAGATAGGCGCGGTATCGCATTGGAACACCAGGGACGGCCATCAATTCGCGCTCGTGGCTCTCGGAACCGGATCGTGGAATTCCGTCGTCGATTCCCTCGCGGCGCAGGCCGTGGGGCCGGTCGGCGTCGCGCATTCACCCGAGGGCGTGTCTTCGTTCGCGGCGGCCTACCGGTTGGCGGCGTTGACGGCCGAGACCATCACCGAGGGCAGCGGCGTGGCGTTGGCGACGGAGCGTCTGCCTCGCGTGATCATGGCTGCCGACCATCAATCGTCGGAGTTGCTCGTGCGCCACGCTCTCGGCAGTTTGTGGACGCACCCGGAGCCGCATCGCGGAACGCTGCTCGACACTCTGGCGCACATGCTTGCCTCCGACGGTTCGCCGACCAATGCCGCGAAGGCGCTCTACTGCCACCGAAACACGGTGATCTACCGGGTTCGTCGGATCGAGGAGTTGACCGGGCACGACCTGACCGATCCGCGAGATCGGCTTCTGCTCACGCTCGCCCTGGTCAGGACGGGGCACTGGACCCGTGCCGTCGGGCAAGGCGACAGCTCGACGCCCCGTGGATCATTCAATCGAATGAATTGACGAGACAATTTTTTACTCGGTGTAACGCGCGGTCGAAGAGTGCATATATTCCAGGTGGCTCCGTGCTGCTGCCTGACCCCCGACCCGGCAGCAGCACGGAGCCTTTCTTCGTTCGGATACCGAACATCGCCGAGTGAGCGTCGCCGTTCGGTTTGCGTAAGCTCGTGCGAGGGGTACTCCGTGCCCACGGGTGGAACTTTCATCGAACGGTGGGGTCCTGGAAGGGTCGAACGTGAGCGAGGGCAAGAGTAGGTCGGGCGACGCGCCGAAGGGCGACGACACCCATCCCGACACACCGCCGTACGACGCTCCCACCGAGGCATTCGGGGCTGTCGGTGATGCCGTGCCGGAGCCAACGTCCGAAGCCGATCGCCTGTCCGACGACGTGACGGTCGACTCCCCGGCCGATGTCGAGCGCACGGACGCCACAGAATCACCTGTTCACGACGCCTCGACCACAGATTCCGTCACTACTGATTCCGCCACCACGGAGGTGGTCGAATCTGCCGGTCCCACGGACGGAGTCGAGTCCGATTCGTCGTCCTCGTCCCCGCAGCAGACGCCGGTCGCGGACGAATCTCCGACCGTGGCACAGCCCGTCGTCCCTGAGCAGCCCGAGTCTCCTGCGGAACCGCCCTCGATTCCTCCCGGCGACGGTAGCGCGCAGACAGATGGAGGAGGCGTCACGCCGCCGTGGCGGAAGATTGCCATCGGCACCGGTGCAGTGTTCGCCGTCTTCGCACTGCTGTATGCCGCGGATTGGTTCACGTCGAGTGACCGTGTGCCCCGCGGGGTTACCGTTGCCGGAATCGACGTCGGCGGCAAAGCTCACTCCGACGCCGAAGACACGTTGCGCTCCGAACTCGGCCCTCGCGCCGAGCAACCCGTTCAGGTCGACGTCGGCGATCGGCAGGTCGACGTGCTCCCTGCCGCTGCCGGTCTCGGGGTGGATTGGAATGCGACGCTGGACCGCGCGGGGTCTCAGCCGATCAATCCGATCACCCGGCTGACGTCGTTCTTCGGTAGCCGCGAGATCGGCGTCGTATCGACCACGGACGAGCAGGCATTGACCGTCGCCATCGACGGACTCCGCGCCGAGACCGATCGTGCTCCCGTCGAAGGCGACGTCGTGTTCGACGGCGTCACTCCTGTTGCTGTTGCACCACTCGAGGGTCGGGTGTTGGATGCCGACGGGACGCGTCGCAATCTGCAGACCGAATGGGCTTCGGGGGCAACGGAAGTGGCCTACCAGTCCACCCCCGTCACGGTGACCCAGGAAGCTGTGGATCGAGCCTTCGCCGAGATCGCTGTTCCCGCTGTGGAGGCACCGGTAATCGTCGCCGGTCGCGAGAACGTCGATGCGACGCTGCCGACCGACCGAGTGGGCGAGATTCTGCGCTTCGATCCGGACGGTCAGGGCGGCTTGACTCCGATCTACGACACCGATGTCGCCGCCGGCATTCTCGCTCCGCAACTCGTACGCACCGAGGTACCGCCGAAGGACGCGTCGTTCACGTTCTCCGGCGGTGCGCCGACCGTCGTGCCTGGCGTGATGGGTGAGCTGGTGGAGTGGCGTAAGACTCTCGAGCAGCTGCCCGCACTGTTGTCTGCGGACGGGCCCCGCACCACCGAGGCGATCTACGAACCGGCTCCGCCCGCTCTCACCACCGAGGCCGCGCAGAATCTCGGTGTGCGAGAAGTGATCGCCGAGTACACCACCGGCGGGTTCGAGTACGCGTCCGGCGTCAATATCGGGCTCACCGCGCAGATCGTCAACGGTGCACTCGTGAAGCCGAAGGAGACGTTCTCGCTCAACGGATACACCGGTCCGCGAGGTACGGCGCAGGGCTTCGTCGAGTCGGGGATCATCGACAACGGCAGACCCGATCGCGCTGTCGGCGGTGGCATCAGCCAGTTCGCGACGACGCTGTACAACGCGTCCTACTTCGCCGGTATGGAAGACACCGATCACACCGAGCACAGCTATTACATCAGCCGGTATCCCGAGGCCCGCGAGGCGACGGTCTTCGAGGGTGCCATCGATCTGAAGTTCACCAACCCCAACGACACCGGCGTGGTCATCGAGTCGTTCGCCGATTCGTCCAGCGTCACCGTTCGACTGTGGGGAACAAAAACCGTCGACGTCGAATCCATCACCGGGTCGCGAACCAACCCCACGTCACCCAATACGGTGACGCTGCCCGCCGGCGCAGGCTGTGTCGCATCGGGTGGAGGACCGGGATTCACGGCCAGCGACACCAAGGTGATCAACGATGCCGCGTCGGGCAGGGAATTGTCGCGGAACACGAGAACGGTGAAGTACGACCCGATTCCGATCGTGAAATGCGTCCAGCCCGATCGCCCTGATCCTTCGCCTGCACCTCGACCCGACCCCGCGCCGGAGCCGGAACCGGATGAGTGACGTTCGGGCTGCGAGGACACAGTTCGAATCACCTCGAGTCGGACTGTGGCGTCGACGCTCGATCGGGTGTTTGCTGGTTACAGGAAACTGCTCGAAATGAATGTGTCCGTGCGGGGGTTGCACTGCACAGGTGCTTCGCTGCACTCGACCACCGAAAGGGAGCATTGCCGATGACGCTCACACGTACCGTCCTCGATCAGCAGACGCTGCGTGAGGCGTACGCGCAGTTCCCCAGCGGCGTTGTGGCAATCGCCGCGAAGATCGACGGCGTGCTGGTGGGGCTGGCAGCGAGCAGCTTCGTTCCGGTGTCCATCGATCCGCCTCTGGTGGCTGTCTGCATTCAGAACACGTCGACGACGTGGCCCAAACTCGAATTGGCACCGAACATCGGCGTCAGCGTTCTGGGTGAGGCGCACAACGATGCGGTTCGCACGCTGGCGGCCAAGACCGGAGACCGATTCGCCGGTCTCGATCTCACCGTCACGGACGGGGGAGCCGCCTTCATCGTGGGTGCAACAGCGTGGCTCGACACCACCATCGACCAGCAGATCCCCGCGGGCGACCATGCAATCGTGTTGCTGCGCATCCATTCCCTGGACGTACAGAGCGAAGTGAACCCAATCGTGTTCCACGGCAGCAAGTTCCGCAAACTGCAGCAATAGTCGCTCGATTCCTTTGCTCGGCCTGGTTCTGCCTTTGCCCGGCCTGGTTCTGCCCGGCCCCAGGATTCCGCCCGGCCTGGTTCTGCCTTTGCCCGGTTCTGCCCGGCCCCAGGATTCCGCAAACGCGCGCGCATTTGCTGAACGCGCGCGAATTGGTGGCCTGATCGCGGGCGATTCTGCGCGCACCTGACAAACGCGCGCGCGTTTGCGCGACGGACGGCGTGGCCTTGAACGCTTCGCTGGGTCAGCCCGCTCACCGGAGCGCCCTCGACCAGGTCTGTGTTCGGATCTTCCTCGATTCCCCGTTCGGCTCTCCAGGATTCCGTAAACGCGCGCGCAGTTGCTGAACGCGCGCGAATTGGTGGCCTGATCGTGGGCAATTCTGCGCGCACCTGACAAACGCGCGCGCGTTGCGCGACCAACACAGCCCAGCGAACTGGTACGCCGGTACCTGTATTCATCCACAGGTCCGAAGTTGTGCACAGGCGGTCACTTTCGCCCTCGACTCGCTGTCGAAATAGCCGAGACTCGGAGAATGAAGGATGACCGAATGGTGCGACGCTCGGAAGCGCTTGCCGATGGCCACGCCGATCACCAATTGCGGGCGCTCTACGAACGCGATGGTTGGGAACGTCTGGTGAACGGCGTTTACGTTCCGTCGTCGAGGCTGGCCGGCCTCACTGAGCACGAGCGGCATCGACTTCTGATCGCCGCCGTATTTCCGACTATCGCTGAGGGCAGCGCCGTCAGCCATCGATCGGCAGCGCTACTGCACGGATTGCCCTTGCCGTCAGGCAGATTCGACAAGGTCCACGTCACTCGACACCACCGCGGCGGCGGCCGTACGAACGCGACGGTGGTCGTGCACTGTGCACCGTGGGTACCGAGTGTGATCGTCGACGGAATTCACGCGACCTCGTTGGCGCGGACGGTAGTCGACCTCGCTCGCACCGAGGAGCTTCTGTCGGCGGTTATCGCAGGTGACGTGGCTCTGAAGCGCTGCGATCCGAAGGAACTCGACGCGGAGTTGCAGCGTGCTCGAGGATGGAAGGGTGTGGCGCAGGCGCGACGAGCCGTGAACCTGATGGACGGGCGCAGCGAAAATCCCGGGGAATCGCAGAGTCGACTCATCCTGCGCGAGAGTGGATTCGACGTCGAGTCTCAGGTAGAGATCCTGGATCCAGGCGGGCGGTCGGTGGCACGGATCGACTGGTTGGTCAATGACGTCGTCGTGTGCGAGTTCGATGGTAAAGCGAAGTACACCAAGTACTTACGGCAGGATGAGAACCCCGGCGACGTGGTGTTCAAGGAGAAGGTACGGGAGGACGCGGTGCGTGATCTCGGCTATCCGGTGGTGCGCTGGACCTGGGCGGACCTGGCTGATCCGGCAGAGTTGGCGGCGCGCGTTGCCCGAGCTGTCGAACGGGCCGCTGCACTACCGCCACCGCGAGGGAGCGTGCGGAGTACACCGTGTGGCCCGCAAACGCGCGCGCACTCGTTGAACGCGCGCGAAATTGCCTGAGGATCCCGCTGAATTTGCGCGCATCTGACAAACGCGCGCGCGTTTGCGATGGGAGGGCTTGCGACGCCGCAACTCTGACAAACGCGCGCGCACTCGTTGAACGCGCGCGAAATTGCCTGAGGATCCCGCTGAATTCGCGCGCATCTGACAAACGCGCGCGCGTTTGCGATGGCAGGAGGGCTCGGGACCCGGCAACTCTGACTAACGCGCGCGCATTTGCGCCCGCCGGGGGCTTGCGACGCCGCAACTCTGACAAACGCGCGCGCACCCGTTGAACGCGCGCGAAATTGCCTGAGGATCCCGCTGAATTCGCGCGCATCTGACAAACGCGCGCGCGTTTGCGCCCGCCGGGGGCTTGCGACGCCGCATCTCTCACAAACGCGCGCGCGTTTGCGACAAACCGAGCGCCAACCGACACCCAGCACACAAAGAACAACGGCCGCACCCGTGAACAGGTGCGGCCGTTGCAAGGTCAGTGGATCAGAACGCTGCTTCGTCCAGTTCCATGATGTCGTTGTCGATGTTGGTCAGGATTGCTCGCGTCGAGGTGAGCTGCGGCAAGATGTTCTTGGCGAAGAACGAGGCCACTGCGATCTTGCCCTCGTAGAACGCCTTCTCCTTGCCCTCTGCACCGTTGTCGAGTGCGGCGATGGCGATTTCGGACTGACGCAGCAGCAGCCAGCCGATGAGCAGGTCGCCGAAGCCCATCAGGAAGCGCACCGATGCCAGGCCGACCTTGTACAGCTCGGTGGGCTGGTCCTGTGCACCCATGAGGTGCTGGGTCATCGAGGTGACGATGGCCTGCACGTCTTCGAGTGCGGTGGCGAGCAGTGCGCGCTCGGCCTTGAGGCGGCCGTTGCCTGCTTCGCTGTCGATGAACGACTTGATCTGTCCGGCAACGTGAGCCAGAGCAACGCCGCGGTCGCGGGCGATCTTGCGGAAGAAGAAGTCCTGCGCCTGGATGGCGGTGGTTCCTTCGTACAGCGAGTCGATCTTGGCGTCACGGATGTACTGCTCGAGGGGGTAGTCCTGCAGGAAGCCGGAGCCACCGAAGGTCTGCAGCGACTCGGCCAGCACCTGGTAGGCAATTTCCGAACCGACGCCCTTGACGATGGGGAGCAGGAGGTCGTTGACGCGGTATGCGATGTCTGCGTCGGCGTCCGAGACCTGCTTGGCGGTGATCGGATCCTGGTGTGCGGCGGTGTAGAGGTACACCGCGCGTAGGCCCTCGGAGTACGCCTTCTGCAGCATGAGGCTGCGGCGGACATCAGGGTGGTGCGTGATCGTGACGCGCGGCGCGGTCTTGTCGGTCATCTGCGTCAGATCGGCACCCTGGACGCGCTCCTTGGCGTAATCGAGTGCGTTGAGGTAACCGGTGGAGAGGGTGCCGATTGCCTTGGTGCCGACCATCATTCGAGCGTGCTCGATGACGTCGAACATCTGCGCGATGCCCTTGTGGACCTCGCCGACGAGCCAGCCCTTGGCCGGGACGCCGTGGCCACCGAAGGTGAGCTCACAGGTGGCGGAGGCCTTGAGGCCCATCTTGTGCTCGACGCCGGTGACGAATGCGCCGTTGCGCTCGCCCAGCTCGCCCTTCTCGAAGTCGAAGAGGACGGACGGTACGAAGAACAGGCTCAGGCCCTTGGTGCCCGGTCCGGCACCTTCGGGGCGAGCGAGCACGAGGTGGAAGATGTTCTCGAACAGGTCGTCGGAGACAGCCGAGGTGATGAAGCGCTTGACGCCTTCGATGTGCCACGAGCCGTCGTCCTGCTTGATGGCCTTGGTGCGACCTGCGCCGACGTCGGATCCGGCGTCGGGCTCGGTGAGCACCATCGTGGCACCCCAGCCGCGCTCGACAATGACCTTGGCCCACTCCTTCTGCTCGTCGGTTCCGTTGTGGTACAGGATGTTTGCGAAGCCGGGGCCTGCGGAGTACATGAATGCTGCGGGCTGCGAGCCGAGGAGCATCTCGTTCATGCCCCACAGGAGGTTGCGGGGAGCCGGGGTGCCGCCGATTTCCTCGTCGAGGCCGACGCGCCACCACTCACCGTCGTAGAGCGCCTTGAACGACTTCTTGAAGGAGTCGGGCAGCTTCAGGCTGTGGGTATCGGGATCGAAGACGGGCGGGTTGCGGTCCGCATCGGCGAAGGACTCGGCCAGCGGTCCCTCGGCCAGGCGTACGACCTCACGCAGCATGTCGCGGGCGACCTCGCCGTCCATGTCGCCGAAGTTGTCGCCTTCGAGCGTCTCGTCGAGTCCGAACAGCTCGAAGAGGTTGAACTCGAGGTCCCGAAGGTTGCTCTTGTAATGGCCCATTGCTCGTTCGCTCTCCAGTCGGTGGTGCGGTCTCGTGAGTACCGCCCAAGTTAGCTACTCGTCGGTAACTTAAGGGATATTACCCCCGATCCGTTTCGCTGCCAAGGGCAGACCTACTCGCCAGTAGCAGTGCATCGATCGCAGTGCTGTCGCTCACGTCGCGATACCGATTCTCGGCGGTCACAATGGTCAGGCGGGAGTCGATGTCGGAGACCAAATCCTCTGGCGTGTAAAGGATTTCGATTTCCTGTGGGCCGCCGATGCCGGACTCGATGTTCGACGTGTGGTGCCCGAGAATCATGAGGATTCCCTCAGGTTTCAGCGCCGAAATTGCGGCCGAGACGGCCTTCCGTCGTCCTTCCGGGGGCAAGTGCAGGTAGAACATGAGAACCAGGTCATAGTTGGGTTCCGTTGCCAATTGCGTCACATCGGCATGAATCCAGGTGAGGCGTTCGCGAACGGACGCGGGTGCAGTGGCGGCGATACGACTCGCCCTCGTCAACCCCACCGAGGAGAAATCGACCGCGTCGACGGTCCAGCCGCGGGTGGCCAACCAGATGGCGTTCCGACCCTGGCCCGACGCGAGATCCAGTGCGCGACCGCGCTTCAGAGTTGTCGCGACCTCGACCAATGTTGCATTCGGTGCCTCGCCGTACACGAGTTCTCGGCCGTCGTACTTGCGATCCCACTCTGCGGCGTCCACCTTCGGAAGCCTAGTGGGGGCTACTACAACGTGGTGCGCAGCAGCAGGACGTTGTAGTTCTGGTAGACGGTGGCGAGGAAGTACAGGTCTCGGCCGGTCGAGAACGGGTGGATGTACGGCGCATAGATGGAGCTGACCTCGCGGGTGTCGACCAGAACCTCCGGTTCGCTCCACGGACCGACCGGTGACGGTGAGCGCCGCAGCACGATCGAGTTGGCATTGTCGGTCGTCATCATCAGGTACTGCCCGAGCGTGGCGTTGTACGCGACCGAGAGTTCTCCCACTCCGCCGACGATGGGTGCCGCCGCGGCCGGGTCGCCCTTCTTCCAGTCCTGGCCGGTCCAGTACTCGTATTCGCCGAGCTTCGCGATGTCCTGCTCTTTCACGCGGGCAACGTGGCCGAGGTTGAATCGGCCGGGCGGGGTGCCGTATTGGTAGACGTAACCGCCGTCCTTCAAATATGCGCTCTGCTGGAAGTTACGGTCGCCGCCGACGCTGGGGCGCTGGGTCTCCGGCAGTGGTGCCCAGTTCTCCCCGTTGTCGTTCGAGACCGCCAGCCCCGAGAAGTTGGTCTCCCAGGTTCCGGCCGGGCCCCAGTTCTTCACCGACATCAGGTTCAGATACTGGGTGTCGCCGACGGCCACGCCGGCCGTCGGGATCCGACTGATCTCGACGAACGGGATCTTGGGACTGGGAACGACCTCTTTGGTCTGGCCCAGCGGGTCTTTCACGATGCTGTCGAAGTTCATGCCGTCGGCGAGGTTGCGGTCGGTGCTGCGGACGATGGCATTGCTGCGCCACGACCACAGACTGCCTTGCAGCAGGTTGGGTATCCCGAGTCCCGCGGTGTCGCCGAATGCCGTCAACACCTCTCCGCGGCCGTTGTCCCACATGATTCCGAGATCGGTGCCGATCATGTTCACGTTCTGGGTGTTGTTGGGGCTCGACATGCCGGTCACCTGGGCGACGGCCTGGGCTCGGCCGTGCAGCTGCGGCAGCCCGAACGTGCCGTTGAGCCCGGCTATGGGATTGACCGCATTGGGATCCGCCATGGCATTGGGGCCTGTGACCAGCAGCGACGCCGCCAAGGTCACGGTAGCGATGGTCAATGCTCTGGAACCTACGCGACTCAAGACGTCCCCCCGATTTCGATCTCCCACCCCGACAACCTCAGGAACCATATCAGCGGTTTGTTCGAGGGGTAATACATTGAGTGATCCGCTGTTTCGGAGGAATCGGGCGAATGCACCTCGATGTCGTAATCTGGACACGTGAGTGATCTACCCGATTCCGGGCTGGCCAGGGATCTGTCCGTCAGTGCGATGAGGTTGAATCGGAGGCTGCGTCTGCGCCATTCCAGCGACAGATTGCCCGTCGCTCAGCTGTCGATTCTGACGACTCTGCTGCGAGAAGGGCCGATGACGACGGGTGAGTTGGCGGCGCGGGAGCGAATAAAGCCACCGTCGGTGTCGCGGTCATCGCACACGTTGGTGGAATCCGGTTTGATCTCTCGGGCACCGCACCCGACGGATGGCAGGCAAGTGGTTCTGCAGCTGACCGATACCGGGACTGCTGCCGCGCGGGACGAGGTCGCGTCTCGGGAGATTGCGCTTGCCGAGCAGTTGGAGAACCTGACGGCACAGGAGCGGGAGACATTGGCCGCCGCCGCCGGCATTCTCACCGAGATCGTCGAACAGGTCGACTGAGCTTCGTCAGTTGTCGTTCCGTACTTCGTGATCGAGGGTGTCGATGTCCCACTCGAGAGTCGAGCCCAATTCTTCCGAATCGCCCCGGCGCGCGACGCGACCGAGGACGGTGGCGACGACTGCCGCGCACACCATCCATACGGTAACGACTATCCACAACCCGGTCATGACACACTTTCTAGCACCCGTGTCTGTGAAATCGCCGTGAAACGGTGATTCGGCTTTGTTGCGATTCGATATTGGTCGTCGATGGTTCGACAATCAGGACATATCGAAGGCGCTGTTCCACAACAGATGTGGAGTTTCGGGCTTTACGGAACCAATTCGGGCAAAACAAACCTCACGTAACGGACTCGAAATCCTGTTTCGATCGAATTCGGTCGACGGCAATGCGGAACCGACTCTCCGGTGCGCACTTGTGGGATACCGGGTCCAGATCCGACTCGAAATCGACATCCCGCAATTTTTCGAGCATGGTCAGCGACGCCCCCGCGGCCGTCAGCGCGGCGTGTGTGTCGGTGCCCGTCGACGGCACCGACATGGGCACGTCGAGCAGGGCCCGTGCCATGGCCGGGTCACGCAGGCCCAGCGCCCACCAGCCGCCGTCCTCGGCCGATCCGAGCACGTCGCCATGGTCCAGCCGCGCGGCCGCGTCGGACAGTATCTGCGCGGTTACCTGGGGTGTGTCCATACCGATCTGCAAGACGGCTCCGTCGGTGGCCGCGTCTGCGTGTGCGTTCGCCAGCCGTTCCCCCAGTCCGTCGCCGCGTTGCGTGATCACCGTGAACGACGCCAGAGCCCGAGTCAGTTCGTCGGAGCGGGCCGCGTCGGCAAGGGTGCCGGTGAGAGCCACGACGCGGTGATCGACGTCGGACGCGGAGACGGCATCGAGGGTGTCCAGCAGCGAGGCCGCGGCAAGCTCGGCCGCAGCGGCATCCCCGATCGTGGCAGCGAGGCGTGTCTTGGCCAGGCCGGGAACGGGAGCTTTGGCAACGACGAGAGCGGTGACGATCACGAAAGAACCTTCCAGAAATCTCGCACGGCGACGATCGTTCCCTTCACCGAGCCCGAAACCTTGGATGTACCTGCCGTTCTCGGACGGTAGTCCACGTCGTGTTCGGCAACGGTCCACCCGGCTTCGGCTGCCAACACGAGCAGCTGGAGCGGGTAGCCCGAGCGGCGGTCGGTGACGCCGAGGTCGAGCAGTGCCTGGCGGCGGACCGCGCGGATGGCGCCGAGATCGTGCACCGGAAGCTTGTACTTGGTCCGGAGTCGAAGGGACAGAACGGCATTGCCGATCCTCGCGTGCAGGGGTGAGCTTCCCTTGGCCGGTCGTCGACGGCCGACGGCGAGGTCGGCGTGATCCAATGCGGCCACGAGCGTCGGCAGGTCACCCGGATCCATCGAGCCGTCTCCGTCGAGGACGCACACGATCTCGGTGTCGGCGGCGAGGACGCCCGCGTGCACGGCAGCCCCGTAACCAGGTACCGATTCCGACACCACGGTGGCTCCGTGCGCCGCGGCGACGGCGGCGGTGTCGTCGGTGGAGTTGTTGTCCACCACGATGGTCCGATACCCCGACGGCATCGAATCGAGAACTGCAGGAAGCGATTCGGCCTCGTTCATGCAGGGAACGACGACGGTGACCGAGCCCGGGTCAGACACGAGGGGGACCCGTACCCTCGGCGTCGCGCAACGGTGCGTCGGCGAATGCGGTGAGGCCTTCGCGAGGCATGACCTTCGCGCGGAATCCCAGAGTCCGTTCGGCGAGTTCCGAACTGGCGACGATGTGCCGCACATCGCCCGCTCGGTACTGTCCGGTGATCTCGGGTGCCGGTCCGCCGCGTGCGTCCGCGAGGATGCCTGCGACTTCACCGATGGTGATCGGTTGTCCCGAGCACACGTTGAGCGCGGTGAAGCCGTCCAGTGCGGCCGAGATCGACGCGATGTTGGCCGCCGCTACGTCGTGAACGTGGACGAAGTCACGGGCCTGCTTGCCGTCCTCGTAGACCGTCGGAGCCTGGCCGCGTTCGAGGGACGATCGAAACATCGCTGCCACACCGGAATACGGGGTATTGCGTGGCATGTGCGGGCCGTACACGTTGTGGTAGCGCAGTGCTACCACCGATCCGCCGGTAGCAATCGCCCAGGCGGAGGCGTAATTCTCCTGAGCAAGCTTGCTGGCGGCGTAGGTACTCCTGGGCTCGAGTCTCGAATCCTCCTCGACCAGAAGCCAATCGAGTGGCTCACCGGACCTGGGATCGCGGTTGTCGAACATGCCTGCGTCGAGGTCGGCGCGGGAGCGGGGCCGAGGAACGACGGTCTCGCCCGACGAATTGAGGTACCGCCCCTCGCCGTACACGACCATCGACGAGGCGAGAACCAGTCGGGTGCAGCCCGCCTCGTACATGGCTGCGAGCAGGACTGCCGTCCCGTAGTCGTTGTGGCTTGCGTACGCCGGGGCATCTGCGGCGTCGACGCCCGCTCCGACGACTGCGGCCTGATGACACACGACGTCCACTCCGCGCAGTGTCTCGACGAGTGCGTCCTTGTCTCGCACATCGAGGTCGATGATCCCATCGGCATGCGCGCCGGGGCCGTGCGCCGATTCGAGCATCGCGTCGACGCCGACCACGTCTAGGTCGGCGGTTCGCGCGGCGTCGAGGATGTGGCCACCGATGAATCCGGCTGCGCCGGTGAGGAGTACCCGTGTCATGGCAGCTCGATCGGCAGGGTGATCCCGGTGTGCACGCGGCACGTAGGGCAATCACCGGTCGGAGCGTCACGAACGGCCGATCGCACGAGGGTCTTGAGTGGTTCGATGTTCTTCTGGAATTCCGCGAACACGTCCACGGCTTTGACGCCCTGACCGGATTCGATGCCGGCATCGAGGTCGGTCACCAATGCGATCGGTGCATAACAGAGTTCGAGCTCGCGAGCGAGAACGGCTTCGGGGTGACCGGTCATGTTCACCAGTGTCCAACCCTGGCGGGCGAACCACTGGCTTTCCGCGCGAGTGGAGAATCGCGGACCCTCGACGACCACCATGACGCCGCCGTCGATCGCGGTGTCCTGGAGGGCCGCCCTGCGCAACTCCCCGCAATAGGGATCGGCGAACTCGACGTGGATGCCGCCCTGATCGAAGTAGGTCTGCGTTCGCCCGGAGGTGCGATCGACGAGCTGATCGGGAATCACGACGGTGCCGGGGCCGTACTCGGGCACCAGTGATCCGACGGCGCACGGCGCGAACACTCGACTCACCCCGAGCATCCGCAGCGCCCACATGTTCGCGCGGTACGGCAACGTGTGCGGGGAGTACTCGTGATTCCGCCCGTGCCGAGGGAGGAAGGCAACATCTCTACCCTCCACCTCGCCCAATGTGATCGGAGCGCTCGGGACTCCGTAGGGCGTATCGAGCACGATCTCCTCGGCGTCGTCGGCGAAGAACGAATAGAAGCCGCTGCCGCCGATGACGGCGATCTCGGCCCGTCCCTGCGCGTCCTTGTTCATCTGTTCATCCTCCATCACCGTCGGTCGATATGCTGATCGGAAGTCGTGTTCGTCTCGAGGTCCGCAGGGAGAAAACACTATCCGTTACTGGAGAGAAGCCGTCGCCGGTGCGCTCGCCGTCGCGCTCGTCGTGGTCGCGTTCATCGTGCCGTATCTGGGAAACGAACTCGTCACGCCCATCATCAACAGAACCCCTCAGCAGGTGCGCGATTTCGCAGACGCGGCACCGCTGTTCGGATTCCGTGAGATTCACTTCGGGTGGGGAACTCCGTTCGCCGTACTCATCGCCGTGGCCACCGTGCTGTGGGGGCCTACGGTGGCCCGCCGGTTGTCCTGGACGCGCTTGCTGTTCGTCGTCTGGGGCGCGTCCGCAGCATGGACGATGTCGTTGGCGATGGTCGATGGGTGGAGGCGCGGCTTCGTCGACCGGCTGGCGTCGACGGACGAGTACTTGCACGAGGTGCCGGGGATCACCGACCTTCCCGCAACTCTGCGCGGGTTCTCCGAGAGAATCCTGGATTACCAGGCGGATTCGTGGACCACGCATGTCTCGGGACATCCGCCGGGCGCGTTGTTGACGTTCGTCTGGCTGGACCGCCTCGGCCTCGGCGGCGGTGCGTGGGCGGCGACGCTCTGCGTGTCGGTCGGGACGAGTGCCGCAGTGGCTGTCGTCCTCACGCTGCGGGTGTTGGGCGACGAGAAGATGGCCAGGCGCGCGGCGCCGTTCGTGGCCATCGCGCCGGCCGCGATCTGGATCGCCGTGTCGGCGGATGCGTTCTATGCCGGGGTCGCCGCGTGGGGTATCGCGCTGCTGGCGATCTCCACGAAGCGGTACCTGTGGCCCGCGTCGATCGGTGCGGGAGTGCTGCTCGGTTTCGGTATCTATCTGAACTACGGGCTGGTGCTGATGGGCTTGCCCGCGGTGGCGGTACTGATTGCCGGTCGAAAGATTCTCCCGTTCGTGGGCGCGGTCATCGGAGCGCTGATCGTCGCGGGAATATTCACGGCGTACGGATTCTGGTGGTACGACGGTTACGAGTTGGTGCAAGAACGTTACTACCAGGGCATCGCCAAGGATCGCCCGTTCGAGTACTGGGGTTGGGCCAACTTCGCGGCGCTGTTCTGTGCGCTGGGTGTTGCTGTGCCAGCGGCATTCCCGCGAATTCTCACGCGAGTGCAGCCGATCAACCTGCTGGTGATCGGCGGCCTGGCGGCGGTGGTCATGGCAGATCTGAGTCAGTTGAGCAAGGCCGAGACCGAGCGAATCTGGTTGCCGTTCGCGATGTGGATGCTCATTGCGCCCGCGGTGTTGCCGATGCGCACGCACCGATTCTGGTTGGCACTGCAGGTGATCGGCGCATTGGCGGTCAATCATCTGCTGTTCACGAATTGGTGAGCGGTGCAGGCGTCATCTGGGCGAACCAGCGCCCGTCGATCGGTGCGACGTCGATCATTCGAAGGCCTGCTGCCCGAGCGAGATCCGCGGTGGCGTCGGCGCTGACACTCGACCACGCGAACCAATCTCCGACCATGGTGTCGGTTTCCCAGCGCACGGTGCGGTGCCGCACTCCGTAGTTGCTCGGCGCATCCACCTCGGCGATGACGGCTCCGTGCGGTGCCAGCAGGTCGGCAGCGCGGCGCAGCAGCCGAACCGGATCGCCGCCGATGCCGATGTTTCCGTCAGCAAGCAGCACGCAGGACCATTCGCCGGTGTCGGGCAGTGGCTCGAAGATGTCCTTCAGGACGGCGTTTCCGCCGCGGCCGATGGTCAGGTCGACGGCTGCCTTCGAGGTGTCGACGCCGAGTGCCGACACTCCCCGTCGAGCAAGTGCTTCGGTGAGGCGCCCGGGCCCGCAGCCGAGGTCGAGGGTGGGGCCGGTACATCGACTGATCATCGCGTGGTCCGCACGGCGATCCTCCACGGACGAGGCATCCCCGCCCATCCAGCGGGCAGTGGGTAGACGTTCTCGTGAGCCGTCGGAATCGCCTATCCAACAGGGCAATCCGGCTGCTGCGCGGTGGAAGAGTGTATCGGCGGTGACGCTCATGCTCGGCTCCGTACGAGGATCAATCGAATGAAGTAAGCGGCTGCGCTCACGGTGAACAACGCGGCGGTGAGCGCGAGCCAACGACCGAGGAAGGGCTCTTGCGTCAAACCGGTTGCGGCCCGATACGACTCCGCACCCTGGGTGAGTATCCCGGGAAAGAACATGAGAAACGTCAGTCCGGCTCCGAGAGCGGGAACGCGAACGTAGTTGACCGGAGACAACATCCAGGGGCGGTGTGTCGATCCGGTGAGAAGTCGGTCGGCGAGCGAGTAGAGCGGATACAGCACGGCGTCGTGCAGCAGGACCGAACCGAAGAACCACACGATGATGGACTTCCACCACACGTCGTTGTTCCACAATGTTTCCGGTCCGGCAATCGCGATGACGTAACCGACGAGGGCGAACGAAAGCAGCAGACCGACTGCGTGCAGTGGGTGCCCACCGTAGATCTTCGTGAACGCTCTCATCCGAGGCTCCTGACCTTGCTATGCAAAAAGACCCG
Source organism: Rhodococcoides fascians A25f (assembly GCF_000760935.2). NCBI lineage: Bacteria > Bacillati > Actinomycetota > Actinomycetes > Mycobacteriales > Nocardiaceae > Rhodococcoides > Rhodococcoides fascians. Next base: position 5,328,587 of record NZ_CP049744.1, on the reverse strand, counting down.
TGCGCGAGAGCCACCGTCTGTCACGGTGTGCTCTCGCGCACGGGGTCAGGCAATGGTTATGCGGCGGTCTTGACCGTGATGGTCGCAACGCCCACGAGCAGGCCCGGGGTCACAGCATCGGTGTTGAAGGTGCTGTTGAGCAGTCCGGCAGCGGTCTCCGAGATCTTCACCTGGGTGCCCTGCAGGATGGCGGTGTTGTCGGGTCCGGTTGCGAGCGGCTGCAGGGTGCGGCCGTCGAGATCGAACAGCACGGCGTCCGCAGCAGCCTCTTCGCCGTTGACGGTGACGTCACCGGTGAGAAGTGAAGTGCCCGGGTCGATGTCGAAGTTGGTGAGCTCGACGACGGTTTCGCCGGCGGTCAGCGACAGGCCGCTGCCGTCGTGCATGATCTCGCCCTGGACGTAGGGATCCACGGTGCCGGGCTCCCAGTACTTGACGTCTCCGCCGGTGATCGGGAAGCGGATGGAACCGTCTGCGAGAGTGGCGGTTCCGACTACGCCGGGCGTCAGGCCCAGGGTGGTCAGTGCGCCCAGGAAGCCGGGATCGAGTGCAACTGCGGTGTCGACGCCGTTGCTGAGGTCGGCGACCTCGGCAGCGGGCTCGGGGGTGCTCTCGGTGGTTTCCATGGCCGATGCGGCCGAGGACGTGGCTGCATCGACTGTGCTGGAAGCGTCGTCGCTGGAGCATGCGGCAAGCGGGACGATCGTCATTGCACCGATTGCGGTGGCGGCCAAAGCTTTACGAACAGTGAACATGTCGGTCAACCTTCCGTGCTCGTCTCTCGAGCGTTGTGGGTCATTCGGCGCTGCTTGCCGAGCGGATGGGTTACATCTCGATCCCTGCTGGGAGCGTGACAACCTGTTACCCGACAAACCGGACCGTCAAACCGGAAAGATTCCTGATGTTCGGTGCAGACTCAGCGAAGTATCAAATCCGCTGCCCGTTCTCCGATCACCACCGACGGCGCATGGGTGTGTCCGCGAATGATGCTCGGCATGATCGACGCATCGGCCACGCGAAGGCGGTCGACTCCCCTTACCCGGAGCTCGGAATCGACGACACTGTCGGCGTCGTTACCCATCCGGGCGGTGCCCACGGGGTGGTACAGAGTGTGCGCATTCTGCTCGAGGGCTTCGGTGAGCAGGTCCGCCGGGGAGATGTTCGACGCCACCCTGGGGCGGAGGATGTCGCCGAGCTCGCCCTTCAGCGAGGGGGTTTCCGAAATCGCGACGCAGGCCCGTAGCCCTTCGATCATGGCGCGGCGGTCGAGTCCGCCGGGGTCACTGAGATAGCGCGGCTCCACGATGGGCTTCGCCAAGGGGTCGGCAGAGCGCAGGGTGATCTCGCCGTGGCTCTCGGGTTTGACGAGTACCGCGCCGATGACGGCGGCGTGTGAGTCCTGGCCGACGAGTCCCTCGTCGAAGAACGGTGCCGGTCCGAAGATGAGTTCGACGTCGGGCAGGGCAAGGTCTTCTCGGCTCTTGATGAATCCGTACGCCTCGGCGACGTTGGAGGTGAGCATGCCGCGTCGGCGCGTGAGGTAGTTGACCAGCTCGGGGATCTTCTCGGCATGGAAGAGGGAGTCTCGTTCGGTTTTCCAGCCGATGAGGGCGGCCAGGTGGTCGAGGAGATTCTGTCCGACGCCCGGTGAGTGATGCTGAACGGCGATGCCGTGCGATTTCAGTTGTTCCTGGTCGCCGATGCCCGAGAGCATGAGCAGCTGTGGGGTGTTGATCGCTCCACCGGAGAGGATCACTTCCTTGTGTGCGCGCACGGTGTGTGTCTCGCCGCCGGAGATGTATTCGACGCCCACGGCCGCAGTGCCCTCGAACAGCACGCGAGTGGCGTGTGCCTCGGTGAGGATGGTGAGGTTCTTGCGCTTCTTCGCCGGTCGCAGGTATCCATCCGCGGTGCTCCACCGTGCTCCGCGCTTCTGGTTGACCATCGTGCGGGTGAAGCCCTTGGGCTCGGGCAGGTTGGCGGTTTCCAGCGGATAGCCCGCTTCTTCGACGCCGTCGAGGAACGACGACGTCAGGTCGCGAGGGCTGCGCTGGTGCGAGACGATGAGTGGGCCGTCGGTGCCTGCGTCGAGTGCTGTTGTGCCCTCGATGTTCTCGATCTTGCGGAAGTATCCGACGAGGTTACGGAACGACCAGGAGTCGTCGGAGACTGCCGCCCACTCGTCGTAGTCGGCGGCGAATCCGCGCACCCACATCATGGCGTTCATCGACGACGAGCCACCGAGCATCTTGCCGCGCGGCCAGTAGATGCTGCGATCTCGGAGCTCCGGCTGCGGTTCGGTCAGGTAATCCCAATCGACCTCGCTACGAAAGAGTTTGGAGAACGCAGCCGGGATGTGGGCGAACTTGTTCTTGTCCTCGGGGCCTGCTTCGAGCAGTATCACCTCGTTGCGAGGGTCGGCGCTGAGGCGATTGGCCACCACTGCGCCTGCGGAACCTGCGCCCACCACGATGTAGTCGGCAGTCTTGTGCTGTGAGCTCATCTTTGTCCTTGAAGTCGTGGCGGGCGCAGGGGTGTCAGCCGCGGAGGGCGGAGGCGAATATCGCGGGCAGTTTGGCCCAGGACGGTGCACCGGCGAATGCAGTGAGCAATTTGCCGGTCGATGCTGCGGTCTTGTTGGTGACGAACCACGGCGGCTTCGGGGAGATGGAGAGTTCGCCGTTGATCAGTGAACGCGACAGGGGACGGAAGGGGCCACGGACCACTGTTCTTTCGGCCCCGTCGATCAGCAATGCGTTGTGCACGATGCCGATTCCGCTCTGCACGTCGTCGACGGTGTGACCTGGGTAGGCGCCCCAGGTGGCCGATGCGGTGAGGAAGCCGAGCGCTGTCCATGCGTTCACGGCGATGGTGCCGTACCGCAGTTCGGCGAGCATGGTGTCGAACTTCTCGCCGAGTCCCTTGATGGTGGCAGGGGAGCCGATGATGTTGATACCGAGGGTGCCGGTGAATTCCTCGTTCGCGGCCTGGACGGCCTTGGCTGCGAATGCTGCACCGCTGTAGGGCAATTCGATGACACCCATGACCGGAGCGAAGTACTCGGTTTGCAGCAGGGGTGCGTATTCACCGGGGTTCAGATCGGTGATGAGCACGCGGCCCCCACCGTCGCCGAGTCGTTCCGCGGCCGGGTAGGTGGCGGTGGCGTCGGACACCCTCTTGTCGCTGCCCGGGTAGTAGGGAGTGCGTGCCGGTGCGCGATCGAGTGCCGCGCGCAGAGCAGCGATGAATTCGTCGCGCTGCTTCCATTCGGAGGACAGCACGACGACCTGTGATGCGACACAGTTGTACCCACTGTTGTGCAGGCGTTGGGTGGCAACGTGTTCGGCCTGGAACAAGATGTCGGCGCGGCTCCACTCACCCGGCAGCACGATGGTGGGCGAGACGCCGCCGAGCTCGCTGGAGATGTCCTTGGTGAGAATCGGGTCGTTCGCGGCCTTGCGGGCGGCTCCGTCGTTGCCCGTGCCGAACACGATCGCATCGTGTGTGAGGGAGCTACCGGTCATGTGAACGTGGTCGACGAGATCGTGCCGAACCAGGTAAGTGCCCACATCGGCACCGCCGGTGAGCAGGCGCAGTGCCCCGATGTCGACGAGGGGTGCAAGCACCTTCTCGAACACCGGTAGCAGCGGATCCATGATGGGGTTCAGCTTGAGTGCGACCACCCGGTTGAACGCGAGCAGTTCGTACAGGGCGTCGAGCGGGGCGATCGAGGTGATGTTGCCTGCGCCGAGTACCACTCCGATGCCAGCGGTGTGGGCCGGGTCGAGTTGGGCGAGCCCAGCGGTGCGCTGTGCGGTCGCACGATCGATTCCGGGCTTCAGCCATACCTCGCCGGTGAACCCGTTGAGTAGCAGGCGGTCGAAGATGTTGAGCGGCAGCACCGACACCGTCGTCCGCCCGCCGGGCGCCGTCCCGAACTTCACATCGGCCAGCGGACTGGTGCCCGCTTCCAGCGCGGTGAGCGTGTGAGAGAGGGCGCCGAGCGCACCGAGGAAGGAGTAGGGGCCGGACAGCCATTCCTCACCGACGAGGCTGGACGAGCTGTCGAGGCCCTTGATCGACGAGGCCGCTGTCACCCATTCCTGGGCGTGAGTGGAGGTCAGCGCGTGCATGCGTTCGAGCAGTGCCCGCCGGTCGGCCAGGGTGAGCTGTCCCCAGGTCTTCTCACCCTGAGACAGATCGGAGAGAGCGGCATCGACGGCTGGCTGGGAGTCGGAGCCAGTGGTCGGGACGGGATGCAGGTACGGGGTGGCTTCGCTGGTCAACTTCTCGGCTCCAGATCGTTGTTCGGGTACACGGCTTCGAGTGTGATTGTCGTCGCATTCGTGGCGCGAACGCTATGGGCCACCGCTCTCAATCGAGTCCCACCGTTTGTGCCGTCGCACAGTTCGGGTGTGGCGTGGCTTACATGGGTGCGGTTAGAGTTCTGTCATGACCGCGACCGAATTGGATCTGCATCCGTCACCGACCGATCTGGCCGCGACGATGCTCGACGGCGTCGACGATCTGGCGAGCGAACTGGTGCGTCGGATTCTGGGGGCAGAGCACGCATACCTCGAATCGACGCTGCTCACCCCCGAGCAGCTGCACGAGGCGGCGCGGAGCAATCTGGTGTCGATGCTGGGCAAGCTGTCCGGTCGCGCGCCCATGCAGCTGGAGTCGGCACAGGCCGCAGGCCGACTCAAGGCCGAGCAGGGGGTGCCGCTGGCAGCCTTGCTGCACGCGTTCCGGCTCGGCGGCAGGTTGGTCTGGGACGAGTTGATGCAGCGCTCGGACGGCCGGGCGAGTCACGCACTTCTCGACATGGCCGCACAGGTGTGGGCTCTGGTCGACGTGTATTCCGACGAGGCCGCGGAGGCCTATCGGCAGAGCGCAGACATGCGTGCCCGCGAGAGTGCCGAGGCCCGTGGCCGACTCATTCGGGTGCTCTTCGCCGATCACACGGCGAATCCGTCCGCGGCTGCCGACGCGCTGCGAGCATTTCGCATTCCCGACCACGGTTACTTCGTGGTGGTCTCGCAGGAGCCGCTGACCACGGCCGTGGGGGTCGACGGGTTGATCGCGCGACTGCGTGCGACGGGCGCCGAGTCCGTGTGGGATGCGGAGGTGGACGGAAGCGTCGGGTTGATGTGCGCGGCAACCGAATCGGAGATCGACTCTGCGTTGGTGACGCTGAGTGAATTGTGTGCGGGGCGGGTAGGGGTGAGTTCGGTCTTTCGGTCCCCGTCGGGTATCGGCGACGCCGTGGTTCAGGCGCGGTTGGCGAGATCCTGTTGCACTGTCGAGTCGACGCCGATTCGATACGACTCGGTACCGGTGCCGCTGTTGTTGGTCCGCGATCCGAAGTCGGGTCGCATCGCCTCGCGTCAGATCCTCGGCGATCTGCTGGCGTTGCCACGCGCCGAGCGGCAGAGCCTGCTGGCCACACTCGACGCGTGGTTCTCGTGCGGTGGATCCACCAAGGGCGCCGCCGAATCGCTGCACTATCACCGCAATACGGTGTTGTATCGGCTACGTCGAATTGCCGAGCTGACCGGCCGCGATTTTCGTGATCCCGTTCAGGCCGCAGAACTGTACGTCGGACTCAGAGCGCATCAACTGCTCACCTGAGACGTCAATTGCTGGCCAGGGCGACGTCGAGGATTCCGGATCCCAGGGGTACCGGGACGCACGTCGGTGGGCGTGCGTTCGCCGGATCCAGTGCATTGAGCGCCAAGCGCAGTGCAGTGGGATCGTAGGTGAACGTGAAGTGCGCTACCTCGGTGTCGGGGCACACGTCCTGCACCACGATGTTCTGGGCTCCGGGATCCCGAAGTAGCGCATTGGTATACGGCTGAATCACTTCGTCGACTCTGGTTGCGATGGACGTGTACTCGACGCCGGGCACGGTGTCGCCGCCTGCATTGAGGCGATCGAGAAAGTCGGATCCGGCCATCAGCTGCGCCAGCCCGGGTCCGAATTCGCCTGCCACCAGACTGGTTGCACCGGGCACAGCCTGCACGACGGGGGTGGCTCCGTACATGGTGCCGCCGTAGGTCGGGGATGCAATTCCCACCCAGCGACGCACCATGGCGTTACCGCCGAGCCGGTTGACGAAGTACCGTGCCACCGCCGCGCCCTGTGAGTAACCGACCACATCGACCGCTGCAGCCCCGGTCGCGTCCAAGATGGACTGGGCCATCGATTTCAGTTGTGCCGCACTGTCTTCGATGGCACCGTAGCCATTGCTCGTGCCGTCAGGAGATGCACCGTAGTTGATGGCGAACACGCAGAATCCGGCTGCTCGGAGTATCGGGGAGAAGGCGGCCCAATCGGAGTACGCAGTGGAGTCGGTGCCGTGCACCAGGACGACGGGGTCGGGGTGCTCTGCGGTGGGTGTGCAGCTCATGTCGTTGGACCCGGGTGGGGCGGCGTCACGGTTGGTTGCCGCGTAGCGGATGGCCTCGGCGTGATCGGGTTGCTCGGGCGCAGCCGCAATGGGCATCAGCGGAGTCGCTTGTGCGGTCGGTGCAGCGATGGCGACAGCAGCAGCGGCGATGACGAGGGTGATCAGACGATGGCGTGGTCCGCGCATGTACAGACGGTATTCCTGAATTTGTGAGATGTCCCTACGACCAACGCGTTTGACCGGTAAAAGTCCTAAGAATTGTTCTGCTACAAAGAACCGAGCAAAAAGAGGAGAAATGACCGACGCACGACGAGGGGCCCGGCCGATGTGGCTGGACCCCTCGATCGATCGGGCTTACCTGCAGGTCAGAGACGGCTCACGCGGAGCCAGTCGACGCTCATGGTCTGCGGGTACGGCGTGCTCGTGGGTGTCTTGCCGACCCAGTTGTTGCCCACTGCCACGTTGAGGAGGATGTAATGCGGCCAGGCACCCGAGAATGCCTTCCAGTTGCCGCCTTTCGCCTCGTACTGCGCCTTGGTCAGTGAATATCTCGCAACTCCGTCCACGAACCAGGTGATACTGGTCGGTAGCCAGTCGATTCGGTAGGTGTGAAACCCGTTTCCGACGGGACCCATTCCTCCGCCTGCTTTTACGTCCTGGCTCGAATTCCATTTCGAGGGACCGTGCAAATTGAACGAAGGCCCGTTCAATCCAGGAATTTCGACCGCATCTATCTCGCCTTGACTGGGCCACGAATACTCACCGCCGGGCTGAAGTCCCAGTGTCCAGAATGCAGGCAACAAACCCTGTGCGCTCGGCATCTTGATCGATGCCTCGATGCGTACCGGTGGGGTTGCCGACTGCTTCCCCATGCTGACCACGCGAGCGCTGGTGAAGTTGTTCGGTGCCCCCTTGCGGTCCGGCGGGGTTTCGCGACGCGCGGTGATGTTCAGGGTTCCGTTGAACTGGTTCGCATTGTTCCAGGAGTTCGTATAGTACTGCTGCTCACCGGAACTGGCACCCCACCGGCCGGTCTGGAACCCCCACTTGGAGGGGTCCGGTCCGCCGTAGCCGTTGAATTGATCTTCCCACAGGAGGGTTCCTGCTCCGCCTTGGGTTCTCGGGGGCGCAGCGAGCGCGGGGGCCGCAGTGGCCGACGAGACGGCAACGGCCAATGTCGTCAGGGTGACCGCAGCAAGGGTCGATAGTGAACGCATGAGGGGATTCCTGTCAGGTCAGATGTCGTGTGAAAGAACGTCGACATTCGATTTCTAGCACGCCGAAGAAGGCGGAAGAAGACTCTTTTGAAATGCAGGAATTCTTGCGAATACAATGAATGAATTCGCATACGCTATCGGTCTTTTGCGAGGGTACCGACCGATCGACCCGTTGGTCGGTTTGTTTCAGGAGTGAATGTAGTGACTCAGGATGGTCGGTGTGTTCAGGGATGCTCGCGAGTCGGAGGCGAAGCCGAAGGGTCGGTCCGTGGAGCCGGTGACGGGAATCGAACCCGCCTCTCAACCTTGGGAAGGTCGCGTTCTACCAATGAACTACACCGGCGTGGTGTTGCGTTGTTCAGGTTAGCAGGGCGCTCAGACGTCGATTCGCACACCGTGCAGCAGGATCAGGGCGTCTCCGGCGGCTACCGGTTTGGAGAACAGGTATCCCTGCGCGCGAGTGCAGCCCAGTTCGATGAGGGTGTTTCTGGCGCTCTGCGTTTCGACGCCTTCGGCGATGATGCTGAGCCCGAACGCGTCGGCGAGTCCGATGATGGACTGGACGATGGCGAGGTCGCCGGTGGTCCCGTTGCCGAGCTCGGTGACGAAGGCGCGATCGATCTTGAGTGCGTCGACGGGCAGTTCCTTCAAGTGCGACAGTGAGCTGTATCCGGTACCGAAATCGTCGATCGCTACTTGCACGCCGAGTTCGCGAAGTTCGCGGAGCGTTACGCGAGTGCGTGAAAGATCCTGTACCACTGCTACTTCGGTGATCTCCAGGCAGAGGTTGGGGCCTGCTATCGAGAACTCTTTCAGTGCTCTGGCGACGGCGCCGACGAAACCGTTGGTGACGAGTTGGACCGGCGATATGTTCACCCGCATCGAGATGTCGAGCTCGGGGATGTCCCGTTGCCAGTTGGCCAGGGTGCGGCAGGCGTGTTCGAGAACCCAGCGACCGAGTTCGCCGGCGAGGTTCGTCTCTTCGGCGACGGGGATGAACGCGGACGGGGGTAGCAGTCCACGGGTGGGGTGCTGCCATCGAACCAATGCTTCGACTGCGGTGATCCGTCCCGAGACGAGGTCCACCTCGGGCTGAAAATGCAGGATCAACGAGTCGCCTGCGATGGCGTCGCGCAGGTGGATCTCGACGTCGTTGCGTAGTTCGGAATCGGCATGCATTTCGTCGGTGAACAGAGCGATGTCATGACCGCCTGCACGTTTGGCAACCAATGCTGCTCGATCTGCCTGTCGCAGCAACGATTCCGCGGTGTGCCGGCCGGGTTGGCCGAAGGCGATTCCGATACTCGCGCTGCGGCTTATCCGTTCGACACCGAGGGTGACGGGTGCGTTCATGGCGTCGGCGATGAGTTCGGCGTGGTGTTTCGCGACGCGGGCCGAGCACGGTCCGGCGAGTACGACGACAAATTCGTCGCCGCCCAGACGCGCGACGATGCCGGCCGAATCGCCGACGAAGCTCTGCAGTCGGTTGGCGATGGTTTCGAGGAAGTGGTCTCCGGCGAGATGTCCGAGAAAGTCGTTCAGTGCTTTGAGTCGATCGAGGTCGATGTGCATCACCGCGACGGGACCGGGCATGGACGGGTCGAGTCGTTCGCGGAGGTGCTGCGCGAGGGCCGTGCGGTTCGGCAGTGAGGTCAAGTGGTCGTGCAGGGCCGAGAATCGCAGTTGTTCCTCGGCGATCACTCGTGCTTGTAGTTGGGAGAGCAGCGCCGCAATTGCTTTGAGAGCGTTGAGTTCTATCTCGGACCAGGAGCGGTCGCCGATCTTGATCAGGCCGAGGATGCCGATGGTTCGTTCCGCGTGCAGCAGCGGCACCACGGCCATCGACGTCGCGGAGAATCCCGATCCCTGCTCGACGCGTCGACGATAGCCATCCTGTTGCCGGCCCGGCCGAAACACTGCCGGTTCGGTCAGTGTTTCGGCCAGTGCGAACACCGAATCGGCGTCTTCGAATTTCACGACGGCCAACGGATCCGGATCGGGCCTACTCAGTCGTCGGGGCCATTCCGCGCTGAGCACAGTGGCTCTGGCCTCGAAATCGTTGTGCCTGAGGAAACCGAAGTCGATGCCGAGGTGGTCCACGAGTCGCCGCAGCACGGATTCGTACGCCTCGTGCACCGTCGCCGCATCGACTCCCATGAGTTCGGTTGCGACGCCGGTGACGAGAACCTCGAGCGTCTGTGTGTGCTCCAGTGCCCCGCTCCCGCCTCTTCCCAGACACAGTGCAGGACTGGTCCCCCTGGTCTTTGTCGGACTCTACCCCGATCCGAGAGCCGAAACAGGCACTCTGCGACTGTATATCCCGCTTTTCGGGGCGCAACTGAGCCGCAACACCAGCGCTACCGATTCGATGTCGGCGATGTCGAGGAGTGCGCGAAACCTCGAGTTCAACTCCAGCAACGCTTCTCCGCGATGCATCGACAGCTGCTGATGTTCTTCCGGGGTGCGTGCGTACAGGAACGCGGGGGAAACCGGCTGTACGGCCAGACCGTGCAAATGCGCAGTTACCCAAACGTTCTCCGTTGCATATCCTCCCCGAATGTAATGGTCTGCGGTCGATCCGGGTACGACGATCACCACGAGCGCCGAGCTCGACAGCACCCGATCGCGCATGTCGGACCCCAACGCCGCGCCGGCGTCCCAGGTATCGACGAGCGCCATGACGTCCGGCCGCTTGACGATCTCGAGCTTGGACAGATCCGCGTCGTCGATCCCCAGGCTCGATACCTCGATGCCTCGGTCCGGATCGGGATCTCCCGGCCATCTCAACTCGGAGAACATCTCTCGGTGCAGACGTGGTGTGAGATACCGAATACGGTCGGCGTCGGCGAGGATGTCCGCAGCGGCCGAAATGGATTCGCGTGCCGTCAGCAGCACGGCTCGCCCACCTTCCGCCGCGGCCGCAGTAACGACGTCTGCTGCAACGCTCGCGTCGAGAGGCTCGGCGGTGCCCAACTCCCGATCGGTGCATCGTCCGACAACGCCGTCGAGGAGGCGTCGATCGGTGATCGGTTCGGGGTCACGGTCACTCAACGAGATCTCGACTCCGTGGTCGGTGATGAGCTCACCGTCGAATCTGCCCTGAGCGGCGGCAGCCACGCGAGCGTTGAAGGCCGCGGCACCCACTGCTACACAGCTGCCGCGGAAAGCGATGTCGAGTGTCGAGGTGCGGGATCGGTCGATGCCTATCGTCACCGTGCGTCCGTCGGTCGACAGCGTCCACGGCTGACTGTTGCCGCCGGACGGTGCGCGTCGGGCAGCGTCGAGAACGGCTTCGTCGGGATCGACGGAGCTCGTCGGCGAACCGTCTGCACCCTCGTCCGGGGACAGTTCCTCCGTCCGAGTCGGATGCGGAGAGGCGAGCGCATCGAGATGAGTGTCGAGGTCGATCCGGATTCGTCCGGACGGCAGGTGGGCTCCGGTGCCGAAGCGTCGAACAGCGGCCGCGACGGTGGCACCACCGAGCTGGACGTCTCCGCCCAGCTGTGGCCACGTCTCGATCGTCTCGCTCACCTCCACCATCGATGCGGCCATGCGTGCCGAGAGGAGCGCGGCGTCCAGCTGGTCGAGCACGATCGGAATCTTGTCCCGGGTGCCCAGACCCCGCAGGCCCGTCGAGTCGATCTCTCCTAGTACGCCGTGGAACACCGGGCGCTCGGGTTCGAGGTCGAAGCGTTCGACGTCGAGCAATCCACGGTCGGATGTCTCCATCAACACCGGGATACGGCGCGATCTGGCAGCTTCGCGGGCGAGGACCTTGACGTCGAGTGAGTCGCATTCCTCGACGAGCAGGTCCAGTCCGTCGAAGAACCCGTCGATGGTGTCCTCCGTGATTCCGTCCTCGACTATTTCTATCCGCAGATACGGATCGATCTCCGCAATGCGTCTCGCCGCGACGACCGCTTTGTTGGTACCGAGATCGAGGATGGATGCCGGAATTCTGTTGAGATTGGAGAGCTCGATGGCGTCGAAGTCTGCAAGGCGCAGCGTTCCGCATATTCCTTCGAGTGCCAACGTGTGGGCAATGGCGTGTCCGACGCTGAGGCCGATAATTCCGATGGTGAGATCTCCCAATGAATTCTGTTCGGAACGGGTTATCTTGTTCCTGTTTCTGTCGAGTCTCAGGTGTCGAAATGCCGTGGGTCCGAGAACCGCGACCACCGTTTTTCTCCACGGGAAGTACACCCACCGGTCGTTCTCTTCGAGAACGCTCTGCTCAGGGCTGGGAAGGAGAGTGCGCAAGCCTTTTCTCTGCGTCTCGCGCTCGTCGAGAAATGTCAGGCTCGTATCCTGTTCGAGTTCCGTCAGGGCGGCGCGCTGTGCGGCATCCGTCTTGTCGAATATCACAGGCTGCCATACCTCGCTCATGATGCCACTGCTTCCGGGAGTTCGATGGACGGTCGACGGTGGGCGAGCAAGGTGACTGTGTTGCGACGCATCCGACGCCAGGTGGACAGTTCGGCGTCGAACGCGAGAGTTCGCCTGTCCCACCAGAACACCTCTGTTCGGTAACGCTCGTCGGGATAGGGGATGGGTTCGATCTGGGTGGCGATGATTGCGCCGGTGTCGAGCCATGCGCTGCGGACGTGGGAGGCGGCGGTGGCCAGTGCGTACCGCGCGCCGAGCAGCGCGGTGCTGTACGCGGGCGATTCCGCGATCACTGCCGTGACGGCGCGGCCGCGGTGTGCGTCCCGCGCGACCCATGCCGACTTGAGTTCGACCACCCCGTGCGCGATGCGCTCGTCGAGCATGGCCCGAACGCGGCGGCGGCCGGTGGGGTGTCCGGCGAATTCGACGAGTGCGTGTGATTGATCCACCGAGGAATACGGGCCTTGCACGCGCACCCCGCCGACCATCACCTCGGCGTGATCGAGTGCTGCGAAGAACAGGGTGGTGGTTTCACCGTCTCGAATGGTCGACATTTCGAGCGCAGAAGCAACACCGTGTCTCATATAACTTTCTTCTGCGCCGTCGAGGAATTGTTCCCACAGCACCGGATTGTTTCCGGGTGTTGCGGCGACAATGCGGCATCGAGATCGATCGTCCTGGTACGACGGAACGTCGAATGGAATTCTCATTTCACTCTTCCTGATAGGAGTTGCCCGAGTGTGAAAGTTGGTGCCGCTCGATTGTCCGGATTTTCTTTTGCCTAGCTACTCGCCCTGACCGGGGCTCGGGTGTGTCGCGGGAGGCAGTAGTGGACCAGTAGCCTGCAGAGGTGCTGCTCTCCGACCGTGACATCCGTGCCGAAGTGACCCTTGGCAACCTGGCCATCGAGCCGTTCGACCCGTCGATGGTTCAGCCGTCGAGCGTCGATGTACGGCTCGACAAGCTGTTTCGTGTGTTCAACAACACGCGCTACACGCACATCGATCCGGCCATGCAGCAGGACGAATTGACGACGCTGGTCGAGCCCGAGGCCGGCGAACCCTTCGTTCTGCACCCGGGCGAGTTCGTGCTCGGCTCCACCCTGGAACTGACGACGCTGCCGGATTATCTGGCCGGTCGACTCGAAGGAAAGAGCTCACTCGGACGGCTCGGTCTGCTCACTCATTCGACGGCAGGGTTCATCGACCCGGGCTTCAGCGGCCACATCACACTGGAGTTGTCCAACGTCGCCAATCTTCCGATCACATTGTGGCCGGGAATGAAGATCGGGCAGCTGTGCCTCTTCCGGCTGTCGTCGCCCGCCGAGAACCCCTACGGAAGCGCCGCCGTCGGGTCGAAGTACCAGGGCCAGCGCGGTCCCACCCCGTCCAAGGCGTACCTGAACTTCAATCAGTCGATCGTGGACTGACCCCCGAGTTTGTTTTCGGCCGTCGAAACATGACGAATGGCCGGTTGTAGCGGTACTCTGGTGACCTAACGTGGGTTGGGGCCTACCAGAACGAGGTTTCTTGTGTCCGCGGTTGTCGGTGCGTCTGTACTCGGTGCATCACTGGGATCGAGCGGTGTTCGCAGCGTGATCAGCAGCAACACTCCTCCCGGTTCCGTCCTGGAAGTACACGAACCAGTGGCGTCAGGGCCTGCACCCAACGGTCTTGCACCCGATCCCTGGGATGCCGTCATCACCTCGGTGCACAATCTGGCAGCCGAGCATGCGTCCGCTGACTACTACCCGGTGCTCGCACTTCGCGAAAGCGACCCCAGAACGGCCTTCGACCAGGATTTCTCCGACGACGTTGTGCTCGTCTCGGAGCTCGGTGCCCAGTTGGGTGCGCTCCGGGAAACGGGTGTGCTGGCCGGGGAAAGCTGCGTCGCGCTGTTCGACGTCGGTGCGTCCGGCACGTCGGTGTCCGTGGTGGATGTCCGCAGCGGCCGGGTACTCGCCGCGTCTCGGACCGATGAATTGGGTGGTGATGCCTGCGATCGTGTCCTGTGCGATCACCTCATTGCTATGTTCGGGGCAGCGGAAGCCCTGACGGTCGAGGCCAGGCGACGGCTCGTCCACGACGTTCGAGCCGGTAAACACCAACTGTCGCTCCTGCGCAGCGTCTCGGTTCTCGGACCTTTCGTCGGCGGTCGCGCGACCTTGTGGCGCGGCACTCTCGACGAGCTCATCGGCGACTCGGTCCACCGAGCCGTCTCGATGGCGGTCGATGTGCTCGACGCCGTCGGTGCGCGAGGCATCCGCGTCGACGCCGTCGTCGCGGTGGGTGGCGGCGCCAACATGCAGATCGTTCGACAGGTCTTGTTCGACGCGGTCTCGATGCCGGTGTTCGTTCCCGAAGAACCGGAACTGTTGGCGGCCCGCGGTGCTGCAGGGATTGCTCGGACGGTAGGCGTGCGGCCTGCGCCGATTGCGCACGACGCGATCACCGAGCAATTCGCGGCCGTCGGTGGCGAGTCCGCCGATCGCGAGGTGGCCGCAGTTGTCCCGGTGGGTGCAGTGGTCTCCAAACGCCCGCGCCACAGCGACACCTCCTCCAAGCGGATGACCAGAGCCAACAAGTCTCGGCATCTCGGACGCGCAGTCGCCGCACTGGTTGCGGTCTGTGCGGCCGGGACCGTCGTCGCCGCAGCAGCGCGGACCAGTACCGACGATCCGGCTCCGTCGGTCGGCAGCTCGCAGGATTCGTCGCAGACCGTCCGCTCCCAGTCCGTGGAGCCTGCATCGGCTGGTTCTCCTGCAGATCCGGATCGGTCATCGGTGCCGCTCGCGACCACGACGACGTCGACATTCCCGTCCGGGGACGCCTCCTCCCCGGTGCCCACGACATCTTCGTCGGACGCACCCACGACCTCCGATGCGGCACGAGCAACCACGACGCGGCGAACGACGGCCTCAACCGGTGCGACTCCCGACAACGACGGGTCGACGGCTCCCGTCAGGCCCACGTCGGAGCAGTCGACGGCGGTTCCGACGACGACGGCTTCACCGCCCACCACCACACAGGCTCCGGCGACCACCAGCACGCGGCCGACGACCACCACCACGCGTCCGACGACCACCACCCGCTCGACTCGGACGTTCGATTTCCCGTTCCCGAAGCTGGACATGCCGCGAGGCTGACGGGTCTGCACTTTCCGCCGCCGTCGGACCCGGTACTCGAGGCAGGATGGTCGCATGGAGTCGATTCAGACCGAGCGCGAAGACAAGTTCGACGTCGACGCACATTTCGAGTTGCCCACTCTCGCTTCGCTGGTGCCCACCGATGGGGTTCTGGCGTCGAGTGAGACCGATCTGATCAGCGAGTACTTCGACACCGCCGGGCACGATCTGTTGCGACGGGGAATCACGCTGCGGCGGCGCACCGGAGATTCGGACAACGGCTGGCACGCGAAGGTTCCGGCCGAGAAGGCGCGAACGGAGATTCGACTTCCTCTCGGCAGCGGTGCCGACGACGTGGTGCCCGACGAGTTGGCCGACGTTCTTCGCGGCGCCGTGATGGGCGGGCAGCTGTCCGCGGTCGCGACCTTGACGACGCGTCGGACGGTGCATTCGGTGTCCGACGCCGACGGGGCGGTGGTTGCGGAGATCGCCGACGACGAGGTGTCGGTGGTCTTGATCGGCGGCGCGACGGGGCCGCGGTGGCGGGAGGTCGAGGTCGAACTCGGCCCCGCCGGCTCCGAGTCGTTTCTGAAGAAAGCCGGAAAGCTGTTGCGCGGTGCGGGTGCTCGCCCGTCGGCGCATCCGTCGAAGTTGGATCGGGCGCTGTCCGTGGTGCGTGAGGTGCCGGCCGACACCGGAGTTCGGCTGCTGACGGATTACCTCGACGAGCAGGTGCAGGCAATCGTCGCGGGTGATGTGTATCTGCGTCGCGGGTTGGATCCTATTCATTCCACCCGGGTGGCCATCAGACGGTATCGCAGCACTCTTCGGGTGTTCGGGAGTGCGTTCGAGGACGAGGCCGCAGCTCATCTGGAGGCCGAACTATCGTGGTACGCAAGTCTTCTGGGTGAGGTGCGAGATCGTCAGGTGCAGCGCGCCCGGTTCGCGGCGGCGCTGCGTGAACTGCCGTCCGAATGGGTGCTGGGCCCCGTGGCCTCGCGTATCGAGAACGATCTGCTGGCAGAGCAGATTCGGCATCGTGAAGCGGCGATGGCCGAACTCGACGGCGACCGCTATCGCGCGCTGCTGACGCAGTTGTCGGCATGGTCGCGGGGGCTGCCGATCGACGGGGAGGTCAGTGATCGCCTGCTGGTCAAGCTTGCACGCAAGGCCGGGAAGAAGGCGATCGATCGTACGAAGAGTGCGGTGCTCGGTACCGACGACGAGGCGTTGCACCGCGCTCGCAAGGCGTCGAAGCGAGCTCGGTATGCGGCCGAGTTGGTCGCGCCGGTGGTGGACAAGAAGGTATCGAAAGCAAACATCAAGCGTTTCAAGATGATTCAGGAAGTGCTCGGCGAGCATCAGGACGCGGTGATCGCGGCGGGCATTCTGCGGACGCTGGGTGCGCGAGCCGGGACGACGGCAGGGGAGAACGGTTTCACGTTCGGTCTGCTCTTCGAGCGCGAGCGCCGCGCGGCAGAATCGGCCCGAGCCGAGGCGAGCAAACTGGAGTTCTGATCGTCGCGTAAAACAATTGAATGCCCCGTTTCGCGTTCCGAAGGGTACTCTGAGTCGGAATTGGATTCGGGGGAGTCGACGATCATGTCCATAGCGCTCGGCGTACACGTCGGTGTCGAAGAAGTGTCGGCTGTCCTGGTCGAGGCCGATCTGCCCGAACTCGGGCCAATTTCCACCCGCACTGTTTCTGTTGCCGCAGCTCCCGGCGGTGTCGGTGACGCCGTCACCACGATGCTCGGAATCATGAGGGTGCAGGCAGCCCAGAACGATCTGCACATCGTCGGTTCCGCGGTGGTCTGCGACAGCATCGCGCTCTGCGGAATCGTTCGCGCCGCCTTGGTCGCCCATGCTGTTCGCGATGTCGGGGTGGTGGATGCCGGAGATCCGCGGTTGGACGCCGAGGTTCCGTTCACAGTCGCAGCCGCACTCTTCGGTACCGCGACCGGCCCTGCCGCCTGGCGGGGCGAGCTGTCGGCGGACGAGCTCGACGCGGGTGAGGACGTCGGGGGTCCTTCCGGTGGTGATCGGACGGGCACTCCGCGCGGTGCTCGGCTGACGATGATCGGCTTGGGTATCGCAATACTGGCCGCGCTCAGCGGTGCGACGGTCTGGGCACTGGCGGCGACCGGCCCGGAGCAGAGTCCCGCGGTCGGTACCGCAGACGCCGTTGTCGTCGCCGAGACGCCGTCGTCTGCGACAGTGGTGGCCGGTACCACGGGCGCGCCTCTCGGTTCGTCGACTCTTCCTTCCGCGGATGCGCAGGGCATCGAGGCACCCCCGTTCGGGCCGGTGCCGGTCGGCGTGTGGAGCGAACCACCACCGGCGGGCGCTGTTCCGACTCCGGTAGCGGACACGGCGTCGGGCACCGGTGGTTCGGGCGGCGGACAGCCCGACCGAGCGATCGTCGGTGGAGGCGGCAACTCGTCCGACGCCTCCGACGGTGACGAGCCGGGCGGCGGGCGAACTCCGACCAAGGATCCGAAGCCACAGCCCGAGCCGGAACCGGAACCCGAGCCCGAGGTTCCGGACACGGATCCGCCCACGACCACCGAAGAGGTTCCGGTGACAACCGAGCCCACGTCCACCCCGGAGGAGCCTTCCGCGGAACCGACGGTGGAACGGGTCGAGTGATCCGAAACGTGCTGTTCCCTTGTGAGCGAGCGGGTTTGATACTCGGACAAGTCCTTCTTATGACGGGTGTGTGAATTCCACTTCGACACCTGAACTTCTGCTCGAGCCTCGCTACCATCGGGTGATCGACCAGTAGACGGTGAGTATCCGATGACCGACAGTGCCGCAGTAGAAGTGGTGACCCGCACGACGATCGACAGGGCAGTGGGTGTTCTCATCGCGCTGCGTGGCTGTAGTCCCGAGGATGCGTTCGCGGAGTTGGCGGCGCACAGCTTTCGTTTCGATGTGTCTCTGGTGCAGTCGGCCCGTTCCATTGTGGCCGCCGCCCGCGGTCTGGACTCGGCCAACGGTGTCGCCGGCGCGGCCATGATGTCGGCGCAGGAGGACTGGGGACCGTTGTTGGCCGACCGCCGTGATCCCTTCGATCATGTCGCCTGACGCTGTCGGATTCCGCCCGGCGGCATGAAGAATCGGCCGAAACAAACCGGAAGTTCACATAGTTCGCTGTTTTACTGTCCAGAGGGCGGTTCGAGGGCTACTATCGGCTGGTCGGAGTAGCTATTCGAGTCGAGGGAACATGAGAACAGTCCTTGGTGTCTCGGTGGGTTCAGCCACTGCCCGAGGGGTCGCCGTCGATGCGTTCGACGAATCCGTCCGGTCGGCCCACATCGTGCACTCGTTCGACCCCGGCGACCATCTCCAGGTCGCCCTCGATCTGGTCGAGTCGATGTCGCGCGATCAGATGGTCGAGCGAGCAGACATCGTCTTGGCCGTCCCCGACGATCCCGGGGCCCGTGGCCGGACGTCGGCGTACTCCACATACGAGGCCGATCGCCTGCTGGTCGCGTCGGAGCTCGGTGCTCAGCTGCGGTACTTGCGAGGCACGGGTCAGCTCGAGGGCGCACGAACTGTCGCGATCTGCGACATCGGAGCGTCCGGCACCACGATGTCGATCGCGGACCCGGCCACCGGCAGAGTGTTCAGTTCGGTGCGCACCACGCTGTTCGGTGGCATCGGTTGTGATGAGCAGATTTCGCGTTACTTGCTCTCTACGTTCGGTGCCCACGAGTTGACGTCCGATCGCGCGCGAGCGGACCTGATGGTCGCCATTCGCACGGCTCGGGAACAATTGTCCAGGTTGCGGGTGGCCGAGGTCGATGGCCCGTTCGTCGGTGGGCCGGTCCGATTGTGGCGCAACACCTTCGACGATGTACTCGAGCGCAGCATCGGTTCGCTCGAGGATTGGGTTGCCAGTGTCATAGTCGATGCGCCCTGTGCCGTGAACGCGTTGGTGATGGTCGGTGGCTGCGCCAACCTTCCGTCGCTTCGCCGGCTGTTTCGCCGCGATCTGATGTTGCCGGTGATCGCGCCCGCAAATCCGGAGTCACTCACTGCTCACGGCGCTGCGCTGATGGCCGTCGACGTCGTTGCGTCGCGTCAACACCATCCGCGTGGGGCGATGAGCCGAGCCGGTGGGTTGTCTCAGCAGGGTGCCATGGTGGGCATGGTGGGCTATCGCGACGCGCCGCGACACCGTTCTGCTTGAATGCCCCAGCCTGGCCAACCTGCGCCGTTGTTGGGTAGGTTGCTCGGGTAATGATGAACAGCAGGGGACGAGACGGTGGGACAACAGTGGCAGAGCAGGTAGCGGAGTCCGGCGCGGTAGCAGCCGACGAACAGGCATTCGACCCGGCGGAGCACGCGCGGAGCATGGTCGGTTATCACTACCGCACCGAGGACTACTACGAGGTGGGTCGCGAGAAGATTCGTGAGTACGCCCGCGCGGTCCAGGACTTCCACCCCGCGCACTGGGACGGCGATGCCGCGGCCGCGCTGGGACACAGCGCTCTGGTTGCACCTCTGACATTCATGTCCTTGGTCGGCACGCTCGCACAGAAGAAGCTCCTCGAGTCCATCGCCGAGGGCTACGACCTGAGCCAGATTCTGCAGACCGACCAGGTGCTGGTCTTTCAGAAGCCCATCCTGGCCGGCGATCAGCTGACGTGCGACGTCTCGCTCGACTCCTTCAAGACGGTCATGGGCAGAGACATGATGGTCACCAAGAACGTCGTGTCCAACCAGAAGAACGAACTGGTGCAGACCACCTACACCACCCTGCTCGTCGGACGGTCCGGTGAAATCGACCCGGCCATCGCCGACGCCGCCCGCAACCTGGTGATGTTCGGCGCGTCGATGGACGCAGCAGTCGCCAACGCGAGTGAGCACGACACCCTGTCCACCCCTCAGGAGCACGAGCCGCTCATCGTCGAGGAGTACCGGGGGCAGCCGACGCGGACGTTCGACGAGGTGAGCGTCGGCGATGAGTTGCCCACGCGCACCGTGCGATTGACTCGTGGAGATCTGGTGAACTATGCCGGCGTCGCGGGTGATGCGAATCCGATTCACTGGGACGAGAAGTTCGCCAAGATGATCGACCTCGAGAACGTCCTGGCGCACGGCATGCTCACGATGGGCGTCGGCGGCGGATACATCAGCGAGTGGCTCGGCGATCCGGGTGCCGTCAAGGATTACACCGTTCGCTTCACCACCCCGATCCCGGTGGACACGCACAAGCCGGCCGAAATCGTCTTCAGCGGCAAGATCAAGTCGAAGGACGAGGCGACTCGAACCGCTGTGGTGTCCATCGGTGCGACATTCGAGGGCAAGCGAATCTTCGGTCACCGCGCTACGGCAACGGTGCAATTGGGCTGAGTTCAGGTCCTGTGCCGCGATGTGTTGGTGTGTCGGGATTGACGCCCCGTTTGGGAATCCACGCCCCGTGCGGGGGGTGTGGATTCCGACGAGGGGCGTAGATGTGTGCCGGGTTCAGGCCCCTACGAAGATGCAGAAGGGGTGGCCGGCCGGATCGGCGTAGATTCGGATCGGTTCTTCCGGATCGTCGTGTAGGTCCCGCAGCAAGCGCGCGCCCAGTTCCATTGCACGCGAGTGTTCTTCGTCGAGTTCCGCCACGGTGCTCACCATGAAATCGAGGTGCGCCATCTGCGGGTGTTCGCCGTCCGGCCATGTCGCTTCGGGAAGAGCGTCGATCTGCTGAAACGCGATGCGCCACGAGCCGTCGGGTGCGTTGATGGCGAGCCAGTCCGGGTCGATCGTTTCGGCGTCGCCGGGAACGTACTCGAATCCCAGGAGTTGCCGATAGAACTCGGCGAGTTGGCGGGCGTCGGTGCAGTCGAGTACCACCTGGCGTACCGAAATGTTCATGATCCGCGCTTCTCCTTTGCGTGGTGTCGTGCCGCACGCGCGCGATTCCCGCATGCGCTGCAACACCATTGCTGATTGGGCCGATCCTGCAGAAACAGTTGACCGCATCGCGGAGCGTCACACAAGGCCAGCCGTGCGCGATCCGACCCGTTGAGTAGATCGATGACGGCGGACGCCCCACGCGCGCAGAGTGATTCGATCGGATCATCGGTTCCCACAACATCTCCGACGCCACCGCCGTCGCCGAGATCGAGCCGTCGGGTCACCGGATGGCGTCGGGCAATCTCATCGATGTGTTCGACGCTTTCCCGCGGAACATCCATGTTCGACGCCACCGCCCGCAGTAGCGACAGCATGTGATCGCGCGTCACCTTGAACGTGTCGATGTCGGCATCGTCGGGGATGGCCTCGGGCACTCGCGCGCCCTGCAGTTCGGCCCAGTCTTGCAGGTCGGCGACCGAGTCGATCAATTCGGCGTAGGCACCGCGCTGCAACTGCACGGTGTTGACCACGTCGAGTGCGAAGTGGTCGCCGACCCAGTTCCAATCCATAACCCGACTCTAATGGTTTACGTATCGAAAAGCATCAGATACCGTCGAGGCAATGACGGATATCCGATGGTTACCGTTCCTCGGCGTGGTGCTCCTGGCCTACGCGATACCCGGTCCTGACTTCGCGGTGGTGGCCCGAGCGGCAGCGAGCAGCCGCGCCGCGGGGTGGCGAGCGGGCCTCGGCGCGCAGACCGGACTGTGCGTGCACATGGTTGCAGCGGTGGTGGGGCTGTCGCTGCTCATCTCTCGATCGCCGACCGCGCTGAACATCATTCAGATCCTCGGAGGTCTGTACCTGGTGTGGCTGGGCATCTCGGCGCTGCGGCAGACTTCGTCGGAGGGGAGTGCGGCGTCCGACGTGCATTGGTTTCGCATGGGTCTGGTGACGAATCTGCTCAATCCCAAAGCCGTGCTGTTCTTCGTCGCGCTCCTGCCGCAGTTCGTCGATGCCTACGGAGCACTTCCCCTGCAGATCGGTCTACTCGGAATCGTCGATGTGGCAATCGGATTGGCGGTTTGGGCAGTGGTCACCGCCGCTGTGGGCCGCTTGGCCGGCGGTTCGTCGAACTCGACGTCCTGGAGCCGTGTGGCCGGGGTGTTGTTCATCGGTATCGGAGTCGCACTCGCCGTCGAGGCGGTGTGACCCGAGCAAGGCACCTGTGCGTGCGTCGGCGAAGGGTCCTGTGTCGTCGGGACCTATTGCATGCGTACTCGCAACTCGTTGATCGGCACTTCGGAACCACTGTCGTCGGTGACCCGCACGCGCACGGGCTCGCCGTGTGAATCGACGACGTCGAGCGGCCCGTCGTCGTCTTGCAGGTACTGGTCGCCCCACTGCATCAATCCGAGTACGACGGGCAGCAGATCCTCGCCCATCCTCGTCAAAACGTATTCGTAGCGCGTTCTGCCCTTGTCCGGTCGGTAGGGCTGTTTGACGAAGATGCCAACCTCCACCAGCTCTTTGAGGCGGGCCGCACTGCTGGCGTCGGTGATGCCGACGCGTCGGCTGAAGTCGTCGAAGCGGGTGGTTCCGTAGAAGGCCTCGCGCAGGATCAGCATGGTCGATCGCGTGCCGACCACGGACAAGGCGCGTGCAATGGAGCATCGGTCGCCGGCTGTCCAGGTGTCGAGGTCGGACAGTGGGCCGTCCATGTGGAGTGGCATGTCACGATCCTACTGGCTTTACAAGACTAAAGCCAGCTCGTACCGTGGTGTCAGCGATCCGATAGGAACGGATCGATCGGACAAGGAGCCGTCATGAGAGACGCAGTCATCGTCGAGGCAGTCAGAACCCCGGTCGGGCGGGGCAAAGCGAACGGCACGTTGCATCCCGAGCATCCAGTCGACCTGATGGCTCACAGCCTGCGGGAAGTAGTGCAGCGCAGCGGGATAGACCCGAACCAGATCGACGACGTCATCGGCGGAGTCGTCACCGCGGTAGGGGATCAGGCGTCGAACATGACTCGGCGCGCGGCGCTGGCGGCCGGCTATCCGGAATCGGTGCCCGCAACCACCGTCGACCGGCAGTGTGGAAGTAGCCAGCAGGCAATACATTTCGCCGCTCAGGGCGTCATCTCCGGTGCTTACGATCTGGCTGTGGCTACCGGTTCGGAGTCGATGAGCCGCATTCCGATGGGCTCGAACCTGGTCGGAACCGAGGATCCGTCAGGTGTCGGTTTCACCGAGAGGTATCCGGAAGGTCTGGTGCCGCAGGGAATCAGTGCCGAACTGATTGCGGCGAGGTGGGGTATCAGCCGCACCGAGATGGACGAGTTCGCCTTGTTGAGCCATGCGAAGGCTGCCGCAGCCACCGAAGAGGGACGTTTCAAGCGGGAGATCAGCGCTATTCGTGGGCTCGATCGCGACGAGGGAATCCGCACCGGATCCAGGCTGGAGACCTTGGCCGGACTGCGACCGGCCTACTACAGCGACGCCATGGCGCAGCGATTCCCGGAAATCGGGTGGAACATCACCGCGGGCAACGCAAGTCAGGTCAACGACGGTAGTGCAGCTGTCATGATCACGACCAGCGACAAGGCTCGACAGCTCGGCCTCAGCCCGATGGCCAGGCTGCACAGCTTCGCGGTGGTCGGCGACGATCCGCTGATGATGCTCACCGCGGTCATCCCGGCGACGAAGAAGGTGCTCGCCAAAGCGGGGCTGACCGTGAACGACATCGACCTGTTCGAGGTGAACGAGGCCTTCGCTTCGGTGGTGCTCGCATGGGCGAAGGAGACCGGCGCGGACCTGAACAAGGTCAACGTCAACGGCGGAGCCATCGCCATCGGTCATCCCCTCGGCGGCAGTGGTGCACGCATCATGACGACCATGGTCCACGCACTCGCCGAGCGCGAACAGCGATTCGGGTTGCAGGTGATGTGCGAGGCGGGTGGTCTCTCGAACGCAACCATCGTCGAGCGCCTGTAATGCCGAAGCAGTGGTGTGGTTGAGTGCCCCAGGCGGCACATGGGAGTGGAGCCTGCGGAACGACCCGCAGGCCTTGCCACACCACTGCCGCAGGCACTAGTGCATCGCCGCGTTGTGGAACTCGGTCTCGGCGGCGAGCATGTCGGCGAACCACGCGTCCAGCGTTGCGTCGTCCACACCGTCCATGGCGTCGACCTCGCGGGCCAATGCGTCGACCTGTGCCACGAAGGCGGGGCGGGTGTGCATTTCTATCCACTCCTGCAGCGCCGGTTCGCGATCGACCGACGCATCAAGTGCTGCGCGACACCAGGACAGGTACAGGGTCTCGGCGGCGAACATGGCCACCAGAGCCGCAGCCCTTCCGTCTCGACGGGCGAGCCCCAGTGCGTAGTCGGACAGAATCGATGAGCTCTCGATCAACTCGCGCACATCGCCGTCGTACGGAAACTGCTCGCGCAGTCCCGCGAAGTATTCGCGCTGTTCACCGACGAGGTTGGACAGCGACATCACGTGATCGGTTGCGTCGTCCAAGGACTCGGACTCTGCAACCACGAGTCCCAGGATGCGTACGGCCGTGAGCACGAACGCTTCCTCGATCACCAGGTAACGCCGAAAGTCGTCGTCGCGCAGTGTGCCGCCGATCGAGTCGGTGATGAAACTGGCCTGCTGCGCGGCAACGAGGTTGCGATGTTGCCGCGCAGTCAGTTCGGTGGATCGACTCATTGTTCGGACAGCCAGGTGATCAGGCCGTCGAACAGATCGGTGTATCCGAGCCATTGCTCGCAGAATTCCGGCGGTGCCCAGTGCGGCGAGCAATCGGAGGTGAAGACTGCCGAGCGGCCCTTACCGTAGGTGCCCGCAGCGACGAGCGGATCGCCGTTGATCGTGGCGGGTACGGCGACTCCGTCCTTGGCGATCACGCGGTTGTAGCCGAGTAGAGCCGGCCACTCGGTACCGCTGGCGCTCACGGTGGGGTGCGTGCCGTCGACGACCACGGGGATCATGCCGCCGGGTGTCTCCACGCGATCGTCTTCGGCGAGCATCGTCACCGGCAGCGCTTCTGCGAGTGCCGTCTGCCGAAACGCTGCTCGGGCCTGGAATCCGGAGAACGAGAGGTACCCGCCGATCATCAGCAGTGCACCGCCGTCGTGCACCCAGTTCCGGAGCTCGACCAATCGATCCTCGCCCGCCTGAAACCGGTCGAAGACGCTGGGCGCGAGCTGAATCGAGTTGGCACCGATGTCGGAGAGCACGATGACGTCGTAGGCGGACAGGGCGTCTGCGCTGCCGGGAAACTGGGTCGGCACCAGGTGCGCCGGCATGTGCACCACGTCGTGTCCGCGGGAGATCAGGGCATCCTTGAGCGGTCCGACGCCTTCGACGTAGGAGTGCACAGTGAATTCGTCGACGCCTTTGACGTGGGTCGAGGTGGTCATCCAGCTTTCACCGGCGATCAGAACTTTCTTACCCATGGTGGTTCTCTATCCTTTTCCGGCGCTCTCGAAGAGCGACCTGGGGTTGTCTCGCATCAGCGAGGAAACGTGCTGTGGATCGATTCCGCTGCGCACGAGTCGGGTTGCGAAAGCGATTGGTACGTAGGCCAAACCGTTGCCGCCGAATGCGCGGAGCATCGACTTGAGGAACAGGTCGTGACTGAGGAGCAATTGCTGTCGGTACCCTCCGCCGATGAGACCGGCGACCGCGAAGGCGGTTTCGGCGGGCGACGGAGACTGTCCCTCGCCCGGGAACTCGAAGGGCATGCCGATCATGTCGAATTCGAGATACACCCCGCGATCACCCAGAGCGCATTGGTAATCGGGATCGTTGCCCGACGGATCCATGTGGCAGAGCACCACAGCACTCGGGTCGACACCCATCTCCTCGATGACGATGTCGAGCACTTCGTGCCCACGCCGCTGCCAGCCCGGAAGATGAACGAACAGTGGTACATCGACTTCTCGTTGGGCAACGCATGCGGCGCGCAGCGCTTTCTGTTCGGCGGCGGTGAACGACGGCGAGACGCCGATCTCGCCGATCACCCCGGGCCGCGGTCCGTCGTCCGCGGTGAACTCGGCAATGAGTCCCGACGCGAGCTGGTCGACGCCGAGCGACGCGACCTCGGCCGGGTGCGTGGCCTCGAGGTACCAGCCCGAGCCCATGACGACGCGGACGCCCGATTCGCGGGAGTACCGTTCCAGAATCTCGGGCCGACGACCGATTCCGGGCGGCGTCAGATCGACGACGGTCGTTCCACCGTGATCGGCGAAGGTTTTCAGGTCTGCCAACACGGCTGTCGCGTCGTCGATCCGACAGTTGTCGGCGCTGTGATAGGGATTGTCGTGCAGCAGCCAGGCATCTCGAGCCGAGATCGGTCCGGAGAGAGCCTGTGCCACAGCGGGGTCGGGCGACTCCGAGTACGCCACGGAGGCGTCGTTGTGCAGGTGCTCGTGTGGCAGCACCAGCCCCAGTTCGCTGGAGTCGACCGGCCCCGTGACCGTCCTGACGATCACTGCTTGCCCGGAGCGCTCTGCAAGTGCTTGAACAGCGACGCCAGTGAGTGCCCACGCATGTTGATCCAGATGGCGACGAGCAGAACGATTCCGGTGATGATCGGGGTGAGGAACGGGCTGACGCCCAGCAGGGTCAGGCCGTTGGCGATGATGCCGGTGAGGACCGCACCGATCACGGTGCCGACCACCGTTCCTCGTCCACCGAACAGATTGGTACCGCCGAGCACCACCGCGGTGATGACGGTCAGCTCGAAACCGTTGGCGGAGTTGGCCGATCCCGAGCCGAGCCGTGCCGCGATGAGTAGGCCGGCGATGCCGGCGGCCAGGCCGGTGAACACCAGCGTCATCATCAGCACGCGGCGAGTGTTGACGCCGGAGCGTCGAACGGACTCCACGTTGGAACCGATTCCGGTGACGTAGCGGCCGAAGCGGGTGCGGTTGAGGGCAATTGCACCGATGATCACCACGGCCAACGCGATCCACGCACTTGCCGAGAATCCCAACCAGGACGCAGTACCGAGCTTCGCGAACGCGGTGCCCGGGGTGATGGGGACGGAGAACCCTTCGGTGCGGTAGAGCGCAATTCCGCGGATGATGGACAGCGTGGCGAGGGTGACGATGAACGGTGGAATGCCCTGGTAGGCAGCAAGCCAACCGTTGACCAGGCCCCAAGCCGCTCCCATCAGCGGGGCCGCGATGAACACCACCGAGGAGTCCATGCCTGCCTGGATGAGCTCTGCACTCATCGCGGCGACGAAGGCGACGGTTGCTCCCACCGAGAGGTCGATCTGGCCGGTGGTGATCACGAATGTCATGGCGACGGCGATGATCAGGACCGGTGCGATCTGCGTCGCGAGGTTGGAGATGTTGGTGAACGTCAGGAACGAGGACGTGGTGACCGAGAAGACGATGGCCACCGCGACGGTGACAGCCAGCATGGCCAGTGTCGGCTTGTTGGTCTGTTGCCACAGTGATGGGCGCGCAGCGAGTTTGGCGACGCTGGGCTGCGCGTTCTTGTCGAGTGTGATCATGGTCGGCCTTCCGGCGAGGACGGTGAACGCTGGGGAACCGGAGTGCGTGTGATCAGTCCGACGAGCGATTCGATGTTGAGGTCACCGATCGGTACGTCGTCCACGCTCTGCCCCTCGTACATGACGGTGATGCGGTCGCACACCCGGAACAGATCCTGCAGCCGGTGCGTCACCAGGATGACTCCGACGCCCTGAGCCGCCACGTCGGTGATGAGTTTCAACACCGACTCCACCTCGGCGACGGCCAGTGCAGCCGTTGGCTCGTCGAGGATCAACACGTCGGGGCGGAACGACACGGCGCGGGCGATCGCGACGGTCTGCCGCTGCCCGCCCGAGAGCTGCCCGATCTCCTGGTACGTCGACTTCACTTTCACATGCAGGTCCGCCAGGATTTCGGCAGCGCGCTCGTGCATACCGTGCCGGTCCAGAAACGGTCCCTTGCGGGGTTCGCGCCCGAGGAACAGGTTGCTGGCGACGTCGAGGGTGTCGCACAGTGCCAGGTCCTGATAGACGATGCCGATCTTCTGCTGTTGTGCATCGAGTGGCGTCGAGAAGCGAACCGGTTCTCCGTTGACTCTCATCTCACCACCGTCGTGTTGAACGGCGCCGGCAAGGATTTTCATGAGCGTCGACTTGCCGGCGCCGTTGTCTCCGACGACCCCGAGTACCTCGCCGCGCGCGAGCCGAAGATCGACTCCGCGCAGCGATTTCACCGGGCCGTACGATTTGGTGATTCCCGACAGTTCGATCAGTGGCGCAGTCGGATCTTGTTGTGCCATGGCCCTACTTCTCCAGGTAGTACATGTAGTCGCCCACGTTGGCGGGGGTGACGATCTGCGTGGGGACCGGGATGTCCGCAGGTGCGGTGCGTCCGCAGCCGAGGTCGATGGCGGCATTCATTGCTTCGTAACCGAACTCGAAGGTGTTCTGCTGCACGACGCCTTCGAGCCAGCCGGCCTGCAGTGCCGAGACTGCCTGATCCGACAGGTCCCAGCCGACGGCCTTGATGCGGTCCTGTGCGCTCTGGCTGTTCACTGCGGCGACCAGCCCGATGAGTGCCGGTTCACCGGTGGCATAGACGTACTCCATGTCCGGGTTGCCGGTGAGCAGATTTTCCGCGGCGGTCTGCGCGTTCTCCTGGATGTTGCGACCGTCGACAACGGTCCCGACGGTCATGCCTGCAGCGGAGACGGTGTCGGTGAATCCCTTCTGACGCTCGAGCTGGATGGTGCTGTTGAGCGCACCGACGATGCCGACGGTCCCGGTGTTGTTCGCGAGTTCGGTGAGGGTGTTGCCGATCTGAGCGCCACCCTCGGCGTTCGCGGTGCCGACCTGGGTGGAGACGCCCGCGGCGTCGATGGTGGCGTCGACGGCGACCACCGGGATACCGGCTGCGGCGGCCTTGGCGACGGATGGCTTGATGCCGTCGGTGTCGATGGCGTCGACGATGATGGCGTCGACACCGGAGGCGATGAGGTTGTCGAACGCGTTGGCCTGCGTGACGGAATCATCGTTTCCGCTGATGATCTGGAGATCGACCCCGGCTTCGTCGGCCACCTTCTGGGCGGCGTTGTTGATCTGGTTGAAGAACAGTGCCTGCAGGTTGATCGTGACCAGACCGACCTTGAGGCTGCCGTTCTTGCCGTCGCATGTGTCGGCGACTCGGGACGGATCCGGAATGGACGACGCGGATGCGTCGGTGCCGCCCGCCGTGTCGGTGGTGGAGGCGGAATCGCACGAGGTGAGACCGAGGGCGAGTGCTGCGCCGAGGACGAGGGGAAGTGCGCGTTTGATCATCGGATCTCCTGAAGATCGACAGTAGCGAGGGTGGCGGTGAATTCGTTGAGTTCGGTGATGCTGGGGCATCCGCGTGGTCCGGCCGTCGCGCAGGCGAGAGCTGCCGAAGCTCCGGCGAGTCGGGCTGCGCGAGCGGGAGGTTCGCCTGCGTCGACGAAGGCGATGTAGGTGCCGCAGAAGCAGTCTCCGGCGCCGACTGCATCGACGACGTCGACCGACACTGCGGGTTCGGTGATCGTCTCACCCGAGGGTGTCACCAATGTCCACCCGTGTTCGCCGTCGGTGACGACGAGGTGGGTGTCGTGCTGGGCGGTCAGCATCGACCACCGTTCGGCATCGATGCCGAAGTTGTTCTGCCACAGACTGCGTCCGACGATGACGTGATCGGCGAGGGCAAAAGCGCGCAGTGCGGCGTCGAGATCGTCGCAGCCGTCGAGGTCGATGGCCAGGCTGACGTTGTCGGGTAGTTCGGGTGGGAGCATCTCTGCTCGGTAGCCGTCGACGAACAGTCGTCCGCCATCGATGGAAAGGGTGTCGAGGACGGTCGCCAGTCGTTGTGCGTCGTTGGCGTCGTCTTGGCTGATGATAGAGCGGTCGCCCCCGTCGGCGATGAGAACGACTGCGGTAGAGAGGAATGCGTCACGCGGTGCCCAGCTGGTGTCGACTCCGTCGTGCTCGAGCCCGGCGAGAAACTCGGTGGATCGGGCGTCGGGGCCCACTGCGCCAGCGAAGGCTACGCGGGCACCCATACGGGCTGCGGCTACCGCGGCGTTTGCGTTCATGCCGCCGTCGATCGAGTCGATGGCCGTTGCCTGCACTCGCTCGCCCAGGACAGGAACATGCGGAACATGCACCGTCACATCGTTGTTGGCGTAGCCGAAGAAGACGATCATCGCTATTTCCCTGCCGCGCGGGCCACGGCGCGGACCTTCTCGCCTGCGACGCGTCCCCACCAGCGAGCGTTCTCCTTCACCGAGGAGGCGATGATGGCACCGTCGCATTCCTTCATGAGGTCGCCCACGTTGGCGGCGGTGATGCCGGAGCCGATGATGACCGGGAGCGTCGTGTTGTTCTTGATCACCGAGACCTCGTCGACCGAGGCGGCATCTCCGGTTCGTGAGCCGGTGGCGATGAGGACGTCGGCGTCGAAGAACTCTGCGTCCTCGGTCTGCTCGGCGATGGTGCGGTCCGCGACGATGGCATGTGCGCCGTGCTTGACGTGCACGTCGGCGAAGATCTTGACCGGATCGGCACCGATGCGGTGACGGAAGCGGGTGGTCTTGGCGGCCTGGCCCTCGATGAATCCCTCATTGGCGATGTAGGCGTTGGCCCACTGGTTGACGCGTACGAAGCTCGCGCCTGCGGCCCAGGCTGCGGCCACGCCGCATTCGCCGGCATTGGACAGGATGCTCACGCCGACGCGGTTGCCGAAGTCGCCGACGACGCAGGCCGTGACGACGCCCATGCTGGCCGCGGTTTCGTAGCCGTGTTCACCTGGCTTGAGGAACGGTATGTCCCAATGGTTCTCGACGATGACACCGTCGAAGCCGTTGTCGATGTACGCGTGTGCCTCGGCCAGGGCGAATGCCGAGATCTCGGAGATGGGTTGACCCTTGTAATGCGGGCTGCCGGGTAGAGCGGGCAGGTGAATGGCACCGATGAGCGCTGGTGCCGAGGTGAAGATCTCGGCCAGAGCCGACGGCTTGGTCGGGAAGACTCCCAGCAATTGCTCGGGGTGCTGGTCCGACAGGGACGTACTCACGTAGGGAACTCCTCGGGTGATCGTCGGGCGAGGCGATGTAATCGATTACCTCGCATGTATGCACCGTAAGGGATCGACACCCATTCGTGTCAAGGAATTCCGGAGTCGTTTATGTAAACGATTACCTCTACTGTGTAAACAGCAACGCAAGCGACTGCGCGGTTCGATAACCTCGGGTCCTCACGTGAGAGTAGGAGTTGGATGCGTAAAGCAACCATTCGCGACGTTGCCGAGCGCGCAGGTGTCTCGACGGCCACGGTGTCTCGAGCATTGTCGGGCTCACGTCCGGTTTCGGAGGACATTGCTGCCACCATCCGGCAGGCGGCCGAGGATCTGGGATATTCGGGCAACATCATTGCCAGTTCGCTGCGCCGCAACAGAACGGACACGGTCGGCATGGTGGTGCCGAGCATTGCCAACCCCTTCTTCACCTCGCTCGTCGTCAACGTCGAGCACGTGCTGTCACAGCGTGGCCTGCAACTCTTCCTGTGCGATTCCCGATCCGATCCGGAGGTCGAAGCGCAGAGGTTGCGCAGCTTGGTCTCGCGTCAGGTCGACGGCATCATCATCAGCCCGTGCCACGGGGAACGGTCCGCAGAGGCAGTGCGCACCACGGCCCGCGCCATTCCTGTCGTTCAACTCGACCGCTTCGCGCTCGACACCCACACCGACTGGGTCGGCGTCGACGACGATGCTGCGCAGGCGCTGGTCATGGATCATCTTGCTGCGCTGGGTGTTCGGAGTGCAGCCTTCATCAGTTCCGAGCTGACCAACTCGTCGACCGAGCTACGTCGGGCCGGCTTCTTCCGTCACGCGCAGAGAGTGGGAATCGAGACGCGAGAGGAGTGGACGCTGCTGGGCGACTACTCGATCGACTGGGGACGTGAGTCATCGCGGTCGATGCTCGGCGCGTCTTCACGTCCCGACGCGGTGGTGTGTGCAGACGATCTGATTGCACTCGGCGTGCTGCAGAGTTGCCAGGCGCTGGGCTTGTCGGTTCCCGCTGATGTCATGGTGACCGGGTTCGACGACATTCCGTTCTCGGCGTTGAGCAATCCACCTCTGACGACCGTCCGGCAGCCGCAGGAACGCATCGCGGCGGAGGCCACTCGGCTGTTGGATCAGGCGATGAACAGCGACGAGACGGGTACCGCGCACATCGCTCTGCAGCCGGAGTTGGTGGTCCGTCAGTCGACGGTAGGCCAGGCGCGCGTCACTGCGGTGTAGGCGGTGATGGCGGCGTCGAGTTCCTCGAGCGCGACGGTTTCGTCGGCGGCATGCATCAGGGCCGGCGTCCCCGGTCCCCACACCACGATCGGCGCACCGGGAGCCGCCGCGGCGATGATGGATGCGTCGGTGAAGTACGTGACCGGTTCTGGCGCAACGGAGTGCGGTAGCTCGTCGACCCAGCTGCTTCCACCTGCCGTCCTCACGCCGGGCAGGTCGATTCGTGCCTCGACGTGGTCGACCTCGGGTTGATCGCGCCACCACGACAGCAGTGTCGAGCCGTCACCGACGGTGCGATGGTCGACGACGACGTGTGCGGTGTCGGGAACGATGTTGGGGGCCGATCCGCCGTCGATCATCCCGACGTTGAACGTCTCTGCGCCCAGGAACGCATCCGTCGACAACGGGAGTTCGTCGCGAGCCCGTGCCAGGACGTCGACGAGCTTCATGATTGCGCTCTCGCCCCGCTGCGGTGTACTGCCATGTGCAGCAATACCTTTGGTTGTGACATCGACCCACAAGGCACCGCGATGGCCCAGATGTACCTGGTTTCCTGTCGCCTCGGGCACCACCACCGCACCCACCGAACATTCGGCCACGGCGTGACGAGCGGCAAGTGCGCCGAGCGATCCGATTTCCTCGTCGCTGGTGAGCAACAGCGCTGCGGGAACACCGTTTTCGAAGGCCTCGAGCACGGCCGCCGTGGCGGCCACCATACCGGCCTTCATGTCGGACGTACCTCGGCCACGCAACACGCCGTTCTCGATATCGGCGGCGAACGGGTCGAACTGCCAGTTCGAGAGATCGCCCGCCGGAACGGTATCGACGTGGCAGGCGAACATCAGCCGCGCCGCCGTTGGAGGCGCATCGTTGGTGATCAACAGCCACGGGTGCGGGCCGTCGCGATCTCCCTCGACCGCAATGCCGGTCGTGCGTGCCGAGAGCACGGAGACGACGGCGTCCATGGAGGAACGCTGAGGCACCGGGTCTCCGGACACGGTGCGTTGCGTGACCAGCTCAGCGAGCAGGCCTGCGGCAGTGGTGCGGTCAAGTGCCATGGGGAGCACTCAACCGCATCACCGCGGCGGCAGCGGCATCGGGGGCCTGCGTCGGAATCCAATGCGAGATTCCGGGCAGCACTGTCAGCGTGTACGCAGCATCGACATACCTCTGGGTGGTGTCGATGGCAGCACGGCCGATGAAGGTGTCGCCGTCACTCCACACCATCGAGGTCGGCACGGTGATGCGCAGTCGACCGATGCCCGGGCTCGAGAACGGCAGTCCGCGGTACCAGGTGACGGCGAAGGGCAGCGCGCCGTAGTCGACGATGTCCGTCTTCGTGCGTTCGAGGTCCTCTTCGGTCATGCCGCTTGCCCTGTACCACTTTTCGGCTCTCTCGCCGGGCCGCGTCATCCATTTCTCGGGAAGTATCGGCAACTGGAAGAACGCGAAGTACCAGGAGTGCAGTATCTGCCTCGAGTTGAAGAAGCCGGTCATGAACGCACCGGGGTGGGGAACCGAGAATGCCGTCAGCGACAACACCAGGTCGGGTCGTCGGCCTGCGGTGACCCACGCGATGTTCGCTCCCCAGTCGTGCCCCACCAGATGAACCGGAGTCCCGATCCTGTCGATGAGAGCGACGACATCGCCCACCAGTGCTCCCACACGATAGTCGCGACGCCGCGTCGGCCGGGCGCGCGGTGAGTATCCGCGCTGATCCGGTGCAACAGTACGGAATCCGGCATCGTTCAGGATCGCCATCACTGCGGACCACGACGACGCTCGCTCGGGAAAACCGTGCAGCAGCAACACAACCGGGCCGTCCAGCGGTCCCTGATCGATGACGTCGAACACCAGACCGTCGTGGGTGTACTGGGTGATTCGCTCCACCGCGGAGCCGCTCGTCAGCATGTGCTGGGTACCGACTGGCCTGCGAACACGGCGGCCAGGAATTGCATGGCCGCTTCGTCGCTGACATCGTGGCCTTGCTCGGGCTGTTCCTGCGCTACGATGGAATCGCCTAGGGCACATGCCCTTTCGACGCCCTCGGCAGTCCACTGGGGTAACACGATATCGTCCTTTGCACCGTAGGCCACGAACATCGGCACCTCGCTCCTCACTTGCGGCAATGTGTAGCGTCCGACGACGTCGAGGAGCTTCTGCTCCGCTTCTGTCGAGTCTGCGGCGAACTCGTCCGGTGCCATTGCCTGGACCGCCCGAGCCTTGCCGTCCGTGTCTCCACCCTGGCAGGTGAGCAGCAGCTCGTTGTTGGCCTCGGCGACGCTGCCGCTGTAGTCCTTCGGATCGATGGCGGGATCCACTTGCTGTGCGCCGTAGAGCAAGTACGGCAACAGTTCCTTCTGCGGTGTGGTGAGAGTTCCGTCCATACCCGATCGAACGAGAGGCGTCAGATCGGTCGGTGGTGAGAGCGATACCGAGCCGACGAGATCGAGCCCCTGGCCGTACGAGGCAGCGAGTTCGTTTGCAGCCCAGGCTGCTTGGCCACCTTGCGACAGGCCCACTGCGGCCCAGCGTGCGGACGTCTCGGGCAGCGCATTGTGGACTGCGCGGGCCGCGTCGATCATGTTGTTGCCGGTGGTTCGCGGTTCCAGGTACGGGTGCGTTCCACCGCCGGTGCCCAGGCCCTGGTAGTCGGGGAGCACAGTGACGTACCCGAGTGCGGTGAA
Organism: Rhodococcoides fascians A25f; assembly: GCF_000760935.2. Classification (NCBI taxonomy): domain Bacteria; kingdom Bacillati; phylum Actinomycetota; class Actinomycetes; order Mycobacteriales; family Nocardiaceae; genus Rhodococcoides; species Rhodococcoides fascians. The sequence continues at coordinate 5,293,588 of NZ_CP049744.1, read as the reverse complement.
ATCCTGCACTGCGAATTGGTACCCGATCAGATCGGGATACAGGGTGGGTCCGCAGTCGGCCTGTATGCCGGTGGTGCCGTGCCCGTAGACGACGATCGGCCAGCCGCCCTCGGGTGCGGTGCCCGCCGGAACGGCCGCTACACCGGATACCGCCGTCGGGGAACCGTCGACACCCGACGTCGACTCGTACACGAAGCGATACAGCGTTGCGCCTGTGTTCGAGAGTTCAGCGGATCGCTCACCGAAGTCCTCGTATTCGAGAACAGTGCCCGGCACGCCCGTCAGGTCGTACTGCGGGGCCTGGGCGGTGGTGGTCGTCGCTTCGCCGAGCGTGGTGTCGGGATCGTTGGCGGGGCCACACCCCGCTGTCACTGCTACCGCGAGGCAGCAGACGACAGCAGACATCGAACGGGAAAAGGAGAGCACACGGCGTGTCTACCAGAAAGGAGCCGCGTTCGGCCGATGCCTGGGGTTTCACATCACCGCCCCTACCGAAATTCAGACAGAATTTCCTCCGACGCCTGAAGCGGCGCGTAGCCGTCGGGAATGACGCGTCGGCAGCCGTCGAGCTCGACGGTCAAAGTACGAACGTCCAGTGCCTCACCACTTACATATGTGGTCACGGCCTTACGCGTTGGAACCGAGAAGCACGGCGCGGCACGGGGTAGAACCTCGATCGAAATGCGGATTTCATCGATCGATCGTGTGAACGAGAATCCGTCGAACAAGCAGTAGGTGTAGCCGATTGTCAGCCCAGTACCTTCTGTCGTGCCAGTGACAGGATCGGCGAAGTGTGGCGAGCAGCTCGACACTCGTAGGCGCTGAGGGTCGACAATCGGTATCGAATGGTCGAACTCGTTGACCAGGTCCAGTTTCCGGATATCTGCGATTGCGCTGACGTTCGGCACACCGCATTCGCCGATCGGCAAGGTCGGCTCCACCGCGCGGCCCCAGGTATCGACCAGCCACATTTGGGTGGGCGCGGCCACGCTGTATGTCGGGCACAGGCCCGGCATCAGGGCGCGTTCATCCGGTTGGTTCAGAGACCTGACAACGGTTGAGACGTCACCCTCCCATCGATACTCGCTGTATGTGATGGATAGGGCGGGAATGGTCAGGTCGTTGGGCTCGCACGTGATTACTGCTGTAGGAACGAATCCGTCCGGCACTGTTCCTGCACTAGGTCGAGGTTGCGTCGAGCGCGGCCTGTCCGTTTGATAAGGGACGTCGCATTGGAATGCGTCCGCTGATCCGATCTCTGCGACAGGCCGGGATGGGCCGAGCGACGTCGGTGAGCCGCACGTGACCGCGGTAATCGCGACAATGAGCAAACCCGGTGTCCATCGCCACGTCATGCCGACACAGTAGTGGGCTAGCCGGTTCCGAGGATTGTCTCGATTGCATCGTCGACATCGAGGGTGGGATCCAGGACCGGTGCGGTGCGCAGGCACGCAACGATGAGGTGCACCAGCCACTCCACCATCTGCTCGACGTCGACGCGGACGTCCTGTTCGAGCCATCGGGCCGTCGCGCCGTCGATTGCCGCGACGATGCTGTGCCCGACGAGTCTGACGCCGGCGTTGTCCGCGTCGAGTCCGAGCTGAATGGCGGCCGCCTCCAGCACTGCGGTTCTGGCATTCTCGAATACTTCCCAGGCTTCTGGATCGGCACCTCTGCCGCCCAGCACCATTCGGAGCGCGAGGCCGCGGTGCACACGCAGGTACTCGAGATGGCTGGTCAGAGCAGCTCGTATCTGGACGTCGGGTGTCGAGTCGGGAATGTCTGCGAACGCCTGCGACATCGCCGAGGCAGTGGCGCGCAACGACTCGAGGTAGATGCCGCGCTTGTTCCCGAAATAGTGGAACAGCAAGCCGTGGGCCACATCCGCCGACTTCACGATGTCCGAGACAGCGACCTTGTCGTAGTCGGCCTCCGCGAACAGGCCGACTGCTGCATCTACGAGTCGCTGCCGAGTCTCGGCGGCTCGGGCGGTGGCCCGGTTGACTCGGGCAACCGGCTTGGCGGAACGATCTGGCACCGAATGTCCAATCTGCCTGGGCCTACCCGTTCGGTTGTCACCGAGGGTTCGATACCAGCCTAGGGCGTCATCAGATGATCGGGGTGATGTGGTCGTGCAGATCGAAGCCGAGAAGCGCCTTGCCGTAGGTTTCGATCGACACTCGCGGCAGCATGACGGCATGGCGAGCACCGACATTCGAGTCACGCCAAATGCGCTGCAAAGCATTCACTTCGGCGAATGCTCCGGCACCGGTGGCGTCGACGAGCATGTTCAGTGCCTCGTTGATGCTTCGTAGCGCAACGGCCGCGTCGCCGCGAACGCGGGCGCGGGAGAGCAGGTCCGGGTACTCACCGGCCTCGGCCCAACGCTTGACGTCTTCTGCTGCGCGGTAGGCGTGCAGGTGCGCAGTGTCGACTTTCAATGCGGCTTCGGCGAGCAGCATCTGGAAGGCCACCGAGTCGGCCTGCCGGTCGAACACCGTGTAGGCCAAGGCCTTCTGTGACGCCTTCGTTCGGACGAGCTCGACTGCAGCACGACCCATTCCGAGTTGCGGTCCGATGAGCACCATGACGAGCATGGGGCCGAAGGCCGAGCGAGCGAACGCGGAGTCGGTACGTTCTGCCACGTTGGCACCGCTGAACGCCGGAATCATCGAGAGCATGCGGTGTTCGGGGACGAACACGTCTTCTGCAACAACGGTGTTGCTGCCGGAAGCGCGCATGCCGGCTACGTACCAGGTGTCGTCGATGCGGTAGTCCGAGCGGGGCAGCAATGCCATGCCCTGGTCCAGCATGTCGCCGTCTTCGTCGTTGATGATAATTCCGCCGGTGAACCACTCCGAGTGCAGGCTGGCCGAGGCGTAGGGCCATGTCCCGGTCAGCCGGTAGCCGCCCTCGACCTTCCGGGCGGTGCCGCCCGGGGTGACGACGCCGGCAATGACGGCGTCCGGTCCGTTCGCGTAGATCTCGGCCTGAGCCTCGTCACTGTAAAGACCTGCAGCCCAGTTGTTCACGTTGGACAGGGTGGTGACCCAGGAAGCACCAGCGTCACCTTCGGCGATGATCGCCGAGACGTCGAGCATGGTGCGCAGATCGGTTTCGAGTCCGCCGAACTTCGCCGGTGCTGCAACTCGGAATGCGCCTGCGCGGCGGAGGGCGTCGACGGTGTCTTCGGAGAGGCATCGTGCCTTCTCGTTTTCGGCGGCTCCGGCCTTCAGGTCGGGTACGAGAGCTCGAAGGTTGGCAATCACATCGGTGGCGGTCGCAACAGGCAGCGCTTCGGTCGTCGTCATGGCTTTTCTCTCGTTTCGGCCCCACGGATGTGAGGCGTGTCTCTCGAAAGTAAGCGCTATTTGACTCTAGGTCAATATTGACTTCCGATCAACGATGTGGCGTAGTTGTGAATCACCGTTGTCGAGCGAAGGAACCCGGATGCTGAACATCACCATGACGCAGGAACTGCCTGTCTCTCAGAACGAGGTGTGGGCAACTCTGTCCGACGTCAGCACCTTCGAGAAGTGGCATGCCCTGCACGAGGAGTGGGTGGAGACACCCCCGAGGGACCTCGAAGTCGGGTCGACGATGGTCGAGAAGATCAAGATCGCCAGCATCACCGATACCATCGAGTTCCAGGTCGAAAGTCTGCGTGCACCGGAGGTACTGGTCCTGGTGGGTGCCGGATCCACTGGATCGAAGATCCGGCTCACGATGAACTGCGCCGCTCGCGGAAGCGGCTCTGCCGTCACCCTCGAGCTGGAGGTGACCAGTCCGTTGTTGTTCGGAGTGGTGGGCAAGGCGCTGCAGGGAACGTTCAAGAAGAAGCTCACCGCTACCCTGAACGGACTCGCGGAGTACCTCGGGTGAAACGCCGATCGCCCCGCACTTGCGAGCGGGGCGATCGGACAGTTCGACTCGTCAGTCGAGAAGATCAGCAGCGTAACCCTTTTCGAGCCGACTCTTGACGTCGCCGAGGTAGCGGGCCGCATCGGCACCGTCGACGATGCGGTGGTCGTACGACAGTGAGAGATACACAGTCGGAACCGCGGTGATGGTCAAATTTCCCGCGGCGTCTCGGACGGGCACCACACGTTCGACGACCGAGCCGAAGCCCAGGATCGCCGATTGCGGTTGATTGATGATGGGCGTGTCGAACAGTGCGCCGCGGCTGCCTGTGTTGGTGACGGTGAAGGTGCCTCCGGCCAGGTCGTCCGCCGTGACGGTGCCGCTGCGCACCTTCTCTGCGGCGCCGGCAATCTCGGCGGCGATCGCGGAGATGGAGAGCCCCTGAGCATTTCGAATGACCGGGACCATCAAACCCTTCGGGCTGTCCACGGCCATCCCCAGATGGCAGGCACCGTGATAGGTCACTGTGGTGACGTCGGCGTCGAGCGAGGAATTGACGACGGGATTGTCGGCCAGTGCCTCCACGGCAGCTTTGACGAAGAACGGCAAGTACGACAATTTGTTTCCGGTTCGGCGGAGAAACGCATCCTTGTTCTCGCTGCGGACTCGCGCCACCGCGGAGGCCTGGGCTTCCACTACCGTCGTCAATTGCGCTGCGGTGTGCAGGGATTGGACCATTCGGGTTGCGATGGTCCGCCGGATGCGCGGCAGCTTTTCGACGCGGTCGGCCGCGGTCTCGGCAATGTTCTCACCGAGCGAGGGCATCGCAACAGTGGTGGTCGTGACTGTCGCTGTCATGGCTGCTTTCGCTGTCGGAATGGATCTGTCACTGACCGGTCACGTCGAGAGCTGCCCCGACGATGGAATCGGTGTCGATTCGGTGGTGCTTGTACACCTCGTCGAGTGATCCGACCTGCCCGAAGTTGCTGACGCCCAACGACGTCGACGCAACCCGGTTGACGGTAGCGAGGAATGCGAGGGTGTGCGGGTGTCCGTCGAGCACCGTCACCATCGGGGTCGCTCGCTCGGCGGGCAGCAGTTGATCGAGAATCCAGGATTCGCCGACGTGGTGTCCTTGCCTGGCCTGCAGCGCGCGGTAGAGCTCGCCCGGGCTGGTGATGCACAGAACGTCTGCGATCACCCCGATCTGCTCCAAACGCTCTGCGGCGTCCAGGGCTTCGGTCATCAACGCCCCCATCGCTGCGATGGTCACCGTCGCTCCGTCGCGGCGCACCAGCGGGTAGCCGCCTGCAACGACCTGACGACGCCTGCGTTCCCTGGCAGCCGGATCGCTGGGGACATCTGCCTTCGACTGATCGACAGGACGCGTCGACAGTCGTAGATATGCCGAGGTGCCGTCCGGGCGTCCGAGTCGACCGATGCTCGCGAGCAGTGTCCATTCGACGTCGATGGCGAATGCAGGCTCGTAGGTTATGCAGCCGGGCTGTTCCAGTCCGATGGACGGGGTCTTGATCGACTGGTGCGCACCACCTTCCGCGGCCAGGGTGACTCCCGACGGCGTTCCGACCAGAATCGATTGGCCACCCGCGTAGATGCCGTACGACCACGGCTCGAGTGCGCGCTCGACGAAGGGGTCGTACATGACACCGATCGGGAACAGAGGCTCCCCCCAACGGCTCCAGGTGGCACCGAGCTCGCCCATCAGGCCGACCAGGTTGGTCTCTGCGATACCGAGTTCCATGTGCTGACCGGAAGGTCCTTCGCGCCAGTGCATGATCGTCTCGGCGTCGTCGCCGAACCAGTCGTGTCGATCCGACGACGACCAGACGCCGACCTTGTTGACCCAACCGCCGAGGTTTGTGGTCGAACTGACGTCGGGGCTGACCGTGACGACGCGTCGGGCCGCGTCGGGAGCCTCCCGGGTCAGGTCGATCAGGGTGCGACCCAGTGCGGCCTGCGTCGTGGCTGTGCCCTTGGGGGTGCGTCCGATGTCGGTGGGCACGGCAGGCGGTGTCGATGCCGGAATCGGTTCGCGGCGTAACCGTTCCGCGGTGGCAGCGCACAGCCGACCGGGTCCGCTGTCGGTGTCGAAGCGGCCCCAGGGCTGCTCGGGATCGGTGCCTAGGGTACGTGCGAGTTCGGCGTATTCCTCGACGGTCAACAGCGAGGAATGGTTCTGCGGATGTCCCTGAGTGGGCAGGCCGAATCCTTTGACCGTGTACGCGACGATCACGGTGGGCCGGGTGTCGTCGATGCGAGAGTAGGCGTCGCGCAACGCATCCAGGTCGTGTCCGCCCAGGTTGCGAATCGACTCGGTCAGCAGTGTGTCGTCGAGATCGGCGATCAGGTCGGCGATGGCAGTGGCGTCGGGGCCGGATCCGGGGAGTCTGGTGCGCACCTCGTCGGCGGTGCAGCGCAGCAGGCGTTGGTATTCCGGGTTCGGCATGTCCAGGATGCGCGTGCGCAGCGCGTCGCCACCCGGCTTGGCGAACAGATCTTCGAGCAACCGGCCGAACTTGACGGTGATGACCTGCCAGCCGGCGGCGTCGAACATCTTCTCGAGGCGACGCGCAGCGATGTTGGGGACCACTCGGTCCAAGGACTGACGATTGAGGTCGACGATCCAGACGATCTCGCCGAGCTCGGCAATGCCCGGGTCGATGATCGCCTCCCAGACCGCGCCTTCGTCGAGTTCCGCATCGCCGACCAACGAGTACTGCCGTCCGCTGAAGCCGGGCGTCTTCGGTGTCGATTCCTCCGGGCCGAACCGGTCCTCGACGAAGCGTCGGGACATCGCTCCCCAGATCGGGGCCGTGGCACCGATGCCGACGGATCCGGTGGAGTAGTCGACGGTGTCCGGGTCCTTGGCCCGCGAGGGGTAGGACTGCAGACCGCCGTAGGCGCGGAGTGTCGTCAGGTACTTCTGGTCCAACTCACCCAGCAGGTAGTTGATCGCGTGCAGCACCGGCGAGGCATGAGGCTTGACCGACACGCGGTCGCCGGGTTGCAGCTGTTCGAACCACAGTGAGGTCATGATCGAGACCATCGACGCGCAGGACGCTTGGTGGCCGCCGACCTTGAGTCCGGTCGGGTTGGGCCGAATTCGGTTGGCATGGTGAATCATCGACGTCGACAACCACAGCACCCGCTGGGCGATGTCATGCATGTCTCCGCCGTCACCGGTGGGCGAACGGCGGTCGGCGGGGCTGATGCTGGTCATGGCAGATGGCTCCTGAATCGACGTTGAAGAACGTCCTGATGCCGGCCGAGGCCGAAGGGGTGAACGAGAACGCTGACGACGCGGGACCGAGTGTGGTCCGGTGGCCTGGGCGGGCGTTCGGGTTGCGAATCGCCGGAAGGGTGCAACTGAGCTGCGATGGGGGACAGTGGAACAGGCTCTGCCCTTCTTGCGCAAGTGAGGCAGCGTGCATGGTGCAGATTGCATGGTTTCGGGTTGCGGGCGGGGTTCGATATTGGTCGAACTGACCTCTTCTGCCGCTCGTCGCTGAGAGATCGGGGCGTCATGGGACGCGCGTGAGTGATCCCAGGGTCCGCAGGTTGTACGCCAGCGGAACGTTGCTGCCGGTCGAGCAATCGGCTACCTGACCCAGGATGAGGGTGTGATCGCCGCCGGCCGCCTCTGCTGCGACAGTGCAGTGCAACCATGCAGATGTGCCGGGCAGTCGGGGTGCACCGCTGCTGAGCTCCCAGTCGGAACCGAGGAAGCGCTTGTCCCGTGGTCCGGCAAAACGCGAGGCGCACTCGTGTTGGTCTACGGCGAGTACGTTCACGCCGAAATGTCCCGTCCGCCGCACGATGCTCAACATCGTCGACGCATTGTCCAGAGCCACCGACACCATCGCCGGTTCGAGGCTCAGAGATGCCAACGAGCTGACAGTGGTGCCGTGCGGTACTCCGTCCTCGTACGCCGTGACGATCGCGACTGGCCCGGTGACGCGCGCCATGGCGTCCTTGAAAGTGTGTAGGTTCATGTCGCCGAATTCTCCTGTGTGCGTCCGTGTTCGGTAAACCCGTCTCAGCGGGGGAGGGTGGGTCCTGTGCTGGTCGGGGTTGCCTTGGCAAGACCCGTCGAGACGAGCTGCAGTCGATCGGTGTGGTCACACAAACTATGCTCAAAATTGACTTGATGTCAATGTTGATTTGAAGTCAAATCAATGGGTGTGTCTGCCCGGTGATGCTTGTCAGCGAAACTTCGAGGGGCGTCTAATCCTCGTGCGAACGCGAGTGCGTCACTTCGACGACAGCCTCGAAGGTGTCGACGATCAATCCGACCACCGCGTCGAGTTCGAGATCGCGGGTGTCGAAGTACGCGTCTGCGGTCCGATCGAGAAAGCCGGTCCACCCGGAGATGGCGGCACTCTGCAACGGAGACAGGGGTTCCGAGAGCTCGGCGAGGGCCGCGACCTGTCGGGCACCCTCCGTTCGTGCCTTTCGGACGGCGTCTTCGACGATGGAATCGCCCAGTTCTCCCTCGCGGATCACTCGGACGTAGAGGGCGCGGTGGCGTTCGAGGAATTCGATGTGCCGTCGTACGAAACCTTCGACCCGAGCCCGTACGGATTGCTCATCGGCCACGGGCTCCTGGAATTCGGCCAGGTTCGCAAGGACGTCGGCGAGCGCTGCCGCGACGAGACCCTGTTTGTCGGTGAAGTAGTAGAACAGCAGCCCGTGGGCCACCCCAGCGCGACGCGATATGGCCGCTGCGCTGATGTCGGCGCTGTTGCCCTCGGCCAGTAGCTCGATCGCGGCGTCGATCAGGGCTTGACGACGGTCTTTCCGAGGGCGGGCACGGTGGGACCGCTCGGCTCCGGGGGGCGGGTTGGTCGACACCGATCCGACATTAGCGCACCACCCGCGGCCTCTCCTGACCCTTGTTCAAATTCTTGACTAGTAGTCAAAGTGGACGTAGCGTCGGTCACACACAGGTGACCCGAAGAAAGGTCGTTCGATGAGTACGACGCAGGATGCAGGGAGTCGGAAAGCGCCCAGGGTGGCACCCGATCTCATCGCCCACTGGGTGGTCAAGTCCGCGCGCACCGAGGAGATGGTGCGGTGGTACGGAGCGGTGTTCGGTGCCGAGATCGTCTATCAGGACGAGGGAATCACCTTCCTGACCTGGGACGACGAGTCGCACCGGTTGGCGATCATTGCGGTGCCGAAGCCCGTCCGGTTCCTGTTCCCGTTCGCCAAGTTCAGGCGCAAGGCGTACGGCATCGACCACATCGCGCTGACGTTCATCTCGCTCGAACGACTGTTGGAGAACTACGTGCGGCTCAAGCGGCTGGGCATCCTGCCCGTCTGGTCGATCAATCACGGACCGACGATCTCGCTCTACTACGAGGACCCCGATGGAGTGCGCCTCGAGTTCCAGGTCGAGAACTTCGATGCCGAGAACACTGCGGCATTCTTCTTCACCGAGGAGTTCGCCCAGAACCCGATCGGCGTCAACATCGACCCCGACTACCTGCTTAGCCAGCTGCGCAACGGCGTGCCGCACGAAGAACTTCGCCGACGCGAGGCCGGAACTCGGCCCGGGCACCCGGTCGTCGCCAACAAGAAGACCATCACGCCGAAAACTTTGTGACCGAGCAGATTTCGACCGAACAAGGGGGAGGAAGACTCACATGTCTGTCAACGTAGTCCGGACCATCGACGGCTGGTGGCGCCTCGATGGCGACCGTGCAATCCGTGTCGAGACGACGGCCGAGACCACCCGCGAACTTCTTGCCGATCGCGACGCCATCACCGGCGCATCGGGTGCGGGGTCGAGTGTCGATGAGCTCGAGCTCGTATCTCCGGTCACCACACCGTGCCGGGTGGTGGCGCAACTGCTCAATTATCGATCCCACGCGATCGATGCAGGATCCGATCCGAACACGTTGCAGCCGACCTTCTTTCGTAAGTCCTCGGCGTCGGTCAGTGGCCCGTTCGATCCCATCCGCCAGCCACCCGAGGTGGCGCTGCTGGACTACGAGATCGAACTCGGAATCGTCGTCGGTGCCGAGATTCCCATCGGTACGACTGTCACCGACGAGAACCTCTCGGACTACGTGGCCGGTGTGATCGTGGCGAACGACGTGTCCGCGCGCGAGATCCAGTTGACGAAAGTTCAGGTCTACGAGAGCAAGTCGTATCCCACGTTCACCCCGTTGGGGCCTCGGCTGGTGCTGTTGGACAACGATGAGCTCCGGCGCATCCCCGAGCTGCACATGACGCTGGCGGTCAACGGCGAGACGCGCCAGGACCAGACGATCGGCAACGATCTCATCACTCCGCCGGCCGAGGCACTCACCCGGCTGGCCCGCTTCCAGAACATGACCGCCGGCGACGTACTCCTCACAGGAACACCGATCGGCACCGCCATTTCCGCGCCGCCCAAGATCGTGCAGAAAATCGGTGAGTTGATTCCGCCTGCGCTGAAGTGGAAGTTCTTCTTCGCCCGGCAGGCGAAGAATCCGAAGTATCTCTCGGTCGACGATGTGATCACCGCCGGTATCAAGACCGCCGACGGAGCCATCGATCTGGGGACGCAGGAGACGGTGGTCCGATGACCGTACCGATCGTCGTGGTCGGGGCCGGCCCGGCTGGCTGCACCGCAGCATTGCTGTTGGCGCGCAGAGGGATTCGTAGTGTCGTGCTCGAGCGACGATTCGCGCCGCTCTTTCATCCTGCCGCGCACGTGATCAACGCCCGCACCCTCGAGATCTGGAACGAATACGGCCCCGAGCTGGCGCGCTCGATCGCCGCTATGTCGCCGCCGCACGAGACCGTCAACCTCATCAGCTGGTACGGAGATCTGGCAGACGAGGCCATCGGCTCCATCGACCTGCTCTCGGACCCCGAGCGCAAGGCAATCGTCGAGAGCCAGAGTCCGTTCCTGGTCTCGCACATCGGCCAGCATCTGCTGATGCCGGCACTGTGGGATGCGCTCGACGCCGAACCGCTGATCGAGTTTCGACGCGGATGCGCTGTCGAGTCCGTCGACACCGACGCATCCGGTGCACGGGTGCGCGGGCGATGCGCGAACGGAGCAGCCGAGATCGAGGCCGAGTACGTGCTGGCGTGCGACGGTGCGAACAGCGCGACACGAGACGGCACCGGTGTGGGCTTGACCGGACCGGTCCTTGCGAACATGGGTAGTGCCTTCTTCACCTCGAAGACACTTTTTCCCGATGACGCTCGGCCGCTGCTCAGTTGGATCTTCACGCCGGAGTTGTGCGGAGTGATGATCGCGCACGCCGACCATCGATACATTCTGATGACGGCGTACCTGCACCCCGAACAGGAGATCGCCAAGGACAGTCGAGCCTACTGGTCACGCACGCTGCCGAAGGTGTTGGGAAACCACGAGTTCGATCTGGAGTCGACCGGGACGTGGGTGATGACCTCACAGACCGCCGATGCGTTCCGTCGTGGCCGTCTGCTCCTGCTCGGCGATGCCGCGCACCGGTTTCCGCACACCGGTGGTTTCGGGTTGAACTCGGGTGTTCAGGATGCCCACAATCTGGCCTGGAAGCTCGACGCCGTTCTGTCCGGCAACGCGTCCCCGTCCTTGTTGGACACCTACGAGACCGAGCGCCGTCCGGTGGTGGAGAAGTTCGCCGAGCAGAGTGTGGCGAACCATTTCCGGATGGACGACATCGGGAAGAGGGTGGGCATCACCAACATGATGTTGGCGAAAGCCACTCAGGTGATGGGGCGTCCGCCGCTGAACAAGGTCCCCGGGAAGTTGATCGCGCCACTGGCCGCCGCTGCGACACGGCGGCAGATGGCGCGCTCGCAGAAGGTCGATCCCGATGCACCCGGGTCCGCTCGGCTTCGTCGCGAGATCGCCGACGCGATCCCACTTCAGGTCGAGCATTTCGTGTCGATCGGCTTGCAGTTCGGCTACCTCTACGCCAGTCCGTTGATCGCACGGGATCCCTCGGTCAAACCCGCCGAAGACGTGGTCGACTATCTGCCCACGACATACCCGGGGGCACGACTTCCACACGCGGTGGTCTCGGTAGGCGGAGAGCAGGTGCCGGTGCACGAGACACTCGACCCGAACAAGTTGTCGCTGTTCACCTTTGCCGGCGACAGATGGTCAGGCGTGGTGTCGGATCTGGAGAACACCGGGCCCGGCGTCACCCTGATCTCCGCGGGCGTACCGGCAGGTGCCGATCGTGACGAGCTGATTCGCCTGTACGAGGTGGGTGAGACCGGCGCGGTGCTCGTTCGCCCCGACGGCCACGTCGCTTGGCGTACGACAGGTTCGGTGTCCGACGGCGGTTCGGAAATCGAACGTTTTCTGAACTCGAGCTGGGGTCGCTACTTCACTGCCGTCACCGGTCATCGACCCTCGGGCCACTCCCGCACCTAGACGTCGACGGTCAGCCCCTTGCTGTCGAGAGTAGCGGCGAGGTTGCTGACCTGGATCGGCGTCTCGCCGCGCTTGTATCGCTCGATGAACTCTGCTTCCGAGGCGTCCCGTGCGCGGCACGCGTCGATCGCCGAGCGAACTTCGTCGCGGCGCGTCAGCACCACCCCGTCGCAGTCACCCTTGATGACATCGCCGGGGTAGATCAGCTGACCGCCGAAGACCAGCGGTTGATTGATCGGGCCGAGGGATTCCTTGACCGTGCCCTGGATGCACAGGTACTTGCTGAACACCGGAAATCCGAGTTCGCGAATCTCCCGCGAATCGCGGACTCCGCCGTCGGTGACGAGTGCGGTAATTCCTCGGGCCACACAGGCATTGGCGAGTACGTCGCCGAACTGTCCGGCGGGCTGATTGCCGGAAGAGACGATGAGGACATCTCCGGGTTGGGCGTAGCTGATGGCCACTTGCAGCATGATGTTGTCACGTGGATGGCAGACCACGGTGAAGGCGGACCCGCAGAACGACATGTCCCGATCGAGTGGCTTGATCGCGTCGTCGAGTGCACCGGAGCGACCCTGTGCCTCGTGGATGGTGGCGGCCGAGAACGTGCCGAGTTCGTCGATGAGCTGCCGATCGGCGCGATCGATCTTGGTGGTGACGTGAACCATGAGACTTCCTATCGAGTGAGGGCGGAGACCGCTGAAGAGATGGCCGCGGCTGCGGCACGGAGAGTGTCCTCGGACGTGGCGAACGAGACGCGGAAGTAGCCTTCCGCGCCGTAGGCCGAGCCCTGGATGGTTGCGACGGACGCATGATCGAGCAGATACAGCACGACGTCCTGATCGCTTCTCAGGACCGTGCCGTCGGGGGTGCGAGCACCGACGAGGTCCGCGCAACCGACGAACAGATAGAACGCGCCCTGCGGAAGAACGGGTTGCAGACCGTCGATCCGATCGAGCAACTCGAAGGTGACGTCGCGGCGATGCCGGTAGCTGGCAACGGATTCGATGACGAAACTCTGATCGCCGGCCAGTGCTTCGGCCGCGGCCGCCTGGCTGATCGACGAGGGACAGGACGAGGACTGTGACTGCAGTTTGTTGATGGCACCGACCAACTCGGGATTCCCGACGCCGTAGCCCAGACGCCATCCGGTCATCGCGTAGGACTTCGAGACACCGTTCGTGAGAAACACTCGATCGCGCAGCTGCGGGGCGACGCCCAACAGATTCGGGACGGGTGCATCGAGATACGTGATCTCGTCGTAGATTTCGTCGGACAGCACATGGACCTGCGGATGCCGATCGAGTACCTCTGCCAGCCCGGCGAGCTGCTGGGTGGTGTAGATCGCCCCGGTCGGATTCGACGGGGTGTTCAGGATGACCCAGCGCGTGGCCGGGGTGATGGCGGCTTCCAGACGTTCCGGGGTGAGCAGGAACTGCTCGGACTCGGGGCAATCCACGACGACGGGTGTGCCGTCGTGAGCCGCGACCATGTCCGGGTAGGAGACCCAGTAGGGGGACGGCACGATGACCTCGACCCCGGCCTCGACGGTTGCCATGAGCGCCAGGAAGATCACCTGCTTGGCTCCGCCGCCGATCGTGATGCGGCTCGAGTCGTAGTCCAATCCCGTCTTGAGGTGCAGTCGCTTCGAGATCGCTTCTCGGAGGGAGGCGATTCCGTTGACGGGGGTGTACTTGGTCAAGCCGTCGTTCATGGCTGCGACAGCGGCACGTTTGATGTGCTCGGGTGTGTCGAAGTCGGGTTCGCCGACGGTCAGGTCGAGGATGGCGCGGCCCTGCGCTTTGAGTTCTCGGACACGTTGGGCAGCAGCAACACTGGGTGACTCACGCATGCGAGTGACGCGGGAGGCGAGGGTCTGGGAGGACATGGCAATCTCCTGTGAAAGAGGCGAGGTCGAGTCAGAATTCGAGAAGTACTTTGCCGGATGCAGCCGAATCTTTGGCGACAGCAAAGGCTTTCAGGGCATCGTCGGCGGAATAGACATGGGTGACGACGGCTCCCACATCGAGCGAGCCGTCGGTCAGTGCGCCGAGCACCTCGTCGATTTCGGTGTTGAATCGGAAGGATCCGACCAACTCGAGTTCACGGGTGATCACCAGCGACAGGGGAGCCGGTTGCATCCCGGTGGGAAGCAGGCCGAGCATCACTATCCGGCCACCGCGAGTTGCGCCGCGGATGGCGGACTCCAGCCCGAATCGGTTGCCGGAGCACTCGATCACCACATCCGCGTCTACTGCGGCAATGGCGTCGGAGTCGGCCGCATCCAGGGTGGCGGTCGCGCCGAGCTCGGCGGCGATCCTGCGAGGAAACTCGTGTACGTCGACCGCGGTGATCGACGACGCCCCCGCGCGCGTCAACACCGCGATCGCCAGTGCGCCGATCGGTCCGCAGCCGATGACCAATGCGCTCCTGCCCGCCACCTCGCCGGCCCTGTCGACGGCATGCCAGGCCACCGCGGCCGGCTCCGCAACTGCGGCGGTGCGGAAGTCGAGGCCGATCGGAAGCGGTCGGAGCATGCGGGACGGAAGTACCGAGTACTTCGCGAACGCTCCCTCGGTGTGCGGAAAGTGTGCCGCGCTGCCCAGGTAGGTGCACCCGGGCGACAGGTTGGGGCGGTCCCGCGGGTAACGGGATGCTCCCGGTGCCGGTGTGGCCGGGTGTACGGCGACGCGTGTACCCGAGCTCGGGCCCGAGCCGTCTGTGGCGGCGGTGACCACGGTGCCGACGACCTCGTGCCCGAGCAACATCGGGGCCCGCAGAATCGACTCCCCGGCCGCGCCGTGGGTCCAGTAGTGCAGATCGGAACCACACACGCCACCGAACGCCACCTCGACGACTGCCTCGTGAGCTCGAGGCGCGCGCACCGAAATCTGTTCGACACGTAAGTCGTTCGCGGCATGCGCCACTACGCCCAGGGTCGTGACCGGGACGGTGGTCGAGTCAGTCATTGCGTCGGACGAAGTCGAGACCGCCGGGCACCTGGAATGTCGGCATTATTTCCATCATGCCCATGTTGACGTGGCGGGGTGCGTCGATTGCGAACTCGATGGCGTCGGCGATGTCCTTGGTGGTGATGGACTCGAATCCCTCGTAGAACGTGTCCCAGGCTTGTTGCATCGCCTCGGGTGTCCCGCCGAGGTTGCGTCCGAAGATCTCGGTCTCTACGCGTCCGGGGCAGATCTCCGTCACCCGAATCCTTTTGCCTTTGGTGTCGTTTCGCAGCTGCCGAGAAATTTGGTGCACCGCTGCTTTGGTGGCGTGGTATGCGGTGTGCCCGTAGAAGTTGTACAGGCCTGCGATCGAGCTGATGTTGACGACGTGGCCCAGATCGCGCTCGACCATGCCGGGTAGGAGCAACCGGCACAGGTGCAACACCGCGCGCAGGTTCACGTCGACCATGGCGTCGATCGACTCTTCGGACGCGTCGAGAATGTTGCCGGTGGCCGAGACGCCCGCGTTGTTGATCAGGATGTCGATCTCGAGGCCCTCGACGGCCTCGGCGAGGGCCGCGGTATCACTGATGTCGACGGCAAGGGGGATCATTCCGGTGCGGCCGGCGATGTCGTCGAGCTTCTCTTTGTTGCGTGCCACGCCGTAGACGGTCAGGCCGCGTTTGGTGAGCAGTTCGGCTGTGGTAGCGCCCATTCCGGTGTTGGCTCCGGTGACGAGTGCGGTGTGGTAGTCGCTGAAAGTCATGCTGTGTCCTCAGAGAGTGTCGCGCAGTGGCTGGTGGGCGCGGTCGGTGATGGTGCTGACGGCGATGAGGGTGCCGAGGGCGGTGATCACCGCGTAGAACGCAGGAACGTAGATCCCGAAGTGCGGAATCAGCCAGGTCATCAGCAACGGAGCAGTGCCGCCGAAGAGCGCCGACGAGATGTTGTAGCCGAGGCCGTATGCGGAGTAGCGAACTCGGGTGGGAAAGAGTTCGACGATCAGGATGTGGATGACGGCCGTGTGGCCGGCGAAGATGACCGCCATGATGCAGGCTCCGAGGATGGCCAGCGGCAGGCTTCCTGTCGCGATCAAGGCGTAGCACGGGATGCCCGCTACTGCCATGGCCGCGGCAGCACCGGCGATGACCTTCTTCCTGCCGATTCGGTCGGACAGTGCGCCCATGAAGGGAATCGCGATGCAGATCGCGACCAGTGACACTGCGGTCACCAGGAGGGCCGTGCTGGTCGGGAATCCGATCTTGTCACCCTTGAGGAAGGTCGGCATGTACGAGAACAGGACGTAGTAGCCCGAACCGTTCATCAGAGGAATGAACAGAGCGAGGATCATGGCGCGGCGGTGTTCGGGTGACGAGAACGCTTCCTTGAGCGGGTTCCGAGACAGTCCGCCTTCGGCCTTGAGCTTCTCGAAGTTCGGTGTGTCGCTGATTGCCTTGCGGATGTACCAACCGATGACACCCATCGGGATTGCGACCAGGAACGGAACACGCCACGCCCAGCTTGCGATCCCACCGCCGTTGATGGCCGCTTCGTTGAGCCACGGCGACATCGCGAACGCAACCATGGTGCCGGTGAGAAGTGCCAGGAACGACGCGATCTGGGCATAGCTGGTGATCTGGCCGCGCTTGTTCGCCGGGGCATGCTCGGCCAGGAATGTCATCGCACCCGCGGCCTCTCCACCGACCGAAAAGCCTTGCAGGATGCGCAGGAAGATCAGCAGTGCCGGGGCTGCGATGCCGATGGCCTCGTAGGTGGGGAGCAGCCCGATGCCCGCGGTGGCGACCGAGATGAGCAGGATGACGAACACCAGCATCTTCTGCCTGCCGATGCGGTCTCCCAGGATGCCGCAGACGACGGCACCGAGGGGGCGGACGAAGAACGAGATCGCGTAGCCGGCAAAGACCAGCATGAGTGCGTCGGAGGATTTGGATACGTCGAAGAAGACGATTGCGAGCGCAGTCGCCATGAAGGCGAAGATGCCGTTGTCGTAGAGCTCGACGAATATGCCGACGCAACCGGCGGCAACGACCTTTCGGATCTTCTGGGGGTCCGGAGGTGCGGGTGCGGTGTCGGTGTTGTCCGGGACTACTGAGTTGGTCATGCTGACTCCAGTGTGAGGGCAGTGCACGGGTCTTGGGAATGACTGATGTGATCGGGGATCGACAGAGCCTCGAACACGGTGCGAACTCGGCAGCGAAGTTGATCGAGACTGCGCTGCCGGGCTCGGTGGGCTTCGACTGCACCGGCGATGCCCACCCGGGTGAAGATGACCTTGTTGCCAGGGCGGGCCTGGCCGAGCCGGTCGAGGCCGAGCGTGGTGACCACGGCGAGGACCGGGTATCCGGCGGTCACTCCGCGCCCCCGGTGGAGGACGAGGAGTTCGTTACCGACGGGTACTTCGACGGCCCCGATGGGTACGCCGCGGGAGAGCATTTCCGACGCCGTGACGCGTTGCGGGAGAGGACGATCGATGCAGGGTGCGAGACGAAGACCGATGTGATTGCTGGCGTTGCCGATCGTGAACTCGGTGGTGAACAATCGGTCGGCGGTGTCGCCGAAGTCCTCGATGTCGGGCCCGTCGGTGACCGGGATCGTCCAGGTATCGCCGAACTCCGGTTGCATCGCACCCAGCCGGAACAACGGAATGTCGAAGTGCGGGTGACGGATCGGCGTGCCGTCCACATCGATCTCGATGCGGTCGCCACCGGAGAGGGGACGTCCGAATCCGAGAACGGTATCGGGCGCGCAGCTGTTCTGTAGTCGGTCGGCGTGAACCGAGCCGTGCACCGCGATGTAGCTGCGGAGCCCACGGCGAATGTTTGTCACAGTGAGCGTGCTGCCTGCCGGCAACACCAGAGGTTCCCACTGCGGTACTGCCGTACCGTCGACGCGGATGTCTGCCGGTGCACCGGTGACGGCGACGAGCATGTGGGTATCGGTGGCGGCCGCGAAGTCGAGTGCCGTCAGTTCGATCAGCGGTGCGTCGGGATCGCTTGCGACGAGGGTGTTGGCGGCTCGCGCGCTGTATTGATCGAGTGCGCCGCCGGTCATCTGTCCGATACGGCTGCCGCGGTGCCGACCCAGATCTTGAAGGACCGACAGGCCCGGTGTGAGGACGGTGATCGTCCCAAGTCGGGAGAGGCGTTCACAGTTCATGGTGATCGCCCCACTCGGCGGCGGAGATCGGAACGAACTGGAATGTGTCGCCGGGTGCGTAGGCAGAGATCGGATCGGATGCGATGTCCACCAACGTCACCGGCGTCCTGCCGAGGACCTGCCATCCGCCCGGTGCCGGTCGCGCGGACACCACGGCCTGGTGCCCGGCTACGGCGACGGCTCCTGCCGGGACGCTGGAGCGCGGGCTGGCTCGGCGCGGAATGGGCAGTCCGAAGTCGGGCCCGTCGAGCATCGGTGCGCCGCCCGGGGACCCGTAGCAGCGCATGGTGAGTGGGCGGGCGCAGTGACGTGCGATCACGTCGTCTTCGCTCACGTCGAGCAGTGTTGCGACGACGGCCAGATCGGGTCCGTGTTCCCCGCCGTACACGACGGGAATCTCGAATCGGCGCGGCAACCTCGCCGCACCGAACGTCCTGGTGTCGAGTTCGGATACCGCTGCACGAATATCGTGGTGAGACACTGTTGCGCAGTCGAATTCGATGAGCACCGCGTCATAGGTGGCGATGGTGCCCAGAACTCCTGTGATACCTGCGGCATCCACCGCGGCAGCGATGCGATGAACCTCGCGCCACCGCTCGTCCGGTGTGGCGGCGGCCGAGGTGATGCGCAATGCGGAGTCGCCGCAGTCGGCGATGGCTGGGGCGGTCACGCCGTCCGCCTCGAGTCGAGTACCCGGCTGAGCGGGGCGATCTCGACACCCGCCGCGAGTAGACCGGCACGGATCGCCAGTGCAGCATCCACTGCGCTCGGGCTGTCACCGTGCAACAACACTGTGTCTGCCGAGATCGGAATCGGGGTACCGTCGACCGCGTCGATGATGCCGACGGTCACCATTCTGACTGTCCGCCGGACGAGTTCGTCGAGATCGTCGATGACTGCGCCGGTCTCGCTGCGAGGTACGAGTGTGCCGTCGGGCCGATACGCACGATCGGCTATGCCGACGATGCCCACCGCGATCCCCCTCGCTTTCGCCTCGTCGGCTAGGTGACCGTCCTGGGCCAGCACGACCAACGTGGGATCGAGCGAGGCCACGGCGTCGACGACCGCGATCGCGTAGTCACGGCGAGTAGCGACCAGGTTGCCGAGTCGTCCATGAGGAGCAACGTGCATGACGGTGGTTCCGTGTGCCGAGGCGAAGGCTTGGAGAGCGCCGATCTGATACAGCATGTCGGTGCGAACCTCGTCGGGCGTGAGGTCCATTGCTCTGCGGCCGAACCCGGCGAGATCGGGGAAGCTGGGATGGGCACCGATTCCGATGCCGCGCTCGACACAGCGACGGACAGTGGTGTCCATCGTGCGGGGATCGCCTGCGTGGAATCCGCACGCGATATTGGCAGAGGTCAGCACATCGAGTAGCGCCTCGTCGTCGCCCATCGTCCACGCGCCGAAGCTTTCGCCCAGATCTGCGACGAGATCGATACTGATGGCCATTTCTGCGGTGCCTTTCGGAAGGTGAACCGGAAGCGTCGGAAGGTCGAACACTCACTGTCGTGTTCGTGTTGTGGACGCTACGCAGGAACGACGATTCCGCGTTAATACCCGTTCGCAGTGATGTAATAGGAAAGGCATATGCTCTTTGACGTGGGGTTTCGTGGCCCGCGCCGGCCGCTGTGCCGCAAATCGGTACATTGCTGTCGTTCGTCTGAAACGGTGAGGAAACATATTCGTGAATGCCGAAGATCGAGACCGACGGGAGGCCCTGTAGCCCATGGATACCCGACGTCTGTTCTCGTTCGTTCGTATCGTCGACGCCGGCAGCATCACCCGCGCCGCGGACATTCTGCATATTGCCCAACCGGCATTGAGTCAGCAGATGACCGCGCTCGAATCGCATTTCGGGCAGCAGCTTCTGATCCGAAGCAAGCAAGGCGTCGAGCCGACCGATGCCGGCCGCGCGCTCTATCGTCACGCGCAGGTGATTCTGCGTCAGGTCGAGAGCGCTCAAGCCGAAGTCAGCGTCGTGGGAAGGGAATTGGCAGGCGGGGTGTCCGTGGGGCTCGCGCCGTACAGCACGGTCACGGCCATAGCGCTGCCACTGTTGACTGCAGTGCGGGCACGTTATCCGAGCATCTTGTTGCATATCAACGAGAACTTCGGTGGTGTACTCAGCGAGGCGATGATGACCGGACGGATGGACATGGCGTTGCTCTACGACGCTGGTCCCATCAAAGGAGTCACATTCGAACGGTTGCTGACCGAAGAGCTGATGGTCGTGGCACCGTCGGGCACGGGTTTGCCGGGGGAGACAGGAAGTGCCGTTTCTCTGTTCGAACTCGCCGACGTGCCACTTCTGCTTCCCGGACGCATGCACACCATCCGCAAGATGGTCGAGTTGGCATTCGAGACCACGCTGACGCAGCCGAAGATCGTCGGCGAAGTCGAATCGGTGACCCTGATGGCGCAAGCGGTCCGAAGCGGCTTGGGCGCAACGATTCTGCCGTTGTCGGTCGCCCGCCGAATGATGAACGTCCAAGGTCTGGAGCTTCGTCGTATCGAACCGTCCATCCAGGTTCAGGTATCGCTCGGCACGCCGGCGAACCAACCGCTGTCGAAACCGGCAGAGGCTGTCCGTGAAGTACTACGAACAGTCCTCGCCGATTACGTCACTGTGCACTCCAAACCTGCTGACTGAGTCAGTAGCCGCGAGAGAGATCGATCCGGGCAGCCAATTCTTCACCGGCTGTGAACTTCTCGACGTTTCGCCCGATGTGCTTCGCCAGCGCCGACGACAGTCCCGACGCCGGGTTGGCGATATGCGGGGTGATGATGGCGTTCGGCAGGGACCACAGTGGGTGTCCGTCGGGGAGTGGTTCAGGATCGGTGACGTCCAGGGCGAGACCACCTATCCTGTTGTTCTGCAGTGCTTTTGTCGCTGCTTCGGTATCTATCAGTGACCCGCGGGCGACGTTGACGATCCATGACTTCGGTCCGAGCTGGTCGAGCGCGGCGGCATCGACGAGGTGGGCGGTGGCACTGGTGGCCGGAGCTGCGATGACGACATGGTCTGCGCGAGTCCACACCTCGCCGGTTCGCTCGGCCGGCAGCGTGTCGACCGCACCGGCTACAGGGACTCCGGACCGTGTCACCGCAAGAACATCCGCACCTGCCGCGTGCAGGAACGGGATGAGGGCACGGCCGATGCCGCCGCAGCCGACGATCGCGACCGTTGCACCGTCCAGAGTGCCGACGAGCGGATCGAATTCATCCTTACGCCAGGAGCTTGCGGCGAGCTGAGCAGGCAGGCCTCGAACTCCGGCCAACAGCAGCATTATCGTGTGCGAGGCCACCGTACGCGCGTAGGCACCTGCGGCCGAGGTCCATACCCGACGGTCGTCCACTATTCCGCTGTCGATCCAGGCCTCGACCCCAGCCGACGAGAGTTGCACCCAGCGAACCGAATCGGGAAGGTTCGAGGGAAAGTTGTCGGGTCCGGCCGTCCAGACCACGGCGTCTGCGGTCTCGAGGGGACCGAGGATGCCTCCGGAGGAGGTAACCGCCTCGGCTACAGCGACATTGTCCTGTGGCCCGAGGTATATGCGGGGAGCTGTCATCGACTTCTCGTTTCTCTCTCAGACGACGGCGGTCATGCCGCCGTCGACGTACAGAATTTGTCCGTTGACGAAGTCGGATGCGCTGGAGGCGAGGAACAGCAACGAGCCCACCAGTTCTTCGGTTCGACCCCACCGCCCTGCGGGCGTCCGCTTCGCCAGCCATGCAGTGAACTCGGTGTCGTCGACGAGAGCTTTGGTGAGTTCGGTGTCGAAGTAACCGGGTGCGAGCGCGTTGACCTGAAGACCGTAGGGCGCAAGATCGGCGCACATGCCGCGGGTCAGCATCTTCAGGCCGCCCTTGCTCGCTGCGTAGGGTGTGATTCCGGGGCGGCCCAGCTCGCTCTGGACCGAGCAGATGTTGACGATCTTGCCGTGCCCGCGAGCAACCATGGCGCGCGCGAACTCGCGCCCGACGTAGAAGGCGCTGCTGAGATTGGTCTCCAGGACTCTCCGGAAGTCGTCGTCGGCGAACTGGAGCAACGGCGCACGATGTTGCACTCCGGTGTTGTTGACGACGATCTCGACGGGCCCCACCTCGGTCTCGATGGTCCGGGCGGCCTGAGCAACTGCAGCCGAGTCGATGACGTCGAATGCGTATGCGTGCACGGCTGCACCGGTGCGCTCAGCGAGTTGGGCGCGGGTGGCCTCGAGGGATTCGGCGTCTCGTCCGTTGAGGACGACTACCGCGCCCGCCTCGGCGAGCCCCGCGGACAGTGCGAGACCGATCCCACGGCTCGAGCCGGTGACGAGAGCGATCTTGCCGTTGACGTCGAACACGTTGTGGCCGGTCACGGGGATACCTTTCGTGGGAGTGCGAGCGCATCGACGATTCGGCGAACGAGCTCGGTCGGAGGGGGACTCAGATCGATCGTCACGCCTGCTTCGTCGGCACCGAGGGGTTCCAGGCTCGACAGCTGAGAATCGAGAAGTTGGGACGGCATGAAGTGACCGGCGCGATCGCGAAGCCTGGCCGAAATCGTCTCGCGGGTGCCGCAGAGGTGAACGAAGACCAGTGTGGGGACCGCGGATCGGAGCTGATCACGGTAGCTACGTCTGAGGGCCGAGCAGGCCAGTACCGTGCGACTGCCGAGCCGATCCTGCTGCGCGACCCACTCGCGCAGCATGTCGAGCCACGGTGCGCGATCAGCATCGTCGAGCGCCAACCCACGTGTCATCTTGTCGATGTTGGCAGCGGGGTGATGATCGTCGGCATCGGAGAAAATTGCCCCGACTTCGCTCGAAAGTAGTTGTGAGACAGTCGACTTACCGCACCCTGACACGCCCATTACCGCGATGTGTCGAACCGGATGAGCTGGCATCGAAGACCTTTCCGCTTGCTCGCTCGGACGAGCGGCAGCACTGACGAATCTTCACCACCGAACCCTGATGCACAACGGCTTGCGCTATACCGATTCGGTGTGACGTCATACATCCGCGGACTGGTCGGTCGAGCAACCGGTTCCCGACGAGCCGGTGTTGTTCGTGTGCAATCACGGGTTCGGCGTAACGATCCGAAACGGTCAGGGCTCCTGTGCCGGAATGTCCAGGAAGGCAGTCAGTTCGGTCAGGAACTCGACCGGCTTCTCGATGTGTGGCCAATGTCCGGTGCCCTCGATCTCGACGGCGGTCGCGGCGGGAACGGCGTCGAGGAACCGCTGAACGTCGGCGGGTGGTGACAGGGGATCGCCCGGTCCGCGAATGATCCGCGTCGGGCAGGTGATGCGGTCCAGCCCGGCACTTGGGTCGGCGGATGCGGTGGACAGCAGCGCCGGGAACGATCCCGGTGCGCCCAATGCAGACATCACCTGGTCCATGAGCTCGGGGTCGAGTCGGTCGGTCCGGTTCACGAACGGTCCGAGGGCGGCTTTGAGGAGCAGGGGTGATCGTGCGGCCCTGTGCGCCAACCAGTTCGGCATGGGGAGGCCGATCGTGACCAACTCTGCCAACAGGGTCGCCACCGCGCGTGGTTGATCCCGGATGGTGCTGATCGGACGTCGTGTGAGGCCGGTGAGCGACAGGATCGGTCCGCCGGTGACGACGAGCCGCTCGATCAGCCCGGGGTGATCCGCCGCAAGTCGCGTGGCCACGATCGAACCCATGGAGTGCCCGACGACGGTGGCCCGTTCGACACCGAGGACGCCGCACGTTGCGACGACGGAATCGGCGAGGGCGGCGAAGCTGCTGTGCCCCAGCGAGAATTGTGAGCCGCCGAACCCGGGTAGGTCGATGCCGATTGCGCGACGCGACCGCGCGACCTCGGGCAGGATTTCGATGAACCAGCGCCAGCTGGCCGATATGCCGTGTAGAAAGATCACCGCCTCGTCCGCGGTCGGATTCAGATCGACCAGGTGTACTCGCGACCCGTCCACGCTGATGTCACGAGTGTGGCTGTCCCACTTGATCTCCTGCCAGCGAAGTCTTTCGGAATCTCTCACGTCGCTACTTTCTCGTAGAGGGCGTCGTCGGATGCAGTGCTCGGCCCGGTGAAGCCGAGCACTGATTCGTCGTCGTGACCGGACAGGCCATTGACTGTCAGTCAGTTTTTTTGTACCGTACTTTTTGACTTCAAGTCAATATGTGACTTGTTCTACTTCGGTCCCGAGGGAAGGTGCACGATGATTCTGGTCACCGGTGCCGGCGGCAGCGTCGGACACGCAGTAGTCCGCGATCTGCACGGACGCGGAGAAAAGGTCCGAGCGTTCGTCAAGGACGAGAAGCAGGCCAAGGGCGCACGTGCGGACGGAGCGACCGATGTGGTGATCGGTGACATTCGATCTGCGGCGGACGTACTCGCAGCGACCGTCGGTGTTCGACGCCTCTTCCACGTTCATCCGACGTCGCTCGTGCACGAGGTATCGATCGCCGAGGACATCGTCGCAGCATGTCGCGCGAACGGCGTCGAGCACATCGTGTATCACTCGGTGATTCATCCCGAGATCGCCGAGATGTTTCACCATCAGGAGAAAGGCCGCGTCGAAGAGGTGTTTCGTCGGTCGGGTATCGCCTACACGAACTTGCGGGCGTCGCACTTCATGCAGAACTACCTGGATTTCTGGGAGTTCATGCAAGGTGGAGTTCTGCCGTACCCGTCGTCGCCGAATTCGGTGATGGGGGTCGTCGACAGCGACGATGTCAGCGAGGTCGCGGCGAACATCCTGACCGCACCGGAGCGGCACGTCGGCCAGACGTACGACCTGTCGTCGCAGGAGCTCGACCGACACGAGATGGCACGGATCTGGTCCGACGTTCTCGGCCATCCCGTATCCGCGGTGAGGCTCCCACCGGCGTCTCTGCAGAACCCGTTGCGGGGAGCCGGTGCGCTGGTCACCGTTGTCGCCAAGTCGTTGCTGTCGACCAAGATCCATGCGCCGCAGCATGTGATTCGTGGACTTGCGCAGTCCTCGAATGCCAGAGGGATCCGCAACTGGTCGCAGGATTCGAGGGACTGCTACGAGCGCATGATGAACTACTACGACAAGAACGGCCTCCCTGCGGGAGATATGACGGAGTTGCCGAAGCTTCTCGGACGGCCTGCCACCACCTACCGTGAGTTCGCGGTCCGTGAAGCAGCACGCCGGGGCGTCCGACACCGCTAGAGTGCGCCCATGCACAAAGTACCTCGGGCGATTCGGGCCATGGGAATCAATGCGGTCCGTCTGTACAACCGCCTCGAAGTGTCGGTCGCACAACCGGTTCCCGACGAGCCCGTGTTGTTCGTGTGCAATCACGGGTTCGGCGGAGTGATCGATCTGAACGTGTTCGCGTTCTCGGCGGCCTACGACGATCTGAAGCTGTCCAGGGAAGTGGTCGCGTTGACGCACCAGATCGCGTGGACACTGCGTGCAGGAAAGTTGCTCGAGCCCTTCGGCGCGCGGCCGGCCGCTCGAGAGAATGCTCTTGACGCATTCGAGGAGGGGCACAATGTACTGGTCTTTCCGGGCGGTGACCTCGATGCGCTGAAGTCGTGGCGGCACCGAAACGAAATCGTCTTCGCCGGACGCAGTGGTTACGCGCGTCTCGCAATGGAAGCCGGGGTGCCGATAGTTCCGGTCGTGACCGCGGGCGCGGGTGAGTCACTCCTCGTCCTCAGCAGTGGACGTCGTATCGCCAAGGCGCTCCGATTGGACAAGACGGCATTTCGGGTCAAGACGCTACCGCTGTCGGTATCCATTCCCTGGGGCGTGAATGTGGGGGTGGTCGGGTTGCTTCCGTATCTACCGCTACCGACGAAGCTTCAGACGTCGGTGCTCGCCCCGATGCGTCCCGAACCCGACGAGTCCGCAGAGGACTTCGCTCACAGAGTTCACTCTGTGATGCAAGCGGAACTCGACGAACTGACGAAGGACCGCACGCCGGTGATCGGCTAGCCGTCATCCCGGTCCTTCCCATCCGCAGGCCTCACAGGAGGCATAGATGCGGCTGGTGACCGGTCCTCGGAGCGGAGAGGATACGACGTTTTCGCCCAACGTGATTCGTTGGCATAGTGGGCACACGCCTCGGTATTCGAGGTTGAAGCTGTAGGTGAGCACTGAGGACTCGATCCTGTACGTCGAATGCCGCTGCCGCACGTGCGCCGGACCAACAGCATGTGTCCTCGGCAGGAATGTTTGTCGAGGTTCGAGTCGCCGTTACCCCGCGCTGCGTACAGAGGGCCGGCCATCGACTGCCGCTTCGTTGCGATCGACCCTGTCGACGTGTTACCGACAGTAGACTCCGAGCCCCTCGCCCGTCGATAGCAACGTAGTTCTGGTCGACTATGTGCAGCGCAGCGTGGACCGCGTGGGAGGAAAGGCCGTAGGGTCGGTGTCACGCCGCTCGTTCAGCGCACACAATGGTTCAGCGAAACCGAACCGACCTGCGAATCGTAGGTCGAGAAGGTCGAGTCTCATGACCGACACACCTATCCACGACGAACTGCAGAACTTCATGAAGATGAGCACGCGCGGTAGTGATCGGAAGTTCGAACCCGTTGCTGTATCGGCTCCTGTCAAGGTGTCTGCCCACGCCCCAGCGCGACATAAGAAGGCTTGATGGCATGGCCACCGCACGAGAGAAGCAGGACGAGGCCCTTGCCGTCTACCGGCGAGCGAAAGATCGCGAGCAGGAACTCGCCGATGTGCGAGGACTGTCCGACGCCGATATGCCGTTGCTCGTCGACCTCGACGATGCCGAGATGCGCGGAGCGATCGAAGCGGACATATCGGCGCAGGAGGCGCTGAGCGTCGCGCTCAGGGCCGTGGACGACTGACTCTGGTCGTCTATGTGATCGGCTGGCCCGAGGGGTCGATCGCTGCGTGAACTCCGCCGCTGTACGACGTCGGAAGTTCTCGGCTGCAGAGGATTTCGGCTTCGTCTGCAGAGATTCCGAGTGCCCGTAGAACGCGCTGTGTCGTGCCGTCCACGGTCGCTGCTTCGTCGCGTTCGGGTTGGGCGAGCAGCAGTCGACCCATCGACAGCAGAGAACCGGCCACGATGGCGAGTGCGACATCCGCGTCGTCCACATCGAATCGTCCTTGTGCGGCGGCTGATTCGATATCACGACGCGAACGCGGGGCAAGGCCCCCGGCCGCGGCGAATGCCGCGGCCTCGGAGTTGAGCAGGACACGACTCAGTTCCGGTTCGAGGCGGAACAGCCGTCCGGACAATCGAAAGGACTGGGTGAACTTTTCGACTGCGTCGTCCAGGTCGACGGTGAGCGAGTCGAGGTAGTCGCCTGCGGATTCGAGGGCGGAGTCGATGGCCGCTTGCCACAGCTCTTCCTTGCTCTCGAAGTAGTTGTAGAACGATCCGTTGCTGACGTCGGCTGCCTGCGTGATCTCGAGGACCGGTGCGTTGGTGTTTCCGCTGGCGAGAAGCCCTTGAGCTGCGCGGACCAGCGCGGCTCTGGTGCGTGCCTTGCGGCGCTCGACGCGGTTGCCTTCGGTCACGGTGTGCTCCTGCTCTGGAATGTCGTGAGGGCAGCCTATCGCGAGAAATATTGACGAATTCGTCAAAAATGCTTGACGCGGTGACGTGTGATGAGTGACGATATCGTCAATGTCTGGCGGACGTCGCCGGATCCGTGGCCCCATCGAGGACTTGATGACAACCGACGTGTCGATTCCCCAGTACCGCAGGAACATCTACTCCACCGACGCCATTCTCGATCCGTACCCGCACTACGCCAGGTTGCGAGAACTCGGTCCGGTGGTGTGGCTTCCGGGTCAGCAGGTGTTCGCCGTCTCGCGTTTTGCCGACTGTAAGAAGGTCCTGCTCGACGACGAGACCTTCATCTCCGGGGACGGGGTAGGACTCAATCCGGTTGCCAACAGGCTCGGACGTGGCACGACGCTCAACAGCGACGGCGACGAGCACGCGACCAAGCGTGCGGTTCTCGCGCACCGCTTGACGCCGAAGGCCGTGCGAAAGATGACGGCCGCAGTGGAGGAGAAGGCGGAGAGCATCGTCGATGCGGCCCTGAGCAAGACGTTCGTCGACGGTGTCGACGATCTCGCCACGGCGTTGCCGATGTCCGTCGTGCCCGACCTCGTGGGGTGGCCCGAAGACGGTCGCGAGGAGCTTCTCCGCTGGGCTGGAGCAACATTCGACTCGCTCGGGCCCGTCAATCGTCACTCCGTCACGGCCGTGAAGGCCGCCACCGAGATGCTCGCGTTCTCCAAGAAGGTGGTGCGGCAGAGGTCGGTGCTCCCCGGGAGTATGGGCGACGACGTGCTGAAAGCCGCCGACGAGAACAGGATCGGCAAGTCCGCATGTCCGGCATTGATGATCGACTACCTCGGCCCATCGCTCGATACGACGATCGGAGCGATCTCCGGCGCACTCGCTCTGTTCGCTCGCCACCCCGAGCAGTGGCTGGCCATCCGACAGGACCCGGACCTGATCCCCAACGCCGTCAACGAGGTCGTCCGATACGAGTCCCCCATCCGAGCGTTCTCACGCCGGGCCGTGCGCGACGTCGAGATCGATGGATCGCGAATCCCGAAAGGTGCACGCGTGCTGGTCATCTACGCGTCGGCAAACCGGGACCAACGCGAGTGGGACAACCCCGATGCATTCGACGTCACCCGTGACGCCGCTCGGCAACTCGGATTCGGATCCGGAGTGCACGGGTGTGCAGGTCAGGGTCTCGCGCGCCTCGAAGCGCAGACCATGCTCCGGGTACTGGCGCGCAGGGTCGAAAGATTCGTCCCCTCGGGAACACCGAAAAGGGCCGTCAACAACGTCATTCACCGATACGAACGCCTGCCGCTGAAATTGGTGGCTGCAGAAGGGACACCGCAATGAGAATCGACGTCGACTGGGATCGGTGTGAAGGTCATGGAATCTGTGCCGATCAAGCGCCGAAGGTCTTCAGCCTCGATGACGAGGGCGAGCTTCATTATGCCTTCGACGACAACGACATTCCGGACGACCTTGCTTCCGGGGCACGTTCTGCGATCGGCGTCTGTCCGGTAGCGGCCCTCCGAGAGAGCAAGTGAACACCGCTGAACGTCGGATCGTCATCGTCGGCGACTCCATCGCAGGCTGCACCGCGGCCCGTGAGCTCCGCGCGCGGGGTCACGATAGCGCGCTCACCATGATCGGTGCGGACCCCGACGGCTACTACGCCAGACCGCCGTTGTCGAAGCACGTCCTCAAAGGTGATGTGGCCGAGGCCGAGACGTGGGATCTGTCCGATCTCGTTATCACCTCGATCGGCGATCGCGCTGTATCGGTCGACACCGATCGCCGCATCGTGACAACGGCCCTTGGCACCGACGTTCCCTATGACGCCCTCATCGTGGCGACAGGGGCGTCCGCCCGACGTATCGCCGGTCCGGATCAACCGGGCGAGAACGTGTTGCGGACCTTCGCCGACGTCCGGGCGCTGCGAACGAAACTGGACACGGCTCGAACAGCAGTCGTCGTCGGGGCAGGCTTCCTCGGCTTGGAAGTTGCGAGTGCATGCATTGCTCGCGATATCGAGGTGACCGTCGTCGATGTCGATCCCCCGTTGCATCGGCTGCTGGGGCCCTATCTGTCCGACGTGATCACTGCCCGCGCCGAGGCGGCGTCGGTTCGGTTTGTCCGTGCCGACAGCCCGGTCTCGTTGATGGGCAGCCCCGTCCGCGGGATCGAGTGCGCGGGTCGCACCCTCGAGGCGGATGTGGTGGTCACCTGCGCAGGCGATGTGCCCGAGACCGGTTGGCTGACTGGCGCCGGTATCGCTGATGCTCGGGGTGTCGCTGTCGACGGACTCTGCGCCACAGCACTTCCCGACGTGTTCGCGGCGGGCGACGTCGCCTACTCCCGAACTGGGTCCGGTCGGTCCCCGTTCTGGTCCAACGCCGTCGCGCAGGGCAAAGTGGCGGCAGCGTCCGCGCTCGGCCTCGACCCGACGTGTGCACCCAGCGACGACTACTTCTGGACCGAGATCCTCGGGCTGTCCATCAAAGTTGTGGGCCCCCTTCCGCTCGACGGAGAACCGACCGTTCTCGAAGGGTCCGTGGACGAGGGATCGGCCCTTCTGCAATGGAGTCATGACGACGGCCGTACCACCATCGTGGCCCTCGGCATCAAGAAACCCGTCGGCCTGCTCCGGCGGCTGGCTCGCGAGAACACTCACTCCACTACCTGAGGAACGTATTCATGGCTACTGGCTCCGCATTCGTACGACGCCTTCCCGAGATCGTCGGGTTGGGCCGCGCCGCAATCGGCGTCGCTCACATGATCGCCCCCACGCGGGCCAACGAACTCCTCGCCGGTCCCGACGCCGCAGTGGCGACCACGCGAGCTGCCGCACGCACCTTCGGGATTCGAGAGATCTATATCGGTGGCGGGCTGTACGCAGCCACGAAGTACGCACCGAAGTTGGTGCGCCCCCTGCTGCGTGCCGGGGTGGCCGTCGACGTATGGGACACCGGTGCTTTCGCCTTGACCGCATACCTTCCGCGCCGCACCCGAGTGGCCGGTTGCGCCATCGCCGGAGGTTTCGTTGTTGCCGGTGTGCTTGCCGACACGCAGCTCTGACGATCGGAGAGGGTGGGCCGGTCAGAACACCATCGAGCGCCCGGGCAGTCCGGTCACTCCTTCTCTGGCGAACGCGGCCCATGTCTGCCGCACCTTGGCGGCCAACGCCTCCGGGGGAGTATTGCCGGCCAACATCGGCGCGTCCCACCACGCGTCACCGAACAGCAACGGCAAATCGATGCTGTGGCACGCTCCCAACGGTGCGCCCTTCGGTGCCCAGTCGATTCGGTACGACGCGACCTGACCACCGGCTCGGTGCCACATCTTCACCATGCCGTCGACGCCGAACAAGAGGTTGGTGACGAGACGGACGACCGGAGCGGTCAGTACCGAACTGACGATACCGAACCTGTTCAGCCACAACATGTTCGATACGACGTCCACGAACGGTGAAGCATCGTCTCTGGTGTGACCGATCAGAAGTTCGACGCCAGGGGCAGTTCTGCGTAGGGCGGCCTCGGGGTCGGCGGACAGGGGCTCGAGGTGAGCAACCGGCCCGAACGGCATTCCGCCTGCAGCACCGAACCTGCGCACGGCCTTCGTCACGGCACGCTCTGCATCGAGGACATCCGTCGCGGGAGCGGTGGCCGGGTCGGTACGAAAGTGTGCTGCGAAAGCCTTTCGGGCCGTGTCGTACAGAGCCGGACGGCCCGAACGCAACCCGAGAGGCGCGCTCTGCACGATTGCCCTCGAGAACAACCCTGCGGCCGACTCGCACGCCATCAGCGCGAGGATGGCATCGCCGCCCGCAGACTGCCCGAACAACGTCACGTTGTGCGGGTCACCGCCGAATCGAGCGATGTTGGTCGACACCCAGCGCAGTGCTGCGATCTGATCCTGCACACCGATGTTGCTGTCCCCTGAGCCTTTCGGGGTCAGGTAACCGAATCCACCGAGCCGGAAGGTGACACTGACCACCACGACACCCTCCCGAACGAGGTGGTCGGCGTCGTATCTCTCGGCTTCCCCGCCGCCGGAGACGTAGCCGCCGCCGTGCAGCCACACCATCACCGGAAGTCCCTCCGCCTCAGAGGGAGCGGTCACCGACAACACGAGGCAGTCCTCGCTCTGTTCGAGCCCGTCGACCATCGGGCCCGTGACATTGTCGAGCCGGGAGGGCATTTGGATGCACACCGGGCCGCGTCGGGTGGCGTCGCGCGTCGCCCCCGGGGTGTCGACCGGTTCGGGTCTACGAAATCGCGTGGCGGTGGCATAGGGGATTCCCCGTGCGTGGATCAGCCCGTCGGCTTCGACTGCTTCGAGGTCTCCGCTGGTGGTGCCGGTGATGGTGCGCAGCGTCGCCCCGGGTGTCGTCTTCTCGCTCACGTGTGAACCCCCATTCGATGAACAGGTGCGAGCTTATCGTCTCCACCCCGTCGTCGGATGAGGCCGCAACGCTCGAATTCCGTCATAATCGGACCGTGCGGTCCAAGCAGAAGATTCTCGATGCCACCCTCGGGTTGATCGCCGAGAGCGGCTTCGAGGGTGTCACGATCGCGGCTGCGGCGCGTGCTGCGGGTGTCACGCGGCAGACGGTGTATTCGATCTTCACCACCCGTGAGGACATGGTCTCCGAGGCGATGGTGGGACTGATCGTCGACGTGCTGGGCGGTATCAGGGACAAGGCCGATCAGGCCGAGACTCCGACGGAATTCATCGTCGAGACCGTGGTCGCTGCGCGCAATCTCATTCGGCGCGAACCTGTTCTGAACTCGTTGTTGCGCTCGGGCAACGCGAACCCACTGTTCGACGCGGACATGATGGATCGCGCGCGGCCGGTGGTTCGCCAGTTTCTCGACGGGTACATCGCACGCAATCCGGGCTTCGATTCCACGCAGTTCCACGGCATCGACGGCGTCATCGTGCGGGTGGGGCTGTCGGTAATTCTGTTCGACGACCCGTCCATTCACGACGACGACGGTTTGCGGCGCTACCTCGAACGGTGGTTGATTCCCGTCCTGCCCTTTGCTTAGCATCGAAAACTTGACACCCGAGCCTCACTCTGTCTAGTTTGGCACCGCACGTACATGTGACCCGAGTCTCGATGCGTGCACGTCAGCGAGCGTGGGGGGAACGTGTCGAATCTGAACCGTCGGTCATTTCTGGGCGCTACTGCGGTAGCCGGTCTGGCTGTAGTGGCGGGGACCGGCGTAGCCCATGCGGGCACCCGCGCCAGGACTCGGATTCCGCTCACCCGCGAGGACCATCGCGTAATCGTCATCGGATCGGGGTTCGGGGGCGGTGTCGCCGCGTTGCGCCTGGCCGAGGCCGGTGTTCCCGTTCTGGTCCTCGAGCGCGGAAGGCGTTGGCCCACAGGGGCGAATGCCGATACCTTCCCCAACGCGACCGCGCCGGACAAGCGGATGCTGTGGTATGGCTCGAGCCCCAATCTATTCGGTAGGCCGGTTCCGTTCGATCCGTACGTCGGTTTGCTCGAGGCAGTCCCCGGCGAGAACATGACCGCGCTGTGCGCTGCCGGAGTGGGCGGCGGGTCCCTGATCTACCAGGGAATGACGTTGCAGCCCTCGCAGGCCGTGTTCGAGACTCACTTTCCGGTCGACCTCGACTGGGCCACGTTGAACACGGTCCACTACCCCCGCGTCGCTCGGATGCTGCAGCTCGAACAGGCTCCCGACGAGTTGATCGACACGCCCAATTATCAAGCAGCCCGGGTGTTCGCGGCCAATGCGCGGCGAGCGGGCCTGCCGGTATCGAAGATCCCGATGCCGATCGACTGGAACTTCGCCCTCGACGAGACGCGCGGAGTGATGAAGCCGTCGTACACCGACGGCTCCGGTGCGTTCGGAGTCAACAACGGCGGCAAACATTCTGTCGACGTCACCTACATCGCAGCCGCTGAGGCGACGGGTCTGGCTACCGTGGCGACGCAACACAACGTCACGCACATCGAGCGTGCTGCCGATGGTCGCTGGGCCGTCCATGTCGACCGAATCGATTCCGACGGAACGGTGTTGGAGAACAAGATCCTCACCACCGGCGCGTTGATCATGGCCGCCGGCAGCTTGAACACCACCAAGCTACTGGTCCGTGCCGGGGCCACCGGAGCCGTTCCCGATCTACCGGACCGACTCGGGCAGGGCTGGGGAACCAACGCAGATCGCATCTACGTGTGGTCGAGCATCGAGCAGCAGTTCGGTACGCCGCAGGGTGGTCCGGTGGTGTTCGGCAGCTTGAACTGGGACGACCCGCGCACCGCTCACACGGTCATTCAGGCATCCATTCCGCCGTTGGGTGTCGATGCCCACAGCACGATGCTCGTCGGCTACGGAGTCAGTGACGGTCGCGGACACTTCGCCTACGATTCCGCACGCGACCGAGCTCAGTTGTACTGGCCGGCCAACGGCGACAGCGCCATTCAGGACGGCTCCATCGATCCGACGGTACGTCGCATCGCCGGTTCGGGCAGCATCCTCACCGATACCAACGCGTTGTTCCCGTCCACCTGGCATGCGTTGGGCGGGGCGAACATGGGTCCGGTGTGCGATCTCGACGGACGTGTCCACGGCCAGCGGGGTCTGTATGTCCTCGACGGGGCGCTCATGCCCGGCACCACAGCAGCGTGCAATCCATCCATGACCATCGCCGCTCTGGCCGAACGTGCGCTGGACAACATCGTCGCCCGCGACCTCGGCACAATTATCTGACCCCTCGGTAGAAAGAATCCAATGCATCTGTATCGCCACATGATCGGCGCAGTCGCAACTGCTGTGCTTGCGTCCTCGGTAACCGTACTCGGGGCCTCTGCGGCGCAGGCCGATGTCGTCGACGATTTCTACGTCCCCCCTGCCCAGCTCGCCGACAGCCCCGGATCCGTCGTTCGGACGCAACCGATGTCGTTGTTCGCTGCACTGCCGGGTACGGACGGCTCGTATCCGGCCCAGGCGCAACGGGTGCTGTACACCTCTCGAACACAGGACGATGCGCCGGTGGCGGTGTCGGGCACATTCATCGAGACCGAGGTGCCGTGGCGAGGTGCGGGCCCACGACCGACCATCGTCGTCGCACCGGGAACCGTGGGGCAGGGCGATCAGTGCGCCCCGTCGAGAGCGTTCCCTACCTCGATCAATGCTGTGACGCAACCACTGTCGATCTCGTTCAACCAGGAGTTGCTGTCGTCGACGCTGTGGGGATCGATGGGGGCGAACGTGTTCGTCACCGATTACATCGGGCTGGGAACGCCCGGGCTGCACACCTACGTGAACAGAGCGGAGGAGGCGCACGCAGTCCTCGACGGTGCTCGCGCGGCAACAGAATTGACCGGCGACGCGAATGCACCGATCGGCATCTGGGGCTACTCGCAGGGCGGGGGAGCTGCCGCCGCCGCTGCAGAACTCGCCGGTGAGTACGCGCCTGAGCTGAACGTGAAGGGAACGTGGGCCGGGGCTCCGACGGCTGATCTGCTCGAGGTGTTGAAGACGGTCGACGGGACGCTGATCGGTGGTGTGATCGGGTACGCCCTCAACGGCTTCGTCGAGCGAGATTCGAGTCTGCTGCCACTCATCGACGAGCGACTCACCGATCACGGCAAAGCGGTGCTCGACGACCTGTCCACGCAGTGCATCGGCGACACGATTCTGAAATACCCTTTCCTGAAGACAGAATCGCTGACCGTCGACGGTAGATCGATGCTAGAGAACCTGGGCACCATTCCTGAGGCCGGTCGAATCCTGGACGAGCAACGTATCGGCCG
Organism: Rhodococcoides fascians A25f; assembly: GCF_000760935.2. Taxonomy (NCBI): domain Bacteria; kingdom Bacillati; phylum Actinomycetota; class Actinomycetes; order Mycobacteriales; family Nocardiaceae; genus Rhodococcoides; species Rhodococcoides fascians. The sequence goes on along the minus strand of NZ_CP049744.1, from coordinate 5,257,903 downwards.
CAGTACTCCGAACGCACCGGTGATGATCACCAGCGGAGTCAACGACGACACGGTTCCGTACGGTCAGGCCCGACAGTTGGCCCAGGATTGGTGTGGGCGAGGTGCCGCGGTCGAGTTCCGCACGAATACTTTGCCGCCGATTCTGCAGGGTGCTGTGTTGCCGAACCACTTCGGACCGCAGTTGATCGACGGTTACGGCGGAGAGGCTGCCACGTTCTTGATGGACCGGTTCGCTGACATTCCCGTATCCGCATGCACTCTGAACTGATCGCGGTTGTGGCTCAGCGGCGTTCGGTGATTCCCGTGTGGACCCGTGTCGTCGACTAGAGGCACCTCGACACCGCTGCACTCGACGCTGTTGCGTGCGCGGCGGCGGGTCGAAGCCGTGATCGCAAGCGGTGGCCCGAACGTCGTGTTCCAACCGATCGTCCGCGCGAGTGACGGATCCGTCGAGGGATACGAGGCCCTGTCCCGCTTCCCAGCCACCGGTGGTGATCCCGCAGCATGGTTCACCGATGCCGCGCACTGCGGTCTGGGACCCGAGCTCGACCGATCGGCGGCTGTCCGGGCCTTGGACGAGTCCGCTCGTCTACCCTGCGAGTCCTTCGTTGCCGTGAATCTCAGCGCTGCAACGCTACTGGTCGATGCGCCGCTGATCGAACTGCTGCTCGACGCCGGTCGGCGACGACCTCTGGTCGTCGAGATAACGGAGCATGCCGCGCTCGACGACGAGGATGCGGTGGTCGCTGTGCTGGGCGAACTTCGACGTGGTGGGGTGGCCGTGGCGGTCGACGATGTGGGATCGGCGTACGCGGGTATGCGTCACCTCGTTCTGCTGGAACCGGAGATCGTCAAACTCGATGCCTTCGTCGTCCACGAGATGAGGGCGAACCGGGCGAAGCTGGCATTGGCCGAACTCGTGCTCGAGTTCGCGCGCAAGACCGACGCGCGATGCGTGTTCGAGGGTGTCGAGACCGACGACGATCTCGAGACCGCGATTTCGGTCGGGGCCGATCTGCTGCAGGGCTACCGAATCGGTCGCCCTGCAGCGGTGGATCTGCTCGTCTGAGGCGGTGTTCAGTGGCTGCGGGCGGAGAAGCTCTCTCGTTTCGACGCCTCACGTGCCACTACTTCCTCGGCAGCGACGATGACGACCTCCACATCGGAGCTCTTCACGACGACCACGCCGTCGGCGTCGGCGACGATGACATCACCGGGAGATACGACGACGCCTCCGAGCGCCACCGGCTCGTTGAGCCGTCCCGGACCATTCTTGTACGGTCCTGCCGGTGTGACACTGCGGGCGAACACGGGCAGGCCCAACTCGGCCAATGCGTCGGCGTCGCGTACGGCACCGTCGATGACAAAGCCCGCAATGCCCAGTGATTTGGCGCGGATCCCGATGAGATCGCCGATGAGGGCGCGGGTGTCGTCGCCCGAGCCGTTGACGACGATGACGTCACCGGGGCGGGCGTCGTCGAGAGCCTTGTGGATGTAGAGGTTGTCGCCTGATCGGGTCCACACGGTGTAGGCCCGGCCGGTGACTGCCGCTCCGGCCCAAATGGGTCGGAGGCCGGCGATGATGCCGAAACGATCCTGGGCATCGCCTACGTTGGCCGCGGGCACTCGAGAGAAGCGTTCGATCATGTCGTCGGATACGGCAGTGGCGGAATAGGTTTCGGTGCTCATGAGATCAATGCCTTTCGGGTGACTTATTGCTGGTCGGCGAGCAGTTCGGCGATGATCGGCTCGATCTCGGTTTCACGCTGTTCCCAGAGGGTTTCGACGTCGGCACCGGAGACCCAATCTGGTTGTGTCGCTGCGCCGGTGAGCTTCTCGGCCACACTCGGGTCGGCCAGCGCGGTCTCGAGGGCGTTCTGCAGCGTGGTCATCGTCGCGTCCGGGGTGCCTGCGGGGGCGCTGATGGCGAAGTTGTTGGTCATGAACGGGGCGTCGTATCCCTCGCTCGCCAGCGTCGGGACGTCGGGGATGAGCTTGTTTCGCTCCTCGGTGAGTACCGAGAGGATGTTCACCTCACCCGAGGCGAACTGGCCGTAGAAGCTGGACACTCCACCGAGGGCGAAGTCTGTTTCGCCGGAGACCAGTGCCGAGATCTTGTCGGCACCGCTGTTGTAGTGAACGATGTTGAAGTCCAGGCCCAGAGTGTCTTCGAGGGTGCGCAGGTTGACGTGGTCGTCGCCCGCACGGGAATCGGTGCCTACCGTGATGGTGCCCGGGTTGGCCTTCACTGCATCGAACAGTTCGCCGATGTTCGCGTAGGGGCTGGACTTGTTGACCCCGATCACGATGTCGTTGGTCGCGAACGACCCGATGGGCGAGAAGCTTTCACGATCGAAGCCGGCCTTCTTGCTCGGGTCCAGGTATCGCCCGAGGATCGACGGGATGTTGGTGAAGCCGATGGTCTCGCCGTCCGGCTTGGCGTTGGCCAGGTAGTTCAGTCCGACGACCTGGCTGCCGCCTTCTTTGTTGACCACTTTGACCGGGACTCCCAGTTCGGCTTCCATGGCCGGTGCCATGATGCGGGCCAGGATGTCGTTGCCTGCGCCTGCGGCGGACGGGACGACCCATTCGACAGTGGCACCGCTGCGTGGGAACGGTGCTCCCGAATCGGTTGTGCCCCCACTGCATCCGGCAATGAGTGCGGCGGTAGAGATGGCCGCGACGAGGATGGGCAGTTTTCTCATGAGACGGGCTCCTTGATGGGGTGGTTCGCGGTGGCGCGGCGGGAGAGGATGCGAGCCAGGACGGGGCGCAGCATTCCGAACAGAACGGCTGCGATGAAGACGAGCAGGAGAACCTTGTTGATGGGGCCTTCGACGAAGACTCCGTAATCACCGCGGGACAGTGACAGTGAGCGTTGAAAGTTCTCTTCCAGCAGTGGTCCGAGGATCAGCGCGAGGACGAGGGGTGTGAGCGGAATCTTGGTGAGGTGGAACAGGTATCCGATGACGCCTGCGCCGAGCATGATGAAGATGTCGAAGACGCTGCCGTTGATGCTGTAGACGCCCAGGAACATGAAGGCCAGGATCATCGCCATCAGGTAGTGGAACGGGATCTTCAGTACAGCAATCCACAGGCGAACCAGTGGCACGTTGAGAATCAGCAGGATGATGTTGCCGACGAGGAAGCTGGCGATGATGGTCCAGGCGACCTCGGGGTTGTCGCGGAACAACAGTGGGCCGGGGATCAGACCGTTGATGGTGAAGGCGCTTGCCATGATGGCCACCGTGGCGGAGGTAGGGATACCGAGGGTGAACAGCGGAATCATCGACGACAGCGCGAGTGCGTTGTTGGCCGATTCCGGTCCGGCGACACCTTCGACGGCACCCTTGCCGAATTGCCCAGGACGCTTGGTGAGCTTCTTCTCCATCGCGTAGGACGCCAATGAGGTTGCGGCACCCGGAGATCCGGGGAGCAGGCCCATGAAGAAGCCGATGACCGATCCGCGCATCGTTGGGCCTGCAGACCTGGTGATGTCGGTCTTGGTGGGTAGCAGCTTGCCGACTGCGAGTGGTCGTCGGCCGGCACCTCCCGCCGAGCGGGCCTGGATGAGGATCTCGGTGAGGCCGAAGCAGCCCATCACGACGGCTACGAGTGCGACGCCGTCGAACAGTTCCGGCATGCCGAACGTGAATCGCTGGACGCCTTGGCCGGGATCGATGCCCACCGACGCGATTGCCAGACCGAGACCGACGCTGATCAGTGCCTTCGCGGGGTTGTTGCCCGAGAAGCTTGTGATCAGGGCCATGCCGAGCAATGCGACGAGAAACAGTTCCGGAGCACCGAATTCGAGTGCGAATCGGCTGAACGGGGCGACGACCACGAATCCGATGACGCCGACCAGTCCGCCGACGAACGACGCGAGTGCGGCGACGACAAGAGCGGGTCCGCCGCGTCCACTCTTGGCCATCTCGTAGCCGTCGAGCGTGGTGGCGATGGACGACGCCTCACCCGGAATACGCAGCAGCACAGCGGTGACGGTGCCGCCGAATGCTGCGCCGTACAGGATGGCGGCGAGCATGATCAGCGCTGTGGTGGCGTCGAGTCCGAAGGTGATCGGGATCAGTAGTGATACCGCGGCGGCGGGGCCGAACCCGGGGAGGACACCGACGAGCATGCCGAGCACGCAGCCGAGGAGTGCGAACAGCAGATGCGTCGGAGTCAGGACGTTGACGAAGCCTGCCATCAGATCGGGAAATCCCATGACTCACAACCCCCAATCAGCGAGGAACGGAATGGAGGAAGCCGGCAGGGCCGTGCCGAGCCAGACGTCGAACACCAGCCGGGTGGCCAAGGTGGTGGCCACTGCGACGCCGACGGCGACCACCGGGGTGCGCTTGCCGACGAACGTCAACACGACTGCGAGCATCAGCGCCATGGACAGCGTGTAGCCGAGTGTGGGGAGTACCAGTGCGGCTCCGGCGATCGCGGCAACGACCACTCCGATTCTGATCCAACCGGCGCGATCGGGCAGTTCGGCCTCGTCGGCGTCCTCCTCGTTGTCACTTGAGAGGAACGCGACGGCCGCGGAGGTAGCGGGCTCGAGTTCGGGATCCGGTTCGGGCGCGCTCGTCCGCGGTGCTCGAACGAGCTGAATTGCCCACATCGCACCGCCGAGGATCATGCCGAGGCCGCCCACCAAAGGCAGGAAGCCCGCCCCGACGCCGGGGTCGGCTGTGACGCCGTACCCGGTTGCCATGGTGACCGTCGCCAGGCCGACGACGAGGGTCGCGCCGAGCACGATCCATTCGATCGTGTGTTGTGTGCCGAGCAGTACCTTCACGGCCTGCCGCCTTTCTGACATGTGTTCGGATGCGGCCTGAGAAGGTCGGCCGGATTGCTGTGCTGTGGATCACTTGCAATCTTGCACAGGTTTACAGGATTGTGGTTGAGTGTGTCAACAGACACAGTGGAAAGTGGAGGGTATGAGCTTCCGAACAGTGGTGGCGAGCAGCGGAAAGTCGCTGAGCGCGTCCGAAAAACGGGTCATTGCGGTGCTTCTCGGCGAGCCCGAGCCGTCGAGTCTGCGCGCTGCTCCCGTTGCGGCCCGCGCGCAAACTCACGAGTCGACCGTCGTGCGGTTGGCGCAGAAGCTCGGATACAGCGGCTTCCCGGACTTGCGCGCAGATCTCGAACGCGACAACCCCGAACCCGTGACCGCATCGGCTCTGATGCGCAGCGATACCGGTCACGAACTGGCTGTCTTCGCGCGCGACGAGGCCCGTGCACTGGAGCGGTTGTCGAGCTTCATCCCGCAGGAGCAGCTGGTGGACGTGGCGACCTCCATTCATCGGGCGCGGGTGGTCTACCTGTTCTCCAAGGCCGACGAACGCCCGGCCCTGGATATGCTGGCCCGTCGTCTCCGCCGACTCGGTCTTGTCGTCGTCGAGCTCGGTCTCGGGGGAAAGGACCTCGCCGAGCGGTTCGTCAGCTTCACCGAGGACTCCATCCTTATTGCATTTGCGCTGCGCGAGGCACCGTCTCAGCTGCCTGCTCTGGTCCGTGAAGCAGAACGACGCGGCGGCACGTCGATTCTGATCAGCGATGCGCCGGGTTATCACTTCAGGCCCGCGCCGACGCATCTCCTCGTCGCGCAACGCGGAGACGATTCCGAGTACAACACTCTCATCATTCCCATCGCCATTGCGTACGCACTGCAGTTGGCAATCTTCCACCTCGATCCCGATCGGTACGGGGCGGTGCGCGACGACATCAACGACGTATCGAGGTTGGTCGGAGGAACCGACGAAATTCCCTTGCGCTGATGGCTTCTCGTGATTCCATTGCTCTGACCGTTCAGGCGACGACTGCGCAGGCCGGGTGGGTCGGGGTGCGGTTGATGATCGGTTATCGGGCGATCGCCGAGGGTGCCGACACTCGAACGCTGGCCGTGATCGCTGCACTGTTCGCCGCGCCCGCGGTATTGGCGGCCCTGCCGATCGGGCGCGTCGCCGACAGGTTCGGCGGGCCGGTGGTGATCGTATCGGGAATCGTTCTGTGCTCCATCGCAACCGGTGTACTCGTTGCATTTTCGGCAATGTGGGCGTTGCTCGTGTGTACGGCCGCGTTCGGTCTGGGCAATCTGCTCATCATGATCGGGCAGCAGGCGTTCGTCGCACACGTCCACGTCGACGGCAAGAACGAAAGTGCCTTCGGCGCATTGACTGCCGCCGCGTCGATGGGGCAGTTGGTCGGGCCGCTCGCGGTGACGGCCGTCGCGTCGAGATTCGGCGGCGCGAGCGTCGAGAGTCCGAACACGACGGCAGGCATCCTCACCGCCGGTGCGTTCACCGCGGTAGCGCTCCCGACCGCACTGTTCTTGATGCTCGGCCGCAACCACATTCGCGCGCAGAAACCTGCCGAGGGCGAAGCGTCGGGGTTGAAGTTGCTGAAGCTGCCGGGCATGTGGCAGTCGTTGACGGTCAGCGGTGCCGTGCTGGTGACGGTCGATCTGCTCTATGCCTTCGTACCGGCGTGGGCCGTCGAGCGTGGGGTATCGGTGACGACTGTGGGGTGGCTGTTGGCGTTGCGTGCCGGGGTGTCGGTGGTCAGCCGAGTGGGGCTCGGCAGACTCGACGAGAAGTTCGGGCGTACTGTGCTGCTCAACGTTTCGCTGGCGGCGGGCGCGATTGCTCTCGCAGTGCTGCCGTTCGTGCAGGCAGTCGGAGCCATCGGAGTCATGATTGCACTCGGCATCGCGTTGGGTATTCCGCAGCCACTGACCATGTCGTGGGTGGTGTCGATCGTGCCGAAATCCACGCAGGGGGAGGCGTTGGGATTGCGGATGTCGGCCAACAGATCTGCCCAGATTCTCATCCCACTGACGGTCGGTGCCATCGCCGGGCCCTTCGGGGTGACGGGCATTCTGCTCGGTAATGCACTGGTGCTCGGGGGATCCATCGTTGCAGCCTCGCACCCGCGGAGTCGGCCGTGACTCAACCGGCGCGGGTCAGCATCTTCACGTGCGGGATCCCGGCTTCCAGGTAGTCCTCTCCCTCTCGAGCGAATCCGAATCGCCCGTACCACTTTTCGAGGTGCGCTTGTGCGGAGATCTCGACCACCCCGGGGTATGCCTTCAGTGCCGCCTCGACGAGTTCGCCGGCATAGCCGCGTCCACGACCTTCGACCGCGGTTGCGACGCGGCCGATGTGGATCGTGTCCTCGACGAGGACGCGGAGGGTAGCCAATACCTCTCCGTGTTCGTCCTGTATCCAGAACAACTCCGTTGTCGCCAGTAGGTCTGCGCCGTCGAGTTCGACCTCATCGACGATTTTCTGCTCGTGCACGAACACTGCAACGCGAAGCGCCATGATGCGGTACAGCGTGCTCGGCTCTACGCCGGCAAGTGGAGCATGGTGAAGGGAAGGCATGGGTCCGTTTCGTCAGAGTCGATATCGATCGTCACACCGCAAGCGGCACAGCGGTTCCCGGTGCAGCGTCGTTGTATCGCGCCGTGATCTTGTTCAGTTCCAGCTGGTAGTAGAGGCTCTGCAAGCCGAACACGAAGGTGAGTAGCAGGCCGACGATCGAGCTGCACGTCGGCTGGAGGCCGGCCGCGCGTTGGGCGTCGGCGATGCGGTTTCCGGTGTTGTAGTAGCTGATCAGCGGCGCGATGATCGTCCAGCCGAGCAGCAGTAGAACCAGCAGCGGCCCGGCGACGGGGGCATTGACTTTGCGACGGTCGAAGTCGGCCATCTCGCGGTGAATGAGGTAGTACCACACGAAGTGGTAGATGCCGAGAGTGATGAGCGGCAACAGGATCCAGACGACAACGGGATTGCGCCGCTTCATCGCGCTTCCTTGGGTAATCGGACCGGTCATGATGCTCCCCAACCTTGTCGAACGGCCTGCTCGTGGACCGGACAATTCTCGCACGTCGAGCGGTATTGTGGGCTCCACGCGGCATCGGCTCGCACCGAATGTCAGCGCGGTGGGACCAACAAGTGAACTCTCTCGACCAGGCTCAACGCAGTGTCAGCATCCGCGCCCTCGAATACTGCTCTGTGTATCCCTCTCATCGCACCGGTGATCAGGTGGGCGGCAGCGACGATGTCTGTGTCGCGGTCGATTTGACCGGCCTCTGCGGCGGCACTCAGTAGCTGGGCGATCGCGTCGACGAAACTGTCGTGCCAGCGTTCTGCCGAGCCCTCGGATCTCGGTACTCCGAGATTGCGGAACAGCACATGGGTACGCGGGGTGTCGTAGATGCTCGCGGCCGCGATGCGAAGAAATGTCTGTAATTGCTCGAGTGGGGTGTCCGGCCACGTGGTCGCAACCGACCTGTCGTGAATACGGTCTATCAGCACGCTAGCGGCGTCGTCGACTGCGGCTTGGAAGAGCTCTCGTTTGGTGGGGAAGTGGTGATATGCGGTTCTCAGTGCGAGACCGCAGCGAGCAGCGACGGTTTCGATCGTGATGTCTGCGTAGTCGTCGTGACGCAGCAGTTCCTGGGTGGCCTCGACCAGTCTGGCCGGTGCGGGCCCTGGATCGTCTGTGGGCGACGACCCGGCCCAGCGATAGAGCGTAGTGGTGTGGATGCCCAGCGACGTCGCTACGGCCGCTGGGGTTTCGGCACCACCGAAGGCGCGCGCCACCGCTGCCTGCCGATCGGCGAGTGTGAATCTGGAGACCCTGGCCATGTTCGTGACACTACATTTCGGTGGGAGAGTCGGGAAAGTGTCGCGTTCGGAGTCAAACTAGCGAAGCATGCGATCGAGGGCGGGCAAGAGAATTCGCGCGGGGACGAGACCCGCCGCGATGGCTTGAACGGTGTTTCGTCGACCCGAGATCACCTGCGGTCGAGATCTTTTCGCATCGAGTGCGCGCATTGCAGTGGCCACGACTTCGATCGGTGTTTGGTAGGTACCGGTCGCTGCGGCGGATTCTCCGATGACATCGAAGAATTCGGTGCGGGTCGGGCCAGGGTTGAGTGCGAACACTCTGACTCCGTTCTGTGCCAATTCGTACCACAGGGACTGACTGAAGCTCAGGACGAAGGCTTTGGCGGCCGCGTACACAGCGAGCGACGGTACGGGCTGGAAAGCAGTCGTGCTGGCCACGTTGACGATGGTCCCGTCCCTGCGGTCGATCATGTCCGGGAGAAACGCCGAGCAGATGTCCACGACAGCGCGGATATCGACGGCGACAAGACGTTCGAAGTCATCGGCTTTGCCGTCTACGAAGGGTCCCTGTACGGCGAACCCCGCATTGTTGACGACGAGATCGATCTGCTCGGGCACCAATTCACGCAAGAGGCGGCCACTCGATTTCTCCGACAGGTCCCAGGCCACTGTGCGGCAACGGATTCCGTATGCCTGCTCGAGCTCCTTTGCCAGAGCGGTCAGTCGGTCTTCTCGCCGTGCGACGAGCACGAGATCGGACCCTCGTGCGGCCAGCGCCCGGGCGAACTCGGCACCGATTCCGGAACTCGCGCCGGTGACCAACGACCGGCCGGGACGGTAGTGAGGACCTCGGCGGATCATCGATCCGACCGCCCGAGCTCAGCGGCCGAGCGTCGTGCGAACTGTTCGTACGACGTGGGAGTGCGGCCCAATAGCGTCGGGAGAACGGCCAGGTCTCCTGCAGGCAAGCCGTGGCCGTCGTAGTGGGTCATCATCGTGCGGTATGCCATGCGTGCGTCGGCGGGCCAGTTCTTCATGTCACGCGGATTGGACGCAGCCTGGGCACCACGAACGAGGTGGCCGACAGATTTCAGTTTTGTCGAGAGCAACGCGTGTCCGACGACCGAGGCGAGCGCAGGCAGCACCGTCAGTGAGTTCGTCAGCGACGACGGCGGGATCCGAATGGCAGTCACCTTGTGGCCGAGCACATCGGACCAGATCTCTGCCATCTCGTGACGCGTGAGCTCGACGGTGGACAGGTCGTAGACGCGACCGGTGTGCGGCGATGGGTCGATCAAGATGTTCGCGGCCGCTTCGGCGACGTCGGCTACATCGACAACGCCCATGACGCTGTCCGGTGACACCGGGTACGGCATCACTCCGGCCTGTAGAAATTCCCACACTTCCAAGTAGTTCTGCATGTAGTGCGAAGGCCTGAGCACCGTAGTGGGAATTCCACTGTCTCTCAGCATCCCTTCGGCGATGTCCTTCTGGTGATGGTGCGTCAGTTGATGCAGGTTCGGGTGGATTACGGAATGGAAAACTATGTGCTTCAACCCGCTTGCCGGTCCCACTGCAATCAGGTGATCGAGGATCGGCTTTTCGTCGATGATCTGCGTCGGTGCAGCGTGGTAGAGGACGTCGGTCCCCGCCAGTGCGGTATGGAGCGTGTCCTGAGACCGGAGGTCACCGACGACGACCTCGGTCGCTCCGTCCTTGCGGGTGGTCTCCGCTTGCACTGTGTTCTTGACTACCGCCCGAACCGGCACTTTCTGCGTGGCGAGCTGTCGAACGAGCAAGCGGCCGACACCACCCGCGGCACTGGTCACTGTGATCATGGGGCCTCCTCGACGTTGAGCTCGGCGGACGCTGAGCGTTATGCAAAGATTGCATAGTGAGTGCACATAACGCAAGGGGCTCTACGTCGAGAGCACTGAATCTGCGTGGGGAATCCCGTGAAGCAGAACTGAAAAATCCGGTGCAGCTGACCGCGCTCAGCGCGGTCAGCTGCACCGGATTCTGTGTGTAATCCAGCGTGCAGGCCCTACTCGGTCGTTGTGTGTGTCGACTCCCGTGCGTGCTCGGCCGTCCGCGGTTCGATCGATCGCCGGGACCAATAGCTGGCGAGAAGTGATCCGGACACGTTGTGCCACACCGAGAAGATGGCTGCGGGCAGAGCTGCTGCGGGACTGAAATGCACCGATGCCAGTGCGGCGGCCAGTCCTGAATTCTGCATTCCCACTTCGATGCTGATGGCGCGTCGGCTGGCGACATCGAGTCCGCATGCCTTACCGATGCCGTAGCCCACGGCGAGTCCGAGCGAGTTGTGCAGCACGACGGCCACGACGATGAGAGCGCCGATGGACAGCAAGGTCGGGGCGCTGGCGGCCACCACGAGGACGACAACGGCGGTGATTCCGGCGACGGAAATGAGCGGCAGGGCGTCGAGCATGCGGTCGATGATCTTCGGAAACAGCAGGCGCAGAACAACTCCGAGTACGACGGGTATCAGCACTATCTGCAGGATCGAGACGAACAGTCCACCCGCGTCGACCGGCAGATACTCACCGGCGAGCCACAGCACCAGCAGCGGCGTGAGTATCGGTGCGAGCAAGGTCGACACCGACGTCATCGCCACCGACAGTGCGGTATCACCTTTGGCCAGATAGACCATCACGTTGGACGCGGTACCGCCCGGCGCAGATCCGACCAACACCATTCCGGCAGTGAGCGCAGCGGAGAGCCCGAGCACGTTGGCGATGCCCAGTCCGAGAAGAGGCATCGCGATGAGCTGGGGCATGTGGAGACTCCAAAGGTGGCACTGCTGCTCGGCGTTGCGGCGCAGTTCACGTTCAGTGGCGGCACAGCGGCCGTGCCTGAAGGCCGTCAGCGAATTCACCGGCAGGACTAGACTTCGCGACGCCGTGCCCAACCTTTCGCGGAGCTCACTGTCCCGGGTTGTGTTCCTCCCGCAGTTTGCGACCCTGCTCGACGGCCTGTGCATCCTTCTCGTCGTTCTTGTCCGAGACGCGGGTGTCGCGGGGCGGCAATTGCAGGCGCTTCTCGGCAACGATGCCCGCCTGGAGTTGACGGCCACGTTCGAGCTCGGAGTCCAGCTCGGCTCCGAACAGCAAGGCCAAGTTGGTGATCCAGAGCCACAGCAGGAACACGATGGCTCCAGCGAGGGATCCGTATGTCTTGTTGTAGCTGGAGAAGTTCGCGACGTAGAAACCGAACGCGACGGTGGCCAACATCCAGACGATGATGCCGACGGCGGCACCGGAACTGATCCATTTGAACTTGGGCTGCTGCACATTCGGAGTTGCGTAGTACAGAATCGCGACGGCAAGCACTACCACGATCAGCACCAGCGGCCAGCGCGCGATGTTCCAGATCGTCAAAGCGGTGTCACCGAGTCCGACGGCGTCGCCCACCGCTTTCGCTACGGGCCCGCTGATCGCCAGCATGACGGCGGCGAGTGCGATGAGTACGAGAGCGACGAGCGTGACCAGGAGCATCACCGGACGCAGCTTCCAGATGGGCCTGCCCTCGTCCACCTCGTACATGCGGTTCATCGCGCGGCCGAATGCGCCGACGTAGCCGGACGCAGACCACAGCGCACCGGCGATACCGATGATCAACGCGAAGCCCGCAGTAGGTGCCTGGACCAGCTGTTCGATCGGCTCGCGCAGGGTGTCGACCGCCGATTGGGGTCCGAGATCGCCGACGATCTGCAGTACTCCGTCTACCGTGGCCTGCCCTTGACCGAACACGCCCAGCAACGACACGATGGCCAGAATCGCGGGGAAGAGCGACAGTACGGCGTAGTAGGTGAGTGCGGCTGCGAGGTCGGTGCACTGATCCCGGGAGAACTCACGGACGGTCTTCTTCAGTACGTAGATCCACGACGGCTTGGTCAGATCCGCAGGTGAATCCGCCTTACGGGGGTCGTCGGGATCTGCCTCGGTGGGCGCGGGATCGGTAGCGTGTTCGGCCATCAAGGGCGCATACCCGGGCAATTCCGATGAAAACAAAGGTGTTTGGCGGAGGTCGGTCGTCAACGCACTTTTCGACCCCGTGCCAGGTGTAGATTCGCGTCATGGCATGTCGAATCAGTGAACTCGTGCTCGATTGTCGCGATCCCGAGGCCTTGGCCACGTTCTGGTGTGAGGTGTTGGACTTCGTCGTATTGGATAGGGAGGACGACGGTTCCGTGGAGATCGGTGCGCGCGACGGGTTCGGAGGGTCGCAGCCGACCATCATCCTCAGTCGCAACGAGAACCCCGAAAAGGCGAAACCTCGCTTGCACATCGACGTGAGCGCAACCGATCAGGATCAGGACGCCGAACTGGAACGACTTCTTACGCTCGGCGCACGACGAGTGGAGATCGGTCAGACCGGCCAGGAGTCGTGGCACGTGCTCGCAGACCCCGAAGGGAACGAATTCTGTTTGCTGCGAACACGACTCAGTCCTGTGTGAAACCTCTTCAGGGAGCGCAGAGGGATCCGATATCGGCCACCACGGTGTTGTCGTGCGGATCTATCCATCGCGCGCCGTTCGGGTGGATGCGCGGCTTCAGTAAGTGCTTGCCGCGGCTCGGCCATTGCACGAATTCGTAACCGGCCAGCTCCGTTTGTACTGTCTCGGCTACCCATACGGCGGCGTCGGGGTAGGTCGAATCCATCGACATACCCTCGCCTCGGCCGAAGCCTCCGATGCCTTTGGCTGCGGCCCACCCGATGATCACACAGTATTGGGAGGTGATCTCGAACTCCCATACGAGTGGGCGCAGGTTGACTTCACGCCCGAACCGAAGGCACTCCAGGTCCCGTGCCACGGCCTCGAGCGCGCGTGTCCACGCAAGGGGTGGCTCGAACGATGGATTGCCTTCAGGGGCAATTATCCCTGCGTACAGGGGTAGTCGCCACACCAAGCTGTCGCTCTGCATGTAGTCCCATCCGGGATACTCCATGTGCCTCCATTCACCGTATGTCCGGGCCGAGCGTCAACATGAGCCCAGCTCTCGAGTACGCCGCGGACCGCTTGAACTTATAGCAGTACATAATGGGGTCGCCCCGAGGCTGAGGGGACCATGTGGGCCGCCGCGCCAGTAGTGTCGACGCTCGTGACGATCAACCCTGGATTCGGTGCTGCGTCGGCGCGAGGTCGACTGCGAGACCTACCGTCGGTGGTCAAGCTCGTGTTGGTATCGATGGTGTTGTTCAATGTCGGCTTCTATCTGGTGGTTCCGTTTCTTGCGGTCCATCTGTCCGAGGAGCTCGGATTCGCGAGCTGGATCGTCGGCCTCGTGTTGGGGCTTCGCACATTCAGTCAGCAAGGCATGTTCTTCCTCGGCGGCAGCATTGCCGATCGATTCGGCAGACGCCCGGTCATTCTGTGGGGCATAGCAATACGCATCGTCGGCTTCGGTGTGCTGGCGCTCGCGAGCAGTCTGGTCGCGGTGATCGTCGGAATTCTGCTGATCGGTTTCGCCGCAGCATTGTTTGCCCCGGCAGTGGAGTCGGCCAACGCCGATATCGGCCGGCAGCTCGAAGACGCGGGCGTCATCAAACGCACCGAACTGTTCGGCTACGAACAGATGAGCAGTCGGCTCGGCACCGTCCTCGGTCCCGCATTGGGAGCGGTGCTGCTGGTGTTTCCGTTCTCGGCTTCCGCCGGCGTGGCCGCAATCCTGTTCGCGGGTATGTGGATCGGCTTCTACTTCCTGTTTCCTGCGGCTACCGCAGCCGGCAGCGTCGTCGGTACATCCATCACTCGAGTCTGGCGTGTGGTGCTGAGCAACCGACGCTACGTCGTTCTGGCCACTCTGTGCAGCGCGCAGTTCGTCGCACTCGCTCAGTTGTATCTGATGCTGCCCGAGCAACTCTCGCTACGCGTCGGTTCGCAGGATCTGCTCGGGTGGTTCTACGTGGGGGCGGCGGTACTGGTGATAGTTGGCCAGCGACCGATGGTGGCGGTTGCGGCATGGATGGGATCGCGGGCGGCAACGACCGTCGGATTGGCTGTGATGGCAGCCTCTTTCGTGATTCCCGCCCTCGGTCCAGCGAACGTAGCCACATCGGTGTGGCCGTATCTGCAGATCGCAGGATGGATTGCCCTCCTGCATCTGGGTCAGATGTTGATGGTGCCCTCGATGCGAGACACATTGGCCCGAATCGCCGGGGAGCAATACCTGGGTGCACATTTCGGACTTCTCAACACCATCGGTGGATGTCTGTCACTGATCGGCACTATCGGCGTCGGGTATCTCTACGATCGCCTCGACGACGGCAGCGTTGCAGCGGCCACCCCATGGTTGGTGGTCGCCGGCTGCATCGCCGCGCCTGCGCTCGTGCTCGGTGTGTGGTCGTCGATGTCGGACGCTATCTGGCCGCGTCGACTGCCTTGATGTCGTCGATGAACGCCGACAACACGAAGGGGATGGTCAACGGATTGGGCATCGAAACTGCATCGGAGACAATCGGATCCAGCGCGATCAAACCACCACTGCGCACGACGCCGAGATTGGTGAACGTCTCCTGCGACTGCATCGATTCGCGAGCCAGTTCGTAATTGTCGAAGAACAGGTAGTCGCATTCGAGAAGGCTGTAGCTTTCTGCCGACAGTTCGGTGTTCAGCTTGCCTTCGAATCGGGACGCCAAGGCGGCGGGAGGCTCGAAACCGAGTGCGGTCAACAGCTGGGCCCGCGCCGAGTTCGGACTGAATGCGCGCAGTTTGCCGTCGCTCCACCTGATCACCAAGGCCGCCGTCTTGCCGACGTACTGTGGATTGTCGGTTCGTGCTTGCGCCACAAGGGTTTCGACGCGATCCACCTCGGCCTGAGCGGCGTTCGGCAAGCCCACCGCGCGTCCGATTCTGGTGGTGACCTCCTGCCAGGGAAGCACCCAGTCGGTCTGGTCGGCAGCGTGCAGCACCGTCGGCGCGATTGCACTGAGCTGCGCGTAGACGTCCTCGTCGATGGCGTTGTTGACGGCAATGATCAGATCGGGGGCAGCAGCGGCGATCGTCTCCACATCGAACTCGGTCGTCGCATTCGCCAGTGCTACCGGTTCATCGCCCTTCACAGTGGGTTCGGCCCAGATACCGATGCCGTCGTCGGTCGAGCCCTTCCATACCGGCACCAGCACGGGCGTCAGACCCAACGACAGCAGGACGTCGGAGTCGCCGATGCCCACCGCGGCGATACGAGTTGGGGCAGCCTCGATGGTTGTCGATCCGAGCTTGTGCTCGATCGTCACGGGGAACGCGCCGTTCTCGGCATGCGACCCGGAATCCGAAGTATCCGCAGGTGCCGTCGAGTCGTTGGCGCACCCGGCGACGACGAGACCGGCGACCGAGACGAACGTCATCGACAACGCAGTCCGCCGATTCACCACTGGATTCATCGAGTCTCCTTCGAGCGTAGTTTGGATGCCCTAATCTAAACCACCCTCGCTGGTTTGTGCTGCGCTACGTTCCGCGGCCCGTTACGCCGACGGGTTCATCGACTCCGACAACTCCAGCAGGTGGGCGCGTGTGAGGGCGTGAGCTCGTTGTGAATCGCGGGCCGCGATTGCCTCGACGACGTCGGAGTGTGTGTCGTGGTCTGCCTTGTCGCCGAAGGATCCGGCGATTCGCAACATGTCGATCATGGCGTCGCGGAGACGTGGTGCCATGGAGTCGAAGAGTCCGAGCAGAATGTCGTTGTGTGACGCGACCACGATGGAGCGGTGAAAAGCCATGTCCGCGTTCACCAAATCGGCTGCGTCGCTGCGAGCGGTGTTGCGCGTTTCGAGTGAGCTGCGAATGGTGTCGAGATCGGTGGGGGTGCGTCTGGTTGCGGCGAGGGCGGCGGCCTCACCTTCGATCGCGAGGCGAGCTTCGAGGACTGCGGTGATGTGAACCCGCTGCAGAACTCGGTCCCATTCCGTCCGTGCCTCGTCGAGTGATTCGACGAAGACTCCGGAGCCCTGCCGGGTGACGAGAATTCCGCGCCCCGCCAGCTGCCTGATGGCCTCGCGCATCGTCGATCGACCGACGTCGAACATCGGGGCGAGGGTGGTTTCACCTGGCAGTTTGGTGCCGATCGGCCACTCGCCGGACTGGATTCGGGCAAGCAGAAGTTCGGCGGCCTGATCGGCCAAGGATGTTCGGCGTATCGCGGTCACACCAGAACCCTACTCCTCAGCTTGTCTGAGGAGTGGTGCTACATTGCTCGCATGCGCACATTCACGGGCCTTCTCCTTATCGGCCACGACGGGGCATAGCCAGGACCGGCAACCCCGTCGTGGAGCCCGATGCTTGCCGGTTCGCCTCACCGTCCGATCAGAACAGGTACCTCCACCATGTCTGCATTTCCCACCCTGTCCACTCCCGCTGGTCCCGTCCCCTCCGATGCGCCCACCTGGAATCGGCAGCGGCACTCCCAGATGCCGTCACATCGTTACCGTGACGTCTACTCGAAGGTCGACATTCCACTGACGGAACGTCGCTGGCCGGACCGACGGCTGGCCGAGGCACCGCTGTGGGTACCTGTCGATCTCCGCGACGGCAACCAAGCCCTTCCCGAGCCGATGGATCCTGCCCGCAAGAAGCAGTTCTTCGAGTTGATGGTTGCCATGGGCTACAAGGAAATCGAAGTGGGCTATCCGTCGGCATCGCAGACCGATTTCGATTTCGTGCGTCTGCTTGCCCACACCGATCTCGCACCCGACGACGTCACCGTGGTGGTCTTCACCCCGGCTCGACGTGACCTGATCGAGCGAACAGTGGAATCGATTCGCGGCATCACCAACGACGTCGTGATCCACATGTACACCGCGACCGCTCCGACGTGGCGTGAGGTGGTACTCGGCCGCGAGGCCAACGAGCTTCGCTCACTGATACTTTCGGGTGCGGCCGACGTTCTCGAACTTGCCGGCGACCTGCCCAACGTGCGGTTCGAATTCTCACCCGAGGTCTTCAATCTCACCGAACCCGACTATGTACTCGACGTCTGCGATGCCGTCACGACTGCGTGGGACGCGACGCAGCAGCGGCCGGTCATCCTGAATTTGCCTGCCACCGTGGAAGTGGCGACACCGAATGTCTATGCAGATCAGATCGAGTACATGAACGACAACCTTGCGCGGCGAGACAGCGTGATCCTCTCGGTGCATCCGCACAACGACCGCGGCACGGGAATTGCCTGTGCGGAGCTGGCAGTCCTGGCCGGTGCGCAACGGGTGGAGGGTTGTGTGTTCGGCAACGGTGAACGCACCGGAAACGTCGATATCGCCACTCTCGCACTCAATTTGCATGCACAGGGTACCGATCCCATGATCGACTTCTCCGACATCGACCAGATTCGCCGCACCGTCGAATACTGCAACCAGCTCGAGATCCATCCTCGGCATCCGTATGTGGGCGATCTGGTGCACACCGCCTTCAGTGGTACGCACCAGGACGCCATCAAGAAGGGTTTCTCCGAGCATCGCACGCGGGCGCTGAGCGAAGGTCGCTCCGAGGGCGAGATCGAATGGCGGGTACCGTATCTGCCGATCGACCCCAACGACATCGGTCGCTCGTACGACGCTGTCATTCGAGTGAACTCGCAATCGGGAAAGGGAGGAATCGCCTACCTTCTGGAAACCGGCTACGGCATCGAACTCCCGCGTCGCCTTCAGATCGACCTCGCCCGGCACGTGCAGGCCCGTACCGATTCGATCGGTACCGAACTGTCGGCCGAGCAGCTCTGGGACATCTTCAGGGCGGAGTACATCGATGTCGACGACGCCGATGTGACGCTGATCGGCTTCGACTCTCACGATGACAACGGTTCCGCCGACACCTGCGTCACACTGAAGATCGACGGCACGTCCTTCAGCACGTCACACGGGGGAGTCGGCCCGGTCGAGGCACTCGTCGACGCGCTGGCCGCCCACGGCCGTCACGTGGAGATTCTCGGCTTGACGCAGACCAGTGTGCGAGCCGGCAACGACAGTGATGCCGTCACGATGCTCGAATATCGCACTGCCGCAGGCTCTGGATGGGCGGCCGGGATCGATCGCTCCGTCCTGTCTGCCACCCTCGACGCGGTTGTTCGAGCCGCCAATGCGGTGACCTAGCTTTCGGGTGCGGCAACCGATTGGGCGAACATCAGAAGAATGTCGCTCGGCCCGCGGAGGTAGGTGAGCTTGTAGACGCCCTCGTAGTTGGCCACGCCTCGCAGGGGAAAGTAACCGTGGCGGGCTGCAATCGCCAGAGCGGCGTCGATGTCGTCGACCGAGAAGGCGATGCGGTGCATGCCGATCTCGTTGGGCAGCGTCGGCGTCGTCTCGATGGCGTCGGGATGGATGTACTCGAACAGCTCGATACGGCCGAGGCCGTCCGGGGTTTGCAGCACTGCGATCTTGGCGTGGTTGCCGTCGAGATCGACGGCGGTGTCGGCCCACTCACCTTTGACCGTGTCGCGGCCGAGGACCGTGAGGCCGAGCTCGGTGAAGAAGTCGATCGTGGCTTCGATGTCGCGGACGGCGATGCCGACGTTTTCGAGCTTGATGCTCATACGCTCAGTGTCGCATAGTGCGTTCTCGGATAGAACAAGACCGGGCGGCCTCGTTCTGGCAGGATCAACAGCTACGCCGGGGTGCGGCGGCCACGACCGAAGGACGACCAACACATGACGTCACCGTGAACAAGCTCTCGACGGTGGCACTGCTGATCCTGTTGGGTGCAGCCGGAACGTTCAACGGAGTGTCGTTGACCTCGGATCCCACCGGGCGGTCGTTGGGCTTGAACGTCGGGATGCTCCCGTCGTGGCATACCTGGGATTACCGCATATCCGGGTTGTTCGTGTTGTTCTTTCTCGGACTCGGACCGTTGATCTGCGTGGCGGCCGTACTCGTCGATGCCTCCGAAGCTGCGGTGTATGTCGCGTGCGAAGGGCTGGTGACCATCGGGTGGGTGGTGTGGCAGATCGTCGTACTCGACATCGATGCTCCCCGAGCTCAAGTTCCCCTCACCCTGTTGGGAGTCGCGTTGATCGTCCTCGCGCTCGGCCAATTCCGTGCGCGTGCCCGCGAACGCAGCCGGCAATAGAGTCAGAGACCGACAGCGCCGAGCAGGGCTGCTCCAGGATCGACAACCGCAACGACGGCCGCGACGAACAGCAGCGCCATCGCTATCGTCATCACTGCACCCAGTGATCCGAGGATGACGAACATCCGACGGTGAGCACCGTCCGCCGATCTGTAGCGTCGGAAGGCGATCACGGCTCCGGTAGCGACTACAGCGATCACCACGGCGGTAGCGATAATCACCGCCCAGTTGTAGTGCTTCACCTGTGTGAGCAACTCGAGCAGGGGCGGCCTGGTGTCTCCGCTCTGCACACCGTTCTCGATCAGAGACTGTGCCGTCTGCCCGTCCGCATTGTCGGCGGAGAGCATAGGAAGCAGCGCGACTACGGGTGCGACCGTCGACTGGATGTTGAGCACAGCCACGAACACCGAAAACAACGACAGCACAGTCGTAGTGGCCGCAGCGACCACGTAACCTACGCCGGCTGTCAGAGATCGCCGCCACAGAGTCGCCGCGAGCAGACCCAGAACCACGGTCAGCAGCACCGAGATGACGATCTTGATCGCATGCCACTCGAACCAGTAGTCCACCATCTCCGCCAAGCCGCGAGGATAGGTGCGGACGCCGCTGCCCCAGTATTCGACCAGGCCGCGGCCGAGCAGCTCACTCATGACGGATTGATCCTGGAACTGCGGATAGCGTCCGCGCAGCAACGCGGCTGGGCCGAGCACGAACGCGGCCACCAATGCCGCTCCTGCGCATGTCAATACAACGATCGACCAGTGGCTTCGGGTGACGGACACACTCATCGGACGACTCACGGGAGAGAGTCAATCACCGGGTACTCGAGAGCGCATCCATCTGAAGTACTACATCGTGGACGAGCCGCATCGGTTGCACGGGACGCTCCACTCGCGGCCCCGACGGGAGGGAATCCCCCGATGTCGTCGAGGAGTGGAGCACCAGTTGCTCAGGAGTCGACGTCCGGTCGCTGGTTGCGTCGGACTCTGGCGATAGTCACCCCAGCCAGGATCACCCCAGCAACCGTGAGGAAGTCGGATTCGGTCAACCCTCTGTCTGCGTCGACCACGTACAACACAGCACCTTCGATCGGGGCGTTGAAGAACAACCACAGAATGGAGGTAACACCCAGCGATATCGCCGCGGGCCACGAAGGCTTGGCGAGACACCATGCGGCCGAAGCGAACACTGCGTTCATCAGAACGAGGGCGTGGAAGGGATCGGTAGTCGGCACCGGTACATCATGACCGAAGGCAGACGGTCAGGTCTCAGCCCGGGAACGATGGTCGCCCTTGCCGTCAGGGGTTTTCAGCGGCCTCTACCCCCACGATGTCGAGGAATTGAACCGAGGTCGGTGACGGCAATTTGCGCATCGGTGACCGCAGCTGTCACCGGCTGGCAGCCGGCCGACGCGGTGGCGAGAGCGAGGACCGCGGAGACCAGTGCAGTATCGCGTGCCGTCGTGATCGGACTGGATTCCTCCGCAGCGGAACCACCGGACAGCTGCTCGGCAGCGTCGATGCCGATCTTCTCGATGACGTCGTTGGCGGCTGACGTGCATTGGCCGAGTACTCCGAGAGCCCAGTACAGGTCGGCACCCACCAGAGGTGTTCGGGACGCGACCGTCGTAGCTCGGCGAAGGTGATCGCGTGCGTCGGCGAGTGCGTCGGTGAGGGGATGCCCATAGCCGTCGGCGGTGGAGCTGCAGTGCTGTCGCGTCGTCATACCGAGACCCGTCCGTAAGGGAGTAAAGTGAGCTTATTCGGTTACGGTAGCGACAGGAGGTAAGGGGTGCAACCCCTTTTGGACGATTACACCCAAGGTGCCGCGTTCGCGACCGAGTTGGTGAACACGTCACCGACGGTGTGGGTGGTCGCCGGCGACCAGTTGAGCGATCCTGATGCCCTGCGCTCGTTCCTGGTCGAGAACGGCATCGACACGGCAGTGCTCGACGAAGGCGATCTGCAGAAGGTCAGGGCTCTCCGCGAGCGCCTTCGAGCGATCCTCGACGCCTCCTCGCCGGGCGACATAGTCGACCTCACGCATGAGCTGCTGTCGACGGTTCCGCATCACGTCGAACTCGTCGAAGTGGACGGCAACGGATGGCGCTGGCAGGCAACAACCGATGGCGTCGGGACGGCGGCGCAGGAGCTGACGGTGTTCACGGGATACGCCCTGCTGAGTGCGCTGCGGATGCTCGGGTTCGAGCGATTCCGTGCGTGCGCGTCACCGACGTGCAACGGCGTGTTCGTCGACGTCAGCCGCGGGGGTCGACGGCGCTATTGCATGCCGGGTCTGTGCGGCAACCGCATCAACGTCGCCAACCACAGGCAGCGTAGAAACATGCTCGGCGACAAGTGATTACACCCCGTTGGTAACACCAGTGACCAGGTCGATCAGCCCGAACGGGGATCGTTCCCCGAGACACAGATCGAGCGTTTCATGTGCCTGCACGGCCACCGCTTCACTTCGTGTGAACATGGCCTTCTCGAACGCCGACAAGGCTGCGTCGATGTCGCCGCGGTGATCGGAGATCGCGCGAGCGAGTTCGGCACCGTCGAACATCGCCAGATTCGCACCGTCTCCCGACGGCGGCATCAGGTGTGCGGCGTCGCCCAAGAGTGTCACTCCCGATGTGTGGTCCCAGTGGTGGTCGTTGGGCAGCGTGAAGATCCTGCGGGGAACCAGCGCGGTTTCCCCGCCGGTGATCAATTCCGTCAATTCCGGTGCCCACCCGTCGAACTCGGCTGCGACCGTTGCTTTGGCGGAGGCCGCGTCGGAGAAATCGATCGAGTCGATCCAGTCGGCGCTGCGGTTGAGTTGAACGTAGGTGTGCAGGATGTTGCCCGCCTCGCGATGCACGGTGATTCCCTTACCCGGCGTGAGAGCGAACATCGCACCACCGCCGACTGCGCGGGCCGTGGCGGGGTGGCGTACGTCGACGTCGTGGAGGTAGGTCTCGATGAAGACCGTGCCCACATACTCGGGCACGGCGGCGGAGAGCAGGGATCGGACTCGTGACCACGCGCCGTCGGCGCCGACGAGCAGATCACTGACTGTGGTGGTTCCGTTCTCGAACTCGATTTCGTGTTGCCCATTGCCCAGCGGGCGGACGGAGGTGAGCTTGTGGCCCCACTGAACGGTGTCGGCCGGCAGTGAGTCGAGCAGGATGCGTCGCAGATCGCCGCGCAGCACCTCCGGTCGGCCTCCGGTGCCGTCGTCGGGTTCGTCGAGCAGAGCCTCGCCGTTCGGGCGTAGGACGCGAGTCGCTTCGCCACCCTCGTGAATAATGGCGCGGAACTGCTCTGTCAGCCCGGCTTCGGCGAGGGCGACTTGCCCGTCGTTCTCGTGGATGTCGAGCTGTCCGCCTTGTGTGCGAGCTTCGGCCGCGGAGTCGGCCTCGTACACCGTGGCGGCGATTCCATGCACGTGCAGAACCCGTGCCAGCACCAAGCCGCCGAGCCCTGCACCGATGATCGAGATGGATGTATTCATGGCTGTCTCCGCCCGTTGTTGGAACGCTGTTCCAATCAAGGATGGAACAGTGTTCCAATGCTGTCAAGTGCGGGAGCGGGCGTAGGGAGTTTCGTTCGGTTCAACCTCGGTCGATGCCGGCCAGGATGATGTCGACTCCGGCCTGGAACTGCTTTCGGTCGTCGTGGCCTGCGAACTGCGACGCGATGCGGGTCAGGAACGGATAGTCGCCGGAGTCCGTCACCGCTGTGCGCGTGGAGTCGAGAAATGCTGCGCGGTCCGTCACCGTCGCGGGCAGTTGCATCCCGGCATCGCGTTGACTCGCAACCCCGAGAACGTGGTACAGAAGGACGGATGCGGCGTCGAATTGCGCACGTTCGGGAACTCCCTGTGTGTCTAGTTCGGTTCCGATGCGGTCGAAGAGATGCATGACGGCCGGCTGCCACGGCGCGGCGGCGAGTTGTGTTGCCACCCATGGCCTCGTGGTGATCACGTCGAACATTCTCATTGTCAGGCCGCGAACACCCGGTTCTGCCGCCTCGTTCTCGGGGATTGGCTCGAACGCCGATGCCATGACTGCTGTTGCCGTTGCCGCGAGCAGATCGTCCCTGTTGCCGACATGGTGATAGAGCGCTCCGGGGCCCGTGGACAGGCGTGCGGCAAGGGTCCGAAACGTCAGAGCGTCGGTGCCACCCTCATCGAGCATCTCGATCGCTGCCTGCACGATGCGCTCTTTCGACAGAGCATCGGAACGTCGAGCTGATGCCGGCTTCGTGTTCGTCATGGGCAGATCCTGCCACAACTGGAACGGCGTTCCATGCCTGGACGTGGGCGACAGCCGACATTTGGTGTCGGTTCAGTTCCCGGCCCCCGCTACCGGACCTGAGTGTTCAGTACCGACTCGAGTGCGCGGGATGTCGCGTGCACAGTGCGATCGTGAACCGTGAGGTGCGCCGGCGTCACATCCTGCCCACCCCTCGAACCACTCGACGCCACGAACCCGAGATTCCCACCGTCGAGTCCCGCGAGTGGAGCAAAAATTGCAGAGCTTACGACCCGGCCACCACATCGAATGCCGGCTTGTGGCTGAAGTCCGAGCGCAGCAGTCCGTAGTTCTGTTCCGAATCGGCGGGGTCGGTTCCCGAGTCACGCAGCGAGTGCACGAACACCGGGCCCACGTACGGCAGTGACGACGCCTTGGCCAGGCTCGAGCCGATGATCGCGGCCTGTGCATCCTCGGTGACGGCCATCGGGCCGTTGCCGGTGGGTGCGCCCAGTTCGGTGATCCAGATCTTCTTGCCGCCGTCGCCGTTCGCCGCCATGGTGCCGTAGGCCTGATCCACCTGTGCCCATTGGCCGTTGGGATCGTTCTCGACGGTGAAGGGGAACGTATACGGGTGCAGCGCAACGGCATCCATGAATCCGCCTGCTCCTGCTGCGTACATCTGCTGCAGGAAGGTCACCGGCGCAACGGTCCAGGCACCGAAGTTCACGGTGGTGGCCAACCCGGCGCTGAGCACGGTGGATCCGACGTCGGCGTTGTGGATCGCGGGGTAGGCGGCGCGCAACAGGCCGGTGTAGCGGGCGGCGTCGACGGGCGCGAAGAAGGTGGGGATGTTGGGCTCGTTCCACACCTCGTAGCTGTCGACGCGATCTCCGAGGTGCGCGGCTGCCGCACCGGCGAATGCGCCGAAGGTGTTGGGATCCAACGGAACTGCGCCCGGCAACGGGGAGGCGACGCCACCCTGCGCCCATCCGGGGGTTCCGCCGAGTACGGCCAGTACCGAGTAGCCCTGTGCCGTCGCGGCATTGATCACGCGATCGGTGTTGCCCCAGTCGAACACTCCGGGTGCTGTCTCGATGGCCGCCCAGTTCACTACCACCCGCACCCACGAGGCACCGATCTCGCGTCCGGCCCCGAGCTCGTTGTTCAGCGTGGCGTCGTCGAGCGTCAGGAACGGCGCTCCGCCGGTGAATCCGAGCCCCGCAGCCGGTGCTGCATGCGCCACGGGTGACGAGAGACCGACGGCGATCGCGGCGGCTGCCGCAACGGTGAGCAGACGTGAGCGGAGGGTCATGGCGATCATCCTAGGGTGCGTGTCAGCGGAGCACCGATCAGTGACTCCACGGTGGAGTGGGGGATGCGGTCGTGCCACCGTGCGGTGTTCAGTTCGTAGATGCGCTCGCCTGCCTTGACGGCTGCGGTGCGATCGAGCAGGTAGCGGCGGCATTCGGCGACGAACTGCTCTTTGTCGTCGAAGGTGGGCAGCTCGAAGATCGAGTCGAGGGATCCGACGGCCGCGGAGGTTCCGACGACGGGTAGGCCTTTGCTCGCGGCGTCGAGGATCTTGACGCGTACGCCGCCGCCGGTGGCGACGGGTGCGATCAGAGCGCGGCAGGTGCCGAGGAATTCCTGCAGGTCGTCGACGAAACCGAGGTCGCGAACTCCGGCCGGATAGACGGGATCCTTGGCACCCGGGGCCTTAGCGCCGATGATGCACAGCTCGGCACCGTCGATGCCCGCAGAGATGGCCGGCCAGTACTCCAGAGCGATCTTGAAGGCCTCCTGGTTCGGCGGCCAGTCGCGAGTGCCCATGAACACCAGACGTTGTGCGGTCTCGGCCAGATTCAGCTGCGGCGCGGGTTCGAGGGTGAGGTCGATCCAGCGAGCGTCACGCACACCTTTGTCTCGGTACATCTGCGCCTCGTCGGCGTCGTACGTCCCGACGGCATCCGCTGCGCGTGCGACGCGAATCTCGTCGCGCAGGATGCGCGGTGCCTCGATGCGGCCGATCAATCCGCGCGTCACCTTCCATACCTGCGATTCGGTGTTGACGGTGTTGATCGCGAACGGTGACCCCAGTTTGGCCGAGCGCAGAAACGACTCGGCCATGTAACTGTGTTCGGCCACATACACATCCGAGGTCGATGCGTCGATCGCATCACGGAAGGCGTCGACGTCGTAGCGCCCGTGTACCACCGAGCGGGTCGGCCTCAGCGACTTCGCCAGCAAACCGACATCGACCTTCGGTTTGGGAACGCGGACGACGTCGGGGGCTACATCGGTCTCCTTGGACAGGCAGATCGAGCGCACCTCGAAGGCCTCGCGGGCCAGCTGCATCATCAAGCGAGACAATGCGATGTCGCCACCGTGTTCGGTGACGGGGTCCTTGGACAGCAGGAAGGTTGCGCGTCTCATTGCGTCACTTCTTCTTTCACCGGATCTCGGTACAGGGCGCGCATGAACCAGACGAGGAGCACGGCATCGGTGATCACCGACGCCACGGCTGCGCCGACGGCACCGAAGGGGAACAGGCACAACACGAGCACCATCTTCAGCGGCGCGAGTGTTGCGGCAGCCAGCACCCGCGTGCGGTCGCGATGCTGGAGGTACAGCACGGTGGTGAACACGTGGTTCATCACCCGCATCACCACGAACAGGGACATCACCACCAGAGCGCCGGCAATTTGCGGGGATGCCGGAGTGAAGAACAGTACGATTCCGGCCGCCAACAGCAGAGATCCAGCGGCAGCGCCGAGAATCGCCGTGTGCTTCAACGCCGGACCGGCACTGACCAATCCGTCTGCTGCGCGCAGCTTCTCGTGGAAGGTGCTGCCGAAGGCCTGCCCGATGAAGGCCACGGCCCAGGCCGTCACCGCAGCGACGGAGTAGTACCCGGCGATCGTCGAGTCGGTGAGGAAGCCGAGCAGCAGCACGTCGCCCTGGATGTAGACCGCGTTGGCGAGGTTCTCCGAGAACAGCATCGACATCTCGCGCCACGATCCGGGGATGCGCGGTGCCGCGACTCGGGTCTGCAGCGCGGCCAGCAGCGCGATGACGAAGTACGGCGCAGCGTAGAGCAGGCTGGCCTCCGTCAGCGACGGGTCCGGAACGGCGAACAGGTACGCCGTTGCGAGCGCGATGGAGGTCGCTTGGCGAGTGGTGTCCAGGCGCTGTGTCAGATCAGGACGGCCGTCGCGTAATGCCCTGCTCTTGTAGGCATTGAAGACCAACTCGCCGCCGCCGATGACGAGAGCGAACCAGGCGATGTAGCTCACCTGCACCAGGCACAGTCCGCCGACGATCAGTACGGCGCCGGCCAGCACACGAGTGGTGCGCTCGCCCAGGAACTCTCGTTCGCTCACGCGGATGGAGCGCACGGTGAACGGGTGATCCAGGGGTGCGGCGAGGATCGCGGCCAGTGCGAACGCCATGGCGTATTGGCCGTAGTCGCTGATCCCCAGCTTGGCGATCAGCGCGACTGTCCACAGCAGGCCGATTCCGCGCCCGCCGTAGGTCCACAGGGCGGCGACCCCGGCCTTGATCAGATTGCCGTTCACTTCGACCACACAGACACGAAGTTCTCGGCCACCAGGTGGGGAGCGTTGGCGCTGCGCAGTGTCTCCACTTCGTGGCGGAGTCGGGTCAGCGCTTCTCGATCGGTGACGAGGCGAGCGGTGGCGTCGGCGATCTCGACGGTTCCGCCGGCGACAACCAGTGCACCGCCGTCGGTTTCGGAGAGAGCGCCTTCCTCGAGGCAGACGACCGGGGTTTGGTAGGCGATGGCACGGCTCACCGAACCGGAAGCGGGGAACGCGTCGCCGTAGATGGATCGTTTGCCGTAGGGCACCACGAGTGCACGGATGGATTCGAAGAAGGCGTCCTCGTCGGGTCCGTTCACCTCTCCGAGAATTTCGACTCCGTCCACGGGGTCGAGCAGTTCGGTTCCGCGTCCGGCGATGCGAATGGCAATCTCGCTCGGCAGACGATATCGCAGCTGCTGGAGCTGATCGAATCCTTTACCGCGGTAGACGAATCCGAACAGGCCGACGGCAAGGGGGCGATCTTCGGCCGGGGTGATGTCGGGCCGTTCGGGGACGAAGTGCATGACAGCTTCCGCCGTCACGGCGGGGTAGCTGCGTTCCAGGGAGTCGGCACCGGAGCGGGTGAGTGCGAACAGCGTTCGACGTCCGACGACGGCGCGTTCCAGCCTGCGCCACGCTGCCCGCAGTGGGTAGTGCAGGCCGTGGTTGAGCACCTTCTTGCCGGCCAGGAATTTGGTGCGGGCAGGCCACCAGACGATGCCGGGTGGGTCGTGCACGGTCGCGGTCACCAGCGGGTTGCCGGTGAGACGAGCGGTAGCCCAGAACGGCATCACCGAGCCGCCGCTGAGTTCGCAGTGCACGATGACGCGCTCCGGATCGGCGTCGACGAGCTCCTGAATTGCCTTGCGGTGCCGCAGAATGTCTCGTACCGAGTGCGACCCGGGCCCGTCGTGGCGATACTCGATCACTTCGCCGAAGTGGTGACGCACGGCGTCGGCGAAATCGTCGGCATAGTCGCCTACCCCGCCCACTCCGGATCGAGGGGCGAGGTAGACGAGTCGGCAGTCGCGCAGAATCATCAGTAGAACAGCGGCCGATACTTCGGGCGGTAGGCGAGAGCCTTGGGATCGCGCATCGCGCGCACCTTGGCAGGCACTCCGGCGACCACTTCGAGTTCGCCTACGTCTCCACGAACCATGGAGCAACCGCCGACGACCGCTCCGCGGCCCAGGGTCACACCGCTGAGAAGCGTGCTGCGACTGGCAATCCACACGTAATCGTTGATTACGCAGGGCTCGAGGATCGGGGTGAACTCCGGCGAGTTGTGGTCGTGGTAGCCGGCGATGATGTGGGTGTCACTGGCGATGACGACGTTGCTGCCGATCGTGATGCCGCCGCGGGCGTCGAGCATGCAGCGGAATCCGATGGAGCATGCGTCGCCGATGGTGAGGCCCTCGGGATCGAGGATGGTGGTGCCGCGGAAGATCGAGACGTCCTTGCCGATCGTCGCTCCGAACGCGCGCAGGAAATTCTGCCGAATCCAGTGTGACGGAATGAAGGTCACGAACATGTTGAAGCCGAGCGTGCCGACGCGATTGCGCAGCTTCCGTTTGAACGTGATGTCCTGCATCTTGTAGTTCGACACGTCGTAGATCTCGGGTTCCGCGTCGCCCACAGGCCGTTCCACCGCTGTCATGCTGCCATCTCCTCGGTCATGTCGAACTCGACCATCGCCTTGACGATCTGATCGAAGTCCTTGGTCGGTGCCCAGCCCAACAGGTCCCGGGCTTTGGTGGCGTCGCCCACCATTCTTGCCGAGTCGACGGGTCTGAGCATCTCGGAGTCGCTTTGCACGTGGTCACGCCAGTTGTCGATCCCCACGGCCTCGAACGCGGTGGCGACGAAGTCCGCCACGCTGTGCGCCTCACCGGTGGCGATGACAAAGTCGTCACCCTTGCCGTAGTCGGCCATCGCAGCCATCGCGTCGACGTAGTCGGGTGCCCAGCCCCAATCTCGCTCCGAGGTGAGGTTGCCGAGCTCGAGCGTGTCACGAGTGCCGCGGGAGATGGCGGCCGCCGCCTTGGTGATCTTGCGGGTCACGAAGGTCTCCGGGCGTCGCGGCGATTCGTGGTTGAACAGGATGGCATTGGTTGCCTCGAGACCGCGGGAACGATAGACCTCGACCATGTTGTGGCTCAGAGCTTTCGACACACCGTACGGAGAAGTCGGCGCAACTCGGGTCCCCTCGTTCTGCAGTGGTACTCCGGATCCGGCGAAGATCTCGGCACTGGATGCATTCACCACCATGATGCGCCTGCCCGACGCCTCCTGCTGGGTGAAGCAGGCATCGAGCAGCGCAGCTGCAGAGAGTCCGTTGACCTGAGTGGTGAGAACCGGGTCGTTCCACGATCGCCACACCGACGAGATGCCGGCGAGATGGAACACGTAGTCGGGCTCGATGTCGCGAATCAGAACCTGGGCAACCCCGGGCTTGCTGATATCGACGTGGTGCTGCTCGACGAGCGGGTTCACCGAGCTGTGCAGCGCACCGGGTTTGGCAACGCCGTGGAGGGCCCAACCGCGTTCGAGCAGCAGTTCAGCGAGGTAGCTACCGTCCTGGCCTGCCACTCCGGTGATCAGCGCGGTCGGGCGGTGCCCGGTGTTCACGCGATTGCGGCCGTGTCGGGCGATTGCTCGGCGAGGTCGTTCTGCACCATCATCGCAACCAGTTCGGGGAAGGCGACCTTCGGCTTCCAGCCCAGCGCTGCATGGGCTTTGGCGGAGTCACCGACGAGTAGATCGACCTCAGCGGGACGGAGGAACTGTGGGTCGATCTTGACGTAACGCTCCCAGTCCGTGATGTCCACTGCGGCGAACGCATGGTCCAGAAGTTCTCGGATGGAATGCGTTTCGCCGGTGGAGATCACGTAGTCGTCGGCCTCGTCCTGCTGCAGCATCAGATACATGGCCTCGACGTAGTCACCGGCAAATCCCCAGTCGCGCTTGGCGTCGAGGTTGCCCAGCGAGATCTCGGTCTGCAATCCGAGGGCGATGCGGGCGACGGCCTGGGAGACCTTGCGAGTGACGAATTCCGGCCCGCGACGGGGTGATTCGTGGTTGAACAGAATGCCGGAGCTGGCGTGCATGCCGTAGGACTCGCGGTAGTTGATGGTCATGTAGTGCCCGTAGACCTTGGCCACGCCGTACGGGGACCGGGGCCACAGCAGCGTTTCCTCGCGCTGCGGTACCTGCTGGACCTTGCCGAACATCTCCGAACTGGACGCCTGGTAGAAGCGAACCTGCTTGCCCGATACCTGCTCGTAGAGCCGAGTGGACTCGAGCATGTTCAGCACACCACCGCCGGTGACGTCGGTGGTGAGGCGCGCGTTCTCCCACGAGTACGCCACGAACGAGACAGCTCCGAGGTTGTACACCTCGTCGGGGTCGGCGACGGCAAATGCGCGCATCAAGGCCGAGAGATCCAGAAGATCGCCGTGCAGGATCTGGACCTGAGGTAGCTCCCGTTCGACCATGGCGGCCTTCGGGTTGTTCTGTCCGCGAATCAAACCGAAGACTTTGTATCCCTTGCTCAACAGCAGTTCGGCGAGGTAGAGGCCGTCCTGGCCGGTGATGCCGGTGATCAGTGCGCGCTTGGTCATCACGATGCCGCCCTCTCCATGTTTTCTGTGTACATCTCGGACACTGCCGCGTGCAGTTCGGCGGCAAAGCGTTCTTCGTTGAATTGCTCGACGTGCGCTTTGATCTTCAAGGGTTCCCACGTGGTTTGCTCGAGCGCTGTTACCGCGTCACGGATCGAATCCGGTTGGGGCTGACCGAAGTACACACCGGATACGCCTTCCTCGACGGTGTCGAGGAACCCGCCCCAGTGCAGCACTGCGCTGGGCTTGCCGTGGAAGCCCGCTTCGATGGGGGTCAATCCGTAATCTTCATAGCTCGCGGCGATCAAACCGTTACAACCTTGGTAGAGCCAGGTCATCTGTCCCGAGGTCAGATCGCTGAGCATCAGTACGTTGTCGGACTTGAGCTTTCGCAGCCGGTCTGCTTCGGGGCCGCGGCCGACGACGATCAGCTTGCGGTCGGTGCCGGCGAACGCGGCCATGACCTTGTCGACGTTCTTGTACGGCAGCAGTCGTGAGATGCACAGGTAGTAGCCCGAGCCGCTCAGAAACGCGTCCGCCTCGGGGATCGACTCCGGCGTCGCTGTCTCGACGGTGAAGGGCGCGGGTAGCACCGTCGACTCGATGCCGTATGCGTCGGTGATGCGTTGCTTCACCACGGTGGAGATGGCGAGATATCGGTCGGCCGAGAGGGCCGCTCGTTGGTCCCAGGTGCGCAGCGGCGCTGAAAGTGTCTTTAGCGCAGCACGTTTGAGCGGACTCCGCGCCTCACCCAGGTACATCTGTGATTCGTACAGCCAGCGTGCCGGGGAGTAGCAGTAGACGAGCTTGCGACCGGAGGTGTGGAAGCCGTGGGCCCAACCGCTGGTGCTGGTGAGCACCACGTCGGCGTCGATCTCGATCGACGAGGACGCGAACGGGAGCAGTGGCAGGGCGGCGCGGTGGTTCTTGCGAAGGAACCCGATTCGGTTCAACCTGGAAGGCCGCACGTCGAGGTCGGAGAACTCGGGGAACGTCGTCGACGGCTCGAAGAGTGTGGTGTAGATGGGCGCGTCCGGGAACGCGCGAGCCATCGCCAGCACAACCTTCTCGGCACCGCCGCGTTGGGTCAGGTAGTCATGGGCAATCGCAACGCGGAGCCCGGTGCCGTCGGTCATGGTTCCACCTGGCAGTGCTTACGCGAACTAACATGCGACACAACAATATTCGTATCCATCAGTTACCCATCGTGTCGAACCGTACTCGAATGGAGCGAGAGCATCTCGAGCACCGACCCGGGTTCGAGCGTGCGGCACTGCACGACGGAACCGTGGACAAATCGGCGTCCCCCGACGAGACATACGAACAATGGACGTAATCCTGCCACGAAGAGTCATTCGTTCGCTGTATATGAATATCCGTTTCCACGACAAATAGATAGCTCTGAGTGAGGTTCTTCACAACGCAAATTAATCCAGCGAGCCGCCGAAACCCTGCCTTCGCCCAGAGTTAACTTGACCGCAATGAAGACGCCGAGAAAGTCCACTGAGAATGCGAATAAAAAGGCCTACCGGTATGTGAATACCCGATCAGATAGTGCCGAATTCAACGGGTGACGGTCGTCCCCACGAAGGGAGCCCACGTGATGGCGCCGTACTGGAACGTCACGCGCACGCCGCCGCCGTACTGAGGGATCTCGTCGCTCGTGGCCGGGCCCAGGGTTGGATCCCAGGCGCTGAAGATGCCACCACCGATGTTGTGGGTACCGCCGACGGCGGTGGAGAACACACGAAGGCCGTAGGGGCTGTCGAAGTCCTGGTAGGTGCCGTTGAACGGGGTGGTGGGTAGAAATCCGGTGTACCGGATGGCCTCGGCTACAACGCGAGGTACGCCGACGAATCCGTTGGGCATCTCGTACACCACGGCGTCCTGTCGATACTGGGCCCACGTGTCGCGAACGGGGAACACCGGGCCGAGGACGGCTCCGAAGTTGTTGGGAGCGGCCGCGAAGCGGTTGTACTCCGGGGTCCGCGGAATGTTGTTCTGCAGCAGGCTCATCAGCGCCCACAGTGCGGGTTTGGCCGACCAATCGGTGTGCAACAGCCCGAACGTCATCTCCGGATCGTTGCTGCCGGTCTGCTGGTCACGCAGCTGATACAGGAAGATCGGGCCGGTGTACGGCAGCTCACGCCACTTGGTGACGAAGTCGGTGATCATCGCGCTCTGCTGATCTTCCGAGGCCACCGAGGTCGGCACGCCGTACTCGGTTCCCCAGATCTTCTTGGCGCTGTCGCCGTTCGCCACCATCGTCGCGCGCATGTCCATGACCTGCCGGGCCGGGGAGTGGTCGACGTACGGGCCCTCGGAGAACTTCAGCGAGTACTGATACGGGTGGTAGGAGAGCGCGTCGAAGTAGTTCTTCGCGCCTGCCGTGTACATCTGATTGGTGAAGTCGACGGGGTTGACCACTCCGTATGCCTGCTCGGCTGCACCCAGCACGCCGCCGACGACTGTCGCGGCCGAATCGGCTGCTTTGATCTTGGGATATGCGGCCTTGAGCAGGGCGGTGTACCCCGACGCGTCGGGTTGCGGTGCGTAGAACATCGCCCCGTTGGGTTCGTTCCAGATCTCGTAGTCGGCCACTTTGCCCTTGTACCTGGCGGCGACTTTGCCGGCGAAATCACCGAATGCGGCCGGCGAGGCAGGACGGGTGTTGATGGGTTGGTTCACCGGCGAGGTGGCCCACGATGGGGTGTAGGCGATGATGCCCAGCATCGAGATATTGGCTGCTCGCAGCTTGTTCACAATGCGGTCGACGGGTGCCCAGTTGAGCTGGCCCTGGACGGGTTCGACGGTCGACCACGGGATGGCGATGCGCATCGACTTCACACCCATGGCGGTGACGAATTGGACGGTGGTGTCCAATTCGGCGTCCGTGGACCAGAGCAGGCCGCCGCCGTCCGAGATGCCGACACCGGGAGGTGTCGGGGCTGCTTGGGCAGGCGCTTGCGCTCCGAATGCAAGACCGGCAGCGACGATCATTGCTGTTGTCGCTGAAATCAATGTGCGAAAGCCACCGCGAAAGTGAACCATCTTCAATTCTCTCCACCAGGGGGCCTGTGCCAACGTTCGACGGGCCGGTGCGGAGAATCATTGCACTACAAACTGGGTTTTGTGCAATTCCCAAATATCGTCTCGATCGTTATGAAACTGCTGGTCGAGCTTCTCTCGGTGAAACCAAGCTTTTCGTTTCGAGAGCGTGGGCGTTGTCGGCAAGTGGATCGGTTTCCGACGACTTTTCCCATGCGTAGACGAGAAATGCGTACATCACCGAAAACGCCATTGTGGTCGCTGGGATCGTGACAACGGGGAAGTCGAGTTGCAGCGCGACGACGGCAAAGCCGATCATTCCGCCGCCGTAGAACCCGTACTCCCACTGCCGGGCCCGGAGCAGTTTGTATCCGACCACGGCGATGACGACGAGTATCGCGACGAAGGCAATGCCGGCCACCAACCCTCCGCGGTAGATGGTCAGCAGCGGGGTGTTGGCTACGTAGTTCACTTCGAAAGCGACCGTGGGGTCTTTGAATTCGGCACGGCCCCAGCCCAGTCCGAACATCCAGTGGCCCTGCATGTGGCCGGGGAACTCCACCAGAGCGTCGCCGCGTGCACTCGAGCCTGCGTCCCCGCTACCGAACGACGAGAAGACGCGATTGCGCACACTCGGTACGGCGAGAGCGCCGACGAATGCTGCCGCGAAGGAGCCGACGATGGCGAGCCGCTCGCGGGTGCGCAGTTGCTGGAACGCCAACATCAGCAGTACGCCGAAGACCACGGAGAACAGCGCTGCCCGAGAGAGCGTCATGACGATCGACAGGAACAGCAGTGCGGCAAGCATTGTGCGCAGGTAGCCGCGCAGAAGCAGCACGCACAGCATCAGGGCCAGGACGAATCCGATGCCGGCCGCATTGGGGTCGATATACGTCCCGGCCAGGCGAACAGTGGTGGCTCCGGTGGGGCTGTAGACGAAACGAGTGCTTTCTTCCTCGCTGCCGTAGCCGAAGATCGACAGGTAGCGAATCAGTTTCCCGGCCGGATCTGCGACGAAGATCAGCACGGCGAAAGCGGCTGCGGCCGAGGCGGCGTAGACATAGATTCTGCCGAATAGAGCCAGCTCGTCCCGCTGCATACGCAACAGGCAGACGACGACCAATGTGGAAACGACCCATTGGCCGAATTCCACGTAGTCGACGAGTGCGCCACTGGTTGCGAACAACGACAATGCGGAGAGAACGAGCAGTGCGATCATCGGCATTTCCGGCCATGTGATGCGGCTCACCGCTGTGCGGTGGATCACAGTGGCGAGGATGACCGCGATTCCCAAAGCGAAAATTAACGGGGCGTGAACACCGGGAACATATCCGAACGGCAATGCGCCGAGTGAAAAAGCAAGAGCGCGAGTCAGATACAGCGGATGACGTAGGCCGATGTACGCTCCCACAGTCAGCACGACGAGGGCGAACGCGCCCAGTTTCGCTGGAGTTCCGCCGAGAATCATTGCGAATGTAACGAAAACGGGGACGACCACGATGGCCGCCGCACCGACTCGTTGCGTGATGCTCATAAGCACTGATGTTGTCACGCTTTCACCCGCTCGCAACATGTACGCCGTGCCGAATCGTTCGCTGCGCTTTATTCTTTCCCCTTGACCGACGTCATTCGATTGGAGCACTCGTGGAGATTCGAGAGTACGGGCGCATTCTTCGCGCGGGATGGTGGATCGTCGCGCTCGCGATGGTCGTCGGCATCG
This sequence comes from Rhodococcoides fascians A25f, assembly GCF_000760935.2. Taxonomy (NCBI): domain Bacteria; kingdom Bacillati; phylum Actinomycetota; class Actinomycetes; order Mycobacteriales; family Nocardiaceae; genus Rhodococcoides; species Rhodococcoides fascians. Next base: position 5,221,954 of record NZ_CP049744.1, on the reverse strand, counting down.
TCGGAGGTTGGGCCTACACGCTCTTCACGACGCCGCAGTACCAGGCGTGCGCCCGTCTGTTCGTCACCACCGAAGGTGGCAGCTCGGTCGGCGAGGCCTACCAGAACAACCTGTTCTCGCAGGAACGTGTCACCTCCTATGCCGGATTGGCAACCAGCACACAGGTTGCCCAGCGTGCGATCGATCAGTTGCAGTTGGACATGTCTCCGGACGAGCTGCGTTCACGCGTCACCGCCACTCCGATCGACAAGACGGTGTTGCTCGATCTCTGCGCCACCGACGCCGACCCCGCGGTCGCCCAGGTCCTGACCAACGCGGTCGCCGGTCAGCTGACCCAGTTGGTGCAGGAACTCGAAACCTCACAGCGCGGCGGTAGCCCGGCCGCCGGTGCCACCATCGTCGATCAGGGCGATGTTCCGGCCGCACCGATCGGCATGGGGTTGACCACCGTCCTCGGACTCGGTGCTGCCATCGGCCTCGTCGTCGGTCTTGCACTCGCGTTGCTTCGCGGATTGCTGGACCGTTCTGTTCGGGATCGGTCGCGCGCGGAGGAGATCTCGGGCCGCACCGTTCTCGGCGGACTCCCGGTCGATGCAACACGGCCGAAGGCAGCAGTGGCGTCGATGATCAAGATGGGCGAGCCACTGCGCGCGCTGCGCACCAACATTCGCTTCCTCGGCGGTGGCTCGCCGCCGCGCATCATCACCGTCACGAGCCCGTCCGCGGCCGAAGGCCGCACCAGCACCGCCATCGATCTGGCGGCAATTCTCGCCGAAGCAGGGCACCGGGTCCTGCTCGTCGGCGGCGATCTTCGCAGCGCAGCCCTGGGAACCCGCCTGGGCATCGAGCAGCACAGCGGACTGTCGACGGTGCTCTCCGGTGAGCACGGCGTCGAGGACGCGGTTGTGCACGATGTGTTCGACGGTGTGTCGGTACTGCCCTCGGGCCCGGTGCCGCCCAATCCGAGCGAGCTACTGGGATCGGACCGCGCCCACGAGGTGCTCGAGGAACTGCGCGGCGACTACCGCTACGTCATCGTCGACACCCCACCTCTGCTCGAGGTCACCGACGGTGCGATTCTCACCGCATTGTCAGACGGCACACTGGTTCTCGCGCGCACCGGTCGAACGACGCGGGAGAAGCTGCGACGTGCGATCAAGGTGCTCGACGGTGTCAGCGGCACCGTACTGGGAGTCGTCACCACGTTCGAGCCCTCCGCCCGACGCCTTCTCGGTGGCAACTCGTCGTCCGGCGAGTCCTCGGTAAAGCCCTCTGCTGCAGAACCTTCCACGCCGGCTCCGTCGGCACCGGCCCAGTCCGCAGCACCCCGGCCTACGCCGGCGACGAGCGACACTGCGAGCTCCTCGGCGAGCAGAGGATAGCTTCGATGGCAGGTAGGTTCGCGGCCAAGGTCGGCGTGGTGCTGACCGTCGCGGCGGTGCTGGTCTCCTGTTCGCAGGAGGCACCCGTGGTCATCCCTCCCGGCGCGCCGACGGCTCCGGTCACGGCGTCCGCGACGGCGTCGGAGCCGCCTCCTCCGTCGAATTTCGGTGGTACGGCTCCAGGTTCGCTGATCTCGGCCGAACCGATCGACGACATCGCCGTCGACATCACCGAGCTCGGTGCCTCCGCCACCCGGGTGGTGTATCGGTCGACCTCGGGTGTCACCGGTCAACCGACGGAGGTCTCGGGAACCGTCATCGTCCCGGCCGGCACCGCGCCCGAGGGTGGCTGGCCGATCGTGTCGTTCGGGCACGGAACCACGGGAGTGCTGAACGCCTGCGGCCCCTCGCTGTACGCGAACCTGCTCGGTAACGCTCCTATCGTGGCCGCTCTCGCTCTCAACGGATTCGCGGTGGCGATGACCGACTATCAGGGTCTCGGGCTCGAGGGGTCCTACCATCCCTACCTCGACTCGAAGACGTTCGGCTACAACATGATCGACGCCGTGCGAGCGGCCAGGAACTTCATGCCCACGCTGAGCTCTCGGTGGTCGGCATACGGAGTCTCGCTCGGCGGGATGGCGGCGTGGGCCGCAAGCGACCGCAACGCCGAATACGGCGGCGGACTGGAGCTCGTCGGCACGGCCGCGATGGTGCCGGTGTCGGATATGGCCGGTCTGGCCGACGCGGCAGCGAACGAGACGCTCACCCGAGCGCAGTATCCCTTGCTGATGTACGCGTTGGATACGCTGGCGATCTCGCATCCCGAGATGAATCTCGACGACTACCGGTCCGGCTTCGCGCGGGAGCGATGGAACGATCTGCTCGAGTGCGTCCCGCCGGGATCGTTGGATGTTCCCGAGCTGCAGACGCAGCTCGAGCCCTCGGATCTGAAGCCGGTGAGCCAGGAGGCGACGGATCGTCTGCGCGGCTACCTCTCGGCCATGGCTCTGCCGCAACAACGTTCGACAACACCACTGTTGGTCATGTACGGCAGCGAAGACGATCTGATACTCGAACCGTGGACCGAGAAGGCGTTGCAGCGCGCGTGCGACTCCGGAGACGTCGTCGAATACGAGCTGCATCAGGGCGAAGGTCACGGCAATCTGGACAGCAGTCGGTCGTTGCCGTGGGTCAAGGGTATGTTCGCCGGCCAACGACCCGTCAACACGTGTGAGCAGAAGCGATGATCGCGCCCGCCGGTGTGCCGACCCTCAAGGACTACGGCCGTATTCTGTTGTCCGGCTGGGCTTTGATCGTGGCTGCGGCCGTACTGTCGGCGGGCGTCGCGTGGTTGGCGACATCGTTCGTGGAACCGTCCTACACGGCAGCCTCACGAGTGTTCGTCACTGCGCCCGGTCCACCGTCACCCAAGAATTCGTTGGACGGCAACCGTGGATCTCTGGTTCGTGTCGAGTCGTATGTTCAGCTTGCCACCGGCGAGCAGGTGCTCCGACGCGTGATCGCGTCCCAGGATCTGCCGATCGAACCTGCCGAGCTGAAGAAGGACATCACAGTGCTGCCGAGTCCAGGCTCTGCGCTGATCGAGATCTCGGTGGTGAACGCCGACGCCGACCGCGCCCGTGATATCGCCAATTCCGTTGCGGTCCAACTGGTCAAGCTGGCCGCGGAGATCGATCTGGGGGCCGACGGGCCGGTGTCTCAACTTACTCTGGTGGACGCGGCCGCCACTCCGAGCTCGGCAACCAGCCCCAAACGCACGAGCAACGCGATGCTGGGCGGCGTCATGGGGATCGTTCTCGGCAGTGTGCTTGTGCTCGCGAGGGGGATTTCGCGAGATTCGATCGACCATCGAGACCACGTCGAACAATTGCTGGGGCAAGTCATGGGGGAGAAGCGATGAACTACACAGGAACGACGATGCTGCGCAGAGCGGCAACGGCCGGCGCATTGGCGTTGGTCTTGATATCGGCGGGGTGTTCTTCGGACGACGCGGTGGTGGATCCGCAATCCGTGGCTGTCGGGGCCACGCTGCCCGCCGATTACGGCAACGACGGTCCTGGCTCTCTGGAAAGTGCAGAGGAGTTGCTCACGGTCGATCGCCGGCTGAGCGGGATCTCCTCCATCGCAGCGCGGGTGGTGTACACATCGACGTCCGGAGTGGACGGATCCGAGCAACGGGTATCGGGCACCGTCTTCGCCCCGGAAGGTACAGCGCCGGAAGGTGGTTGGCCGATCATCGCCTACGGCCACGGCACCACGGGGGTGCTCGAGGATTGCGGCCCGTCGACCGACCCGGAGCTGCTCGGCAGTTCCCAGATCGTTGCTGCGCTGGTGCGCTCCGGACACGTGGTTGCGGTCTCGGACTACCAGGGGCTCGGTCTCGACGGCACCTATCACCCGTATCTCGATGCACGTACCGTTGGGAACAACCTGATCGATTCGGTACGTGCCGCCCGCAAGTTGGTGCCGAACACCTCGACTCGATGGGCTTCGTTCGGTGGTTCTCAGGGTGGTCAAGCGTCCTGGGCTGCAAACGAATTGGCGAAGAGTTACGGCGAGGGTCTCGACATGGTCGGATCGGTCAGCCTTGTTCCTGCAGCAGACATCACCGGGTTGGCCGCGGCGGCAGCGAGCGGCACGCTCACCGAGGATCAGAAGCCGCTGCTGCAGTGGGTTCTGGTGGGCTTGGCTCAGGCTCATCCCGACCTGAATCTCGACGACTACCGCAGGGGCATCGTGGCCGAGAAGTGGGACGAGCTGTCGGCCTGTGGCGGCGTCCTCGCTGCCGACCGTACGTCCTTGGCGGCTCAGATCAGCGACGACGATCTGCGCCCGGCAACTCCGGAGGCGACCGCGACGCTCGAGGGCTATCTGAGGGAGATGAGCCTGCCCAAGTCGCCTGCGTCGGCTCCGATGTTGGTGATCTACGGCGGCAAGGACACGTTGATCTCACAGCCGTGGACGGATGCGGCGATCGCCGCCGGCTGCGGCAACGGCGACAGTATTCAGTATGTGCTCCAACCGAATTCCGGTCACGCAGACATCGACGGTGCTGCTGCGTTCGGATGGCTGGCGGACCGGTTCGCCGGCACCGAGGCCGTCAGCTTCTGCCCAGCCTCAGCCCCAGCGGCTCCGGCTCCGTGACCTTCAGAAGGCAGCCATGACAGCAACTCCAGACAGCACCGCGGCCGCAGCAACCGAGCCTGCGTCTCCGGTGAGCAGTGAGTCGAAGCGGCCCGCTCGTATTCTCGGCCTCGACGGGCCGCGTGGCTTCGCGTGTCTGTGTGTGCTCGCCGTGCACGTCGGTGGTCACTACTCGCCGCAGACCGTGCTCACGTACAAGCTCGGGCTGCTCGGCCAGGGTCTGATCTTCTTCTTCGCCCTGTCGGGCTTCCTCATCTTCCTGCCTATGGTGCGAAAGTTGTTCGCGGGCAAACCGATGCCGAACAACGTCAGCTACGCGATGCACCGCCTGCTGCGCGTGTTCCCCGCGTACCTGTTCATCTTCCTGTTCGCGAACTTCGTCATGCGCGCGGTGTTCGTGGAGAACGCGGCCGTCGCCGAGCGGCATTTCACCGACAACGGACTGGGAGTGCTCACCGATCCGCTGACGCTGCTGGCCAATCTGACTCTGGTGCACTCCTACATTCCGAGCATGCTCCAAACCGGGATCAACCCGTCGTGGTCGCTGTCGTTGGAGTTCGCGTTCTATCTCGCGCTTCCGCTGCTGACGGGCATCGCGTTCTATCTGCGTAAGCGAACGTCCATCTCGGCCCCGCTGCTGGCGATGATTCCAGTGGTGATCATGTTCGTCATCGGGGTGACCGGAAAGCTGTACACCGCCTCGCTCGTGGGGCCGTCGGGCATCACCGATCCGAAGTTGTTGGATTGGGGACCCAACGAGGTCGCGGTGCTCAGCCGTAGCTTCTGGTCGTTGGCCGACAATTTCACGTACGGGATGCTCGCAGCCGTGGTGTTCGTCGCGATAGACAACGGAATCATGAAGGGTGCCATCGCAACCAAGATGCGGTGGTGGACGGGAATCGCGATGATCCCCACAGCCGCGATCTCACTGAAGCTGATCGACGACAACTCTCGCTGGCAGAGTTCCACCGTCGCCCTCGGCTCGGCCCTGCTCATCCTGTTCATCATCGTTCCACTGGCCCGAGGGGAGAAGTCCTCGCTCGCCGAGCGTGCCGATTGGGCACCGCTGAGCTATGTGGGAACGATCTCGCTCAGCGTGTACCTGTGGCACTTTCCCATCCTGATCATGGTGGGTCGCTTCGGTTGGATGGCCGGCGACAGCCCGCTGGGCATGCTTCGCAATTTCGTTCTGGTCAGCGTGGTCAGCATCGGATTCGGAACGTTGACCTACCGTTTCATCGAGAAGCCTGCGTTGACCTACGCCCGTAGGTTCAAGGCCAGCAAATAGTTTCATGCGTCGAACCCATCGAGCGCTCACAGCATTGCTGCTGCTGCCCGTCCTGGCAGGATGCACCGCCGTCGTACCGATCGGTGCGGAGGTGCAGCGCGGCGTCGCGGCGGCGGTGCGAGGTTCGGATCCCGAGCCAATGGTGATCGCGGACCCTGGGACAGGTAGCGGGTCGATAGTCAGTGCCGAGACCATGCCCAATCTGCCGATCCAGGTGCGGCTTTCGGGAGTGAACGCTGCGAAGGTGGTGTATCGCTCGGTACAGCCGGGAGCGGGGGAACGAGAAGTATCGGGCACGGTGTTCACCCCGTCCGGTGATGCCCCCGAGGGCGGTTGGCCGATCATCTCCTACGCCCATGGCACGACGGGCATCGAGCAGGACTGTGCGCCGTCGGAATCCAGCTCGTTGCTCGGTGCTTCGGCGCTCGTACAGGGCTACACCACAGCGGGATTCGCCGTGGCCATCACCGACTACGAGGGCCTGGGGGACCCCGGCAGTCACGCTTACCTGGACAACATCGCGGCCGGCTACGACGTCATCGATGCCGTTCGGGCTTTGCGTACAGTCTTTCCCGACGCTGGTACTCGGTGGGCTGCGTTCGGTGGTTCGCAGGGCGGCGGCGCTGCGTGGGCCGCGAACGAACTCGCCGGGTCCTACGCCCCCGAGTTGGATCTGGTCGGTTCGGTGGCGCTGGCACCGGGTGCGAACATGGTCGGGTTGGTGGACAAGGCCATCGCGGGGACACTGACCGTCGATCAGGGTCCGCTGCTCCAATGGGTACTCGAGTCGTTGTCGCGACGTGATCCTGCCCTGAATCTCGACGACTATCGCAGCGGAAACGCCGCGCAGGACTGGGCTGCGCTCACCGGGTGTACTCCGGACAAGGCCGGTGCCCGCGACGACGCGGTGAAACGGCTCGGCGACAAAGACTTTGCGCCCAAGTCCGACCAGGCTGCGGCGGCACTGCGCGCGGCGCTGACGGCGATGGCCGTGCCCACGGGGCCGGCGTCGGCACCGATGCTGGTGGCCTACGGCGACGCCGACACCTTCATCGACGCGGCGTGGACCGATGCGGCACTCGAGCAGGCTTGTGCGTTCGGAGACGTCATCACCATCGATCGACAGGCCGGGCGGGGGCACGGAGACGTGAACGGCGACGCCGTCAATCAATGGATAGGTGATCGATTCGCCGGGGTACCGGCGCAGAACGATTGCAGTCGATGAGGGGGATTGAAATGGGATTTCGTGACGACCTGAAGGTGCGTGCGAAGGACGTCGTCAAGAAGCGTCTGGGACGAGGCATTCCGGTGGAGGAGTTCGACGAGCCGTACCTGGTGGTCGCAGTGTTGGGGCAATCGAACGCTCATGGCGGGGGCCGTGGGTTGGATCGATCCGGTCTCGACGCTCCGCATCCACGGGTGCATCAGTGGGCAGCGTCGGGTCGGTCGAAGAACACCATCGTGGCGGGCAGCAATCCGCTGTTTCACGAGGTCCCCTCCAAGGCAGTCGGATTCGCTCCCACGTTTGCAGCGCACCTCGCCGATACGACGGGTAAGCCGGTGTTGCTCGTTCCCTACGCGCGCGGAGACTCGGGGTTTGCTCGCATCCATGGCATCTCGTGGGACCCGGCCGATACCGGGGCCCGCGTCAATTTGTTCTGGGATGCTGTGCAGCGCATCCGAACCGGTCTGGCCACCAAGCCCGGCAACGAGCTCGCCGCGGTGCTGTGGCATGAGGGCGAGAGCGACGTACCGTTGCTGACCGGGCTGGCATACGCCGAGAAACTCGACAGTCTCATCGACGCCTTGCGTGAAGAATTCGGTGATGCCCCGTTCGTTCTGGGTCAGATGGTGCCGGACGAAATCGAATCGGGGGACCCCAACTACGCCGTCATCGACGCGGTACATGCCGATACTCCGCGTCGAAGGACAAACGTTGCGTACGTGCCGGGCCCGAAGGGGCTCTACAACAGCGAGACCGAGAAGATCCACTACAGCGGTGCCGGGCAACGGGAACTGGGACTCCGAATGTGGACGGCCTTCTCGGGAATGGCACCGCGCGTCGTGCAATCGACCGACAATGCTTGACATCGAACGAGAATCTGTTGCTTAGTGGTCCCCGGGGGTGGAACAGATCAGGGAATTCGGCGCTGCCAGAAACACTCTGGACGCCTCTGGTTAATGCACTCGAAACATGTAACGACCTGCGGCTTCGCGTCGATCAACATATCGTTATCACAAGTCACGTTCAGCGCGATGAAGGCAGATAATAGGACTGGGAGGCACGGTGCTGTGTCGATCACGGAAGTTCGACAAGGCACACGTACCGAGGGGGAATCAGTGTCGGTCAGCGATCTGAATACGCAGAATCCGGTAGTTTCGCGGCGCGACGCGAGGAGGATGCGGAAGGTGACGTCTCGGCGCGAGTGGGAAGCGCACTACACCGAGGGTCTGCGGGTGACCGACACTCTTGTTGTTCTCGGTGCCGTGACGGTTGCTCAGATCATCCGTTTTGGTGATATCGACTTCGGTCAGCCGTGGGCCATCGTGAGCTATTTCGGAGTCTCGTCTGTACTCGCGGTGTTGTGGTTGGCGTTCCTCGCCATTTTCCGCACTCGTTCCCCACGGGTGATCGGCAACGGGTCGGAGGAATACGGACGCATCGTCTCGGCCACGTTCCGCTTGTTCGGCACCATTGCCATTCTGTCGCTGCTCTTCCGGTTCGACATTGCTCGTCTGTATCTCGCTATCGCGCTACCTGTCGGCATGATCGGCCTGTTGCTCAGTCGGTGGGGTTGGCGCAAGGTTGTCTCCCGCAGGCGCGCCGGCGGCGGCTATCAGACGTCGGTGCTCATCGTCGGCAGCCGTAGTTCGGCGCTGTCGATGGCCGCATCCTTCGAGCGTTCCCCCCAAGCCGGCTACAGCGTGGTCGGCATCTGCCTCCCCAACTATGAGCCCGGCAACGACACTTCTTTCACCATCGACGGCGTCGAGATCCCCGTGTTGGGAGACGAGCACAGTGTTGTCGAGGCCATCGAGACCTCCGGAGCCGACACTGTCGCGGTGACGGCCACCGAGCACATCGGCCATCGCGGCCTGCGAAAGATGGTGTGGGACTTGGAGAAGAAGAAGGTGGATCTTGTCGTCTCGCCGGGTGTGGTGGACGTGGCCGGCCCGCGGCTGGTGATGCGGCCGGTGGCGAACTTCCCGCTGATCCATGTGGAGAAGCCTCAGTACAACGGCGCGAAGCGGTTCAGCAAGACGGCCTTCGACTTCGTGTTCGCCGCATCGGTGCTGCTGCTGATCTCACCGATCCTCATTGCGCTCGCAGTGATCATCAAACTCACCAGCAAGGGTTCGATTTTCTACAAGTCCGAGCGAATGGGCATCGACGGCAAGCCTTTCCAGATGATCAAGTTCCGCAGCATGGTGCAGGATGCAGACAGGCGTGTGCAGGAGTTGGCCGCTCTCAACGAGGGCGCGGGCGGGGTGTTGTTCAAAATGCGTGACGATCCACGGGTCACCCGCGTCGGCAAGGTGATGCGCAAGTTCAGCCTCGACGAGCTACCGCAGTTCGTCAACGTGCTCAAGCGCGAGATGAGTGTGGTCGGTCCGCGCCCGCCACTTCGTCGAGAAGTGGAAACCTACGACGGCGAGGTGCGACGCCGGCTGCTCGTCAAGCCGGGTATCACCGGGTTGTGGCAGGTGAGTGGCCGCTCCGATCTGTCGTGGGAGGAGAGCGTGCGCCTCGATCTCTCGTACGTCGAGAACTGGTCGATGACGGGGGATCTGCTCATCATCGCCAAGACCGCTGTGGCCGTGTTCAAGAGCGAAGGCGCGTACTGACGTCGGTCCTCTTTCTCGGCCCACTCACCGTGCAGGCGGTCGGTTTTGTTCGTATGATGGTGTGATGTCGACTATTTCGGAGAACGGATCCGGTATTACCATGGCGCAGAGTTCTTTTCATGATTTCTTGTCCGATCGAGTAGACCAGATCGCACGGGTGCATCTGAATCGGTCGACCTCGCTGCACGCGGTGATCTCCGACAGCGTGGACGCCTACACATCGGCATTCGCCGAGTATCACGGCACCGAGGCCCCGTTGGATCTGCTTGCCCCTGATGTTCGCACCGAGTTGAGCGATTTCATCCACCGCTGCGCCGAGGCCGTCGAGGAGCCCGAGAATCCGCAGTTCCCTGTTCGCAGGTGAGAAACCTTCTAGAAGCTGATTGTTTGGCCGGTCCTGTGACTACGGTCTCTTGGGTGACGACCGTGATCGCCTGTGTTTACTATTCCCATGTGTGCGCGTGACCTGAAGGCGGTGTCCTCCAGGCGCTTACTGTGACTGATCGTCACAGGCTCCTTTCTGGGTGCGTAATTGTTCAGAACGACCGACGGGGAATAGAAATGCGAATCACAGTCTTCGGTACCGGCTATCTCGGTGCCACTCATGCCGCGTGCATGGCCGAACTCGGCCACGAGGTGCTCGGTGTCGATGTGGACCCGGCCAAGCTCGCCAAGCTCGAAGCCGGTGAGGTCCCGTTCTGGGAGCCCGGTCTCGAAGAGGTGTTGCAGCGCAACATCGCGGCCGGCCGTCTGCGTTTCACCGCGTCGTACCAGGAAGCCGCAGACTTCGCTGAGGTGCACTTCCTCGGAGTCGGTACTCCCCAGAAGAAGGGGGAGTTCGCGGCCGACATGAAGTTCGTCGACTCGGTCATCGAGACGCTGGCACCGCTGCTGACGAAGCCTGCGGTCATATTCGGTAAGTCGACCGTGCCGGTGGGCACAGCCGAGCGGCTCGGCCGTATCGCCCGCGAACTCGCACCCGCTGGGGACGACGTCGAGGTCGCCTGGAACCCGGAATTCCTCCGCGAGGGTTACGCCGTGAAAGACACCCTTCACCCCGATCGCCTGGTGCTGGGTGTGGACCGTGCCCGCCCGGGCCGCGCCGAGGAACTGGCCCGCGAGGTCTACGCCCAGCTGCTCGACGAGAAGATCCCGTTTTTGGTGACCGATCTGGCTACCGCCGAGCTGGTCAAGGCATCGGCCAATGCATTCCTGGCCACCAAGATCTCGTTCATCAACGCCATTGCCGAGGTGTGTGAGGCAGCTGGAGCGGATGTCACCGTCCTTGCCGACGCCATCGGCCACGACGAGCGCATCGGCCGCAAGTTCCTCAACGCCGGCATCGGCTTCGGCGGTGGCTGCCTGCCCAAGGACATCCGGGCGTTCATGGCCAGGGCGGGCGAACTCGGTGCCGACCAGGCCCTGACGTTCCTGCGCGAGGTCGACAACATCAACATGCGACGCCGTACCCGCATGGTCGAGCTGGCCCGCGAGGCATGCGGATCTCTCCTCGGCGCTCGAGTCGCCGTGCTCGGCGCGGCCTTCAAGCCCGATTCCGACGACGTGCGTGATTCACCAGCTCTCAACGTGGCCGGGCAGATCCAGCTGCAGGGTGCCGCGGTCAACGTGTACGACCCCAAGGCGATGGAGAACTCGCGGGCGCTGTTCCCCACGCTGACCTACAGCAACTCCGCGCTCGAAGCCTGCGAGGGCGCAGATGTGGTGTTGGTGCTGACGGAATGGAAAGAGTTCAAGGCACTCACTCCGAAGGACCTGGAGGGCGCAGTGCGCAGCAAGACCTTGATCGACGGCCGCAACTGCCTGGACCCGGAGCAGTGGCGGGCGGCGGGGTGGAACTACCGCGGGCTCGGCCGTCCCTGATCGCGACCGACAATCCCAAGCGACAAATTCATTCGTTGGAATGATTCTCACGGTCATTCCTTTAGATGTAGCTCGTCGGCTATTCGACTTCTCGCGTACGCCCATGTAGGCAAAATCCTTGTTTCGCCGTCGCGGAGCGGTGTGGTGGTTTGTTCGGCGTGCTATTGGCAGGAGTGAGGCTGTCAATTACACAATAAACGGCGCTGTAACCTGTGGAGCCTCACATTGCGGTGCCGATTGTGTTCAGATGTAACGTTTTTCGGCCCTGTCGCGGTTACACCGAGTGGGCTTCTGTCTCACATATCGCCTAGTCAGCCATGGTGTGGTAGACCGGATACCTGCTGTTATTTATTTGTGATCTCGGCCGCTCGCGTGGTGCATTGGATAACGGCATGGGACTATTTCAATTCGGTACCAGTTGCTTTCCGGATTGGTTCGAACCGAGCAGGTGCGTTCACCTTCGGTGGGCGCCGCAATGCAGAGGAGGGGAGCACGTGGCATCTGTCGGGGCTGCACAACGCTCTCTGTGGGGATATCCGCGTCGGCAGGGCGCTGTCGCAACACGCACCCTGACGTCGCGTCACGTGTGGGAACAGCAATACATCAGGCGGCTGCGCGTAGCTGATGTCGTCGTCGTCGTTCTGTCGATCGCACTGGCTCAGGTCGTTCGTTTCGGGGACAGCGATGTGGCGACGACGGGCTTGCTACCGACACTCACGTACACCGGGGTATCCATTGCCCTGGGCGTTCTCTGGATCGCCTTCCTCGCCATCTTCCGCACCAGATCCCCTCGCGTCATCGGAAACGGCGCGGAGGAGTACCGACGTATCGTCTCGGCAACCTTCCGTCTGTTCGGCGTCATCGCGATCGTGTCGCTGTTGTTCCGCATCGACTTCGCTCGCCTGTATCTGGCCATTGCTTTGCCCGTCGGACTGCTCGCACTGCTGCTGAGTCGCTGGGTGTGGCGCAAGGTCGTCACTCGAATGCGCAGCAAGGGCGAGTACAAGACCTCGGTGTTGATCGTGGGTAGCCGATCGGCCGCGGTATCGATGGCACAGTCTTTCGAGAAATCTCCGTCCTCGGGTTACGCGGTGGTGGGTATCTGCATGCCCGGCTACGAGGCTCCGCGGGACGGGCTGGTTCATGTGGAAGGCACCGACATCCCGGTGCTGGGGGATGAGCACGATGTTCTCGACGCAATCGGTGAGTGCGGTGCCGACACGGTTGCCGTCACCGCAACCGAGCACCTCGGCAACAAGGGCATTCGCAAGATGATCTGGGATCTCGAGAAGAAGGACGTCGACTTGGTGGTCGCGCCGGGTGTGGTCGATGTTGCCGGGCCACGCTTGGTGATGCGTCCCGTGGCCGGCTTTCCGCTGATTCACGTCGAGAAGCCTCAGTACAACGGCGCGACCCGGTTCAGCAAGACCGCCTTCGACCTCACGTTTGCAGCTCTGGTGCTGGTGCTGATCTCGCCGATACTGCTCGCAGTCGCCATCGCAGTGAAGACAACCAGTCGCGGACCGGTGTTCTACAAGTCCGAGCGGATGGGCATCGACGGCACGCCGTTCTCGATGATCAAGTTCCGCAGTATGACCGCCGATGCGGACAAGCAGGTTGCGCACCTCCTCGATCAGAACGAGGGTGCAGGCGGGGTCTTGTTCAAGATGCGTGAAGATCCGCGCGTGACACCCGTGGGCAAAGTACTGCGCCGTTTCAGTCTCGACGAGCTTCCGCAGTTCATCAACGTTCTCAAGCGCGAGATGAGTGTGGTGGGGCCGAGGCCACCGCTGCGCCGCGAGGTCGAGACCTACAACGGTGAGGTTCGTCGGCGACTGTTGGTCAAGCCGGGAGTCACCGGCCTGTGGCAGGTCAGCGGACGATCCGACTTGTCTTGGGAAGAGACTGTCCGGCTTGATCTTTCGTATGTCGAGAACTGGTCGATGGTCGGAGACCTACTCATTATTGCCAAGACCATGAAAGCCGTGGTGGCCAGCAATGGTGCGTACTAAGAACAGAAATCGTCGAGTCATCGAAGAGCCCCACCTCCACGAAGTCGCATTCGGCAGACTTGTGGGCCAAACTGTCCATGCTTTCTTACGAAAGCCCAAGGAATGCAACATTCAGGGTGATTTAGTTACGGTGCAGAATGTATTGGACCCTCTTCACGCCTCACAGCGGCAGACGGGCATTCATCCGAGTGTGATTCCGCGTACCGACGACAGTAAAACCGAGGTCTTATTATGAAGTCGGCAAGGCCGCACCCCGCAGCGCAAATTGTTCCTAGTAAAGCAAAGGTGCTTTGGGCTGCTAACTCCGGGGGGCATTTCGCTCAGCTTAGGCGAATTGCTGCCTCCGCAACCGTATCGGCAGACTCACTCTGGATAACATTCGATACGCCTCAAACGGCCGGTGCCATCGGTGACGAACGCCACGAGTTCGTTGACTATATATCGCCGCGGGACTGGCGAAACACGATTGCAAATGCCAGGATCGTCTGGAAAATACTGAAACGGGAGAAATTTGACTTCTGCATTAGCACTGGTGCCGCATTAGCAGTTGCAGTACTTCCTCTCGCGGCGATCCGAGGTATACCGAGTGTATATCTCGAAAGCATTTCCCGGACAGACGGCCCTTCCCTGAGTGGACGTATCCTTCGCCGGATTCCTGGAATTTCTACTTACACGCAGCATGAGCGTTGGTCGAACAAAACGTGGGCCTACAAAGGCTCCATTTTAGACTCGTGGGAGAGCGTCAACCCACCATGCAGCCGTAGCTCGGCAGACGATGGAGCGCCGCGAACTTTCTTCGTCACGCTAGGTACCATTAAGCCATACCGGTTCGACCGGTTAGTGGACGCGGTAAAGGGGCAGCTTCGGCCAGGTGACAAGGTGACGTGGCAGGTGGGATGCACCACGCGCGCCGATCTCACTGAAGGCGTCCTTTCCGAGGTGTCACCACAAGAGTTCCGCAGACTGGCGCAAGCGGCAGACGTTGTCGTTACTCACGCCGGAGTCGGATCAATAATGGAGCTATTGGACTTAGGGATAAAGCCTCTGGTAGTCCCGCGATCAATGAAATACAACGAACACATCGACAACCATCAGAGTCTCATTGTTCGCGAACTGATCACACGAGACCTAGCGGTCGTGCTCGACCTTGAGAAGCCGACGCGGAGTCAGTTAACCGACACTATCGGCCACAGCGTTCATCAGGCCGACAGAGGTGGGATTTGAAGCACCGATGCCCGCCCGAACATTCTGTTAAGGCGGAGATCAGTAGCAGTGAGCACGATGTGGCGAGCATGACGTGGGTGCAGGCAGGACCCTCCCACAAGGAAAGAGAGAGCATTCGGTGAAGACACCTCATTTCGACCGCATAATTTTTCACAAGTTCGACCCCAAAACTCCGGCACCTGGCGGCATCGACACCTGCATTCGCGGAATACTCAAGTATCACCGCGCAGACGAAAAAATCGGCATTGTTGGGGTCTGGGGAAATGAAGTACTCACCAATCGACATGTCCTCGGCAAGTGGTCTGAGATCTCGATATCTGGACGAACGATCGGATACTTTCCTGTCACGGAATTGGATCCAGGTAATCAGCTGCGAAAGATTCCGCATTCACTACGTATTGGCGTAGCAGCTATCCGATTCCGTAGGAGAATTGGATCTCATGGCGTCGTCCAAGCGCATCGTGCAGACCTCGGGGCTCTCTCGCTCTTGCTGTGGCCAAGGAGCGGACATACCTACTTCATTCACACGCAAGAGTCTGGTATTCTAGGGGAAAATTCTGACTCGTTTTGGCGAAAAGCGGCGGTTGTTCACAGGCTAATTGAGAAGTTTACCGTCAAGCACGCCGATCAAGTCCGGGTGTTTAACCCAGATTACATTGCGGCAGTGGAGAAGTGGAACGCAAACGCGAAAAGCTCACCTACTTGGTGGGATCCAGAAATTGTTGGACAGGCGGAAGAGCGTAGTCCGAAACGCAATATACTCTGGGTTGGCCGATTTGAGCGGCCGAAAGATCCACATCTCGCCCTGGCGACGCTTGAAACCTTAGTGCAGCAGCATCCAGAGGAACAATGGCACCTCACTATGGTAGGAGCTGGGAATTTACATTCTCAGATTCTCGCTGACATTGAGCACCGCGGTCTCCAACGGCACGTGGTATGCACGGGTCGGCTGGCTCCGGCAGACGTTATGCGAGAGATGTCGAGGGCAGATATCTTCTTGATGACGTCTGTACCGGGATACGAAGGCTATCCACGAGTGCTAGTTGAAGCATTAGCTAATGGCCTTCTGTCCGTAGTTACGCCAGGGGCTGACACAGGAAAGCTCGTCGCAGACGGTGTGAACGGATATACCGCGGGTGGCAGGAGCCCGTCGGAACTGTCGAAACTCATACGTGAAGTGCAGCAACTTTCCTCTTCGCAAGCAACAGGCTCTGTGATGCACTTATCCGCACCAGCGGTAATAAGTGACCTATACCAAGACACGCTCATCTGAAGGCAAAGGAACCGCGATGCATGCCCTAGTTACCGGAGTAGCAGGATTTATTGGAAGCGCACTTGCTCGACGCCTCATAGCCCTAGGTCACGACGTTCGCGGAATAGATTCGCTCACCGACTACTACAGTGTTGATCAGAAGAAGTCGAACATAGAAAGCATCGGACTGGACAAATTTGAGTTTCACAACTTAGACCTAAATACGGCGGACCTGAAGAGCCTCCTATCAAAGGTTGACGTTGTATTTCATCAGGCCGGTCAGCCTGGCGTTCGAAAGTCCTGGGGATCTGATTTCGACTCATACATCTACTCAAACATAGCAGCAACGCAGAAGCTTCTTGAGGCGGCTAACGCGATAGACCAAAAAATAAAAATCGTATATGCATCATCCTCATCGGTTTATGGCGACGCACTGTCTTATCCAACATCTGAGAATGACGTCCCGCGGCCAATGAGTCCATACGGTGTCACTAAGCTGGCTGCCGAACACCTGGTGTCCCTGTACGCACAGAACTACGGACTGGATACAGTCTCCTTAAGATACTTCACGGTCTACGGTCCCGGCCAACGTCCAGACATGGCCTTCAATCGCTTCTTGGATGCGGCCCTCAACGGCAGACCCATACCGATCTTCGGAAACGGTGAGCAAATTCGCGACTTCACATATGTAGACGACATTGTGGCTGCAAATATCGCCGCTGCGGAGTGCGGGACGAACCCGGGCTCGGTCTTTAACGTCGCGGGCGGAACATCGGTGAGCGTAAACGAAACCATTGAATTACTCTCAAGAATAACATCTTTGGACATTCAGAAGCAGTACAGTGCTGGCGTCAGCGGAGATGTCTATCGCACTGGTGGCGCAACGGACGCAATACGCAACATTATCGGCTGGAAGCCCCAGGTAACGCTTGAGGAAGGTCTTCACAATCAGTATCGATGGGCACAGGCGACCCTGACCGGGCGCAAATGAGTGTAGCTTTGTGTCCGGCACGCGCTACTGAGAGGTAAGTCTATGGACGGCAGGACCAAACAGGTGGCCGTGTTTACAGTCGTCGGGCTAACTGTCGCCGCACTCGGTGCCGCAACCGCGATAGATATACGGGTTCTTGCAGCAGTGGCGGTTATTGCTACCGCGGCTCTCTTCCTGACGGCGTCTCCCCTCGTGGTTCTGGCGGTGCTCGTGGTGACGCGAACGCTGTCTGACAGTAAAATGCTGCCAGGTTCAGTGAGCTTTGGAGTCAACCTTTTGATCGCGTTGTTCGTCATTGGATATGCGGTTGGGTATTTTGTCTTAAGAAGATTCGTTGTAGGTCAGATTGTACTCTGGGTACCTATTGGTGCCTTGTTGTCATCGATCTACGCGTTATGGCTTGTCGATGGTACTTCCAGCATACTAAACGAGTACACCAGACTTGTTTCAATTGTTGGGATGGCATGTTTGGCCGTGGTGGTGCGTAGGGATGTTGGCGACTTGAAGGTTGCTCAAGCACTCGTGCTAGCGTCATTTCCTGCAGCAACTTTTGTGTTTTTCGGCGAGATAACAAAGACGCCGGAATTTTATAACGCTGCCGGAGGCGCTTTTGGAACATTCGCGAATAAGAACGCCGCTGCGGGCATGTTCGCAGTCGTCGCAGTGGTGTCGCTATACGCGTTTCTTATGACCAAACAAAAGCTGTTTGCCGCGGGTTGCATCTCATCTGTTGCAGCCATGGTTCTTAATGTAAGCCTCGGCGGTGCCATAACTGGATGTGTCGGGATAGCAGTTTTGCTTTTAGGTTATAGGCAAAGAATTACGTTCGGAACGCGGGTAGTGCTATCTCTGGGAGTCTTAGGTGCGCTGGTGCTACTCGCGTCGAACTCCAGCTACATCAAACGATTTAGCGAGATCGACGACAGCGGAGTCAGGGTTGCGTCGGCAGGCGAGCAGACCAACAGTCTGAATTGGCGGCTTTCGAATTGGAGTCGACTGCTTGAAATTTGGCAAGATAGGCCGTTATTTGGGTGGGGATTTGGTTCGACATCTCGGGCTATACAACCGTTGGGCAAACAGCCCCATAGCGAGTATGTACGGTTCCTCGTTGAAGTCGGGCTGGTTGGATTCGTGGTTTTGGTCTTGCTTGCTTGGCTTATTCTCCGGTCTCCAGTTGCTAAATCCTCCATGCCGTTTCACATTGCGTTGTCATCGCTGGTGCTGGTGAATGCCACTGTAGCGAACACCCTAGCTTACGTTCCGATGATGTATATCGTAGTTATTGCTTGGCAAGTTCGAGACTTGAGCCCAATCGGGGCCAAAGACGCCGTATTGTGCGACTCGTCACCCGGGCCGTTCGGCCACCAAAGATCGGCAAGTTTCGTTGGGGTGGTAAAGAAATGAAAGTATCTTGTGTCATTCCGACGCATGACAGGCTTGAGCTACTTCAGCTTGCAATATGGTCCGCTATAGGGCAGACGTGGCGGCCTTTGGAGATCGTGGTGGTCGACGACGGTGACCAATCAGCGGAGGAGCTTGTAGCTTCGATCGCGAAGCAGAGTCAGACCGATATCCGATATCTAAGGAAGAGGACTGGACCATTTGGTGCGTCTTCTTCTCGCAATTTTGGTGCATCAGTCGCGAAGGGGGAGCTACTGGCATTTTTGGATGACGACGATTTCTGGCTTCCGTATCATTTGGAAAGTGCCATCTCGACAATGACGTCCGATGGAAGTCAGTTATGCATCGGTGGACTTGTCCATCTCGCTGGTGAGGACTTCGTGAACGGCCCTCATATGCAGTCCGGTCTGATCGCAAGTGACGTGTTGGCCAAAAATCCGGGCATGACGGGGAGCAACTTTGTCGTGAGCGCAAATACGTTTCGGTCGATTGATGGATTCGATCAGGGACTGCCGGTGTCCAATGACAAGGATCTGCTGGTTCGGTTACTGCAAGAACTAGGCAACTATAGCGTTACTCGAGATCGAACCGTAGTTTATCGCCAGCATGACGGCCCGAAGTTGACCCAGTGGGATTCGCGCCGTGCTCGCGGCCTCCGACTATATCGTGAAAAATGGGACGTCGACCTGTCCCGAGATCAACGTCGGTTCTTGCAGCGCCAGATTGTCAGTTGCGAACGAAGGTCTGCAACGGGTTACGAGCGACTTAAGCTGACGTATTTACTGCTTAGATTGACATCGCCGCCAGAAATTCTACGACAGGGCCTTGGCCGAGTTGGCATCCTCAATTTTTAGAATTAATCCGGTTTTATGGAATAGGCAGACGGAACTGAAATGACGAAACGACTAGGAAAGCGTGGCAAGGTGCGAGATTCTGGTAGAAGGCCTTCGGTCTTTGTCATCGCGTCTGGTCAAGACGACAATATTGGGGACGTCGTACTCAGACGGAGGATGCTTGACAAGCTCGATCACGGACCGGCTTTACACGTTTTCGTCGGCGATGCCAGCGACGGCTACATTCTAGGTTTGGGTCTTTGCCCGAAGACAGTATATCGGAGCTATAGGCGATGGTATATTGCCCTTCTTAGGACGTGCATAGGGCGCAGATGCGTAGTATTAGACAACGCTGGCGAGATAAATGGAAATTGGCACACAGCAAAGAGGTCACTAAGTCTAGTTCTATTTCGAGTAGTTTCCTCTGTGCGTGGAGGCCGTCTATGCCGTGTTGGTGCGGGTATTCGTTCAACCAACGGGCCATGGATGGCGATTCTGCGTCGGTGTGCTCGATTGAACGACTTATCAATCTGGCGTGATGAAGAGACGCAATCATTCTTTGGGTTCGGGCACGTAGGACCTGATTGGGCGTTTGATGATCATGCGTCCCCATCTCGTGAAGTGCAGCGCACATTGCTGTCAGTTTCACTTAGATACGATCGACCGCTACCGTCTGCGGCTTGGTTCCAGGCGGTGGCAACGTTCGCTAAAGACCGGCGCCTGTCAATTCAAGTGCCCGTGCAAGTAGAACGCGACAATGCGATATCGGCGGTAGTCGCTGCTCGACTCGACGCGACCCTTGTTCCTTGGTCGGGGGTTGACCATGTGACCCAGGAAGCTGTGGTCCGTGAAGTTTATGGTAATTCGAGGTACGTCCTCAGTGATCGTTTGCATGTTCTTTTAATTGGCTGGAGTGAAGGTGCGTTTCCGCTAATGGCTCTGCACCATGAAGATGTAAAGGTCGGAAGGAGCTTAGCGCCCGGCGGATTAGCTGAGATGGTAGTCGACACTTCGGTAATGGGTTCGGCCGAAATTTCGTCACTTTTATCTTCAGCGGCTCAAAGTGTAGGGCTGATAGCCGAGACCGCGAAGGCAGGGGCTGAGGCCTCCGTTATTCAGAACGAGCTGTTGCTCCTTGAATACTTGAGTGCGTACTAGTGACTGCGTCGCGGGACGATGACTCGATAGTAGCCGGATCAGGCAATCGTGACCTGAAGGCTGGTTATGGCGGCGTGGCCGCTCGCGGCGCCAGCGCTACATTGGCCGGACAAGCGATCAAATTTTTGGTCCAGTTCGGTTCAATCCCAATTTTGGCGCGCCTGTTAGAGCCGGACGCGTTTGGTTTGGTTGCAATGGTGACTGCTGTTATCGGAATTGCGGAAATTCTTAGAGACTTTGGTCTCTCGACCGCGGCTGTACAGGCTCGTTCCTTGACTGATCGCGAACGGACAAATCTATTCTGGGCAAATTCATCAATAGGAATCTGTTGCGCCGGATTGGTTATGCTTCTTAGTTGGCCGATAGCTGCGATTTATGGTGATGGCCGATTGGGGCCGATCTGCCTAGCTCTATCTGTAATTTTTTTCCTGAACGGCATGGCGGCGCAGTTTATCGCTGAGGTCAACAGGTCGATGAAGTTCGTCCGGTTGGCAATCATAGATCTTTTACCTCAGATTGTTGGTTTGGCCGTTGCGGTAGTAGCTGCGTTTTCAGGTGCGTCGTACTGGTCTCTGGTGATTCAGCAAATTGTCGCGTCAGCTTTTTCGTTGTTGATTGCCGTATTGCTTTGTAGATGGCGCCCCGGATTGCCATGCCGAGAAGTATCGATCGTTGGTTTTGTAAGATTTGGGGGAGGCCTGGTAGGTACTCGTGTGATGTCCTATTTTGCGCAGAACGCCGATAATGTCGCTATAGGTATTACGGCTGGTTCTGCGCAACTTGGCTTGTACAGCAGAGCCTATCAGTTGCTGCTGCTGCCACTTCAGCAGATTAATGTCCCAGTGAGCCGGGTCGCGGTTCCTATTTTGTCGAGAATTCAAGACGACCGCCAGCGATATGATTCGGTTATCCGGAGGGCTCAGTTACTCGCTTGTTACTTCACCGCGACGGTGTTTGCGTTCGTGGCCGGCGTTGCTGAACCCGTTGTTCGAATCGTATTTGGTAGTCAATGGACCGAGGTAACCCCTGTCCTGGCTGTTTTGGCAATCGGTGGGGCCTTTCGCTCCGTGAGTCAGGTAGGCTACTGGATGTTTGTATCCAAGGGCAAGACTGGTTCGCAATTTCGCCTCTATTTGTGGACCCAGCCGTTGATCGTGGTCGCTCTAATTGCTGGGACTGCTTGGGGAATTATGGGTGTCGCCGTCGCTCATTCGATCGCGTATTTCGTTTTCTGGATCCTACTGCTCTTCTTCGCGGGACGGATGACGAACACGAGCGTCAAGCCGCTGTTCCTCGACGCTTGTCGTTCGCTTCTGCTCGTTGCAATGCCAATTGGATTGTTGTCTTTGCTTGTCGTGTCCGCCCTGTCTTTCGGTGATTTCTTGGAGATCATTATCGCTTTCGGAGCTGGTTGTTCATACGTGGGTCTTCTGGCGTTGTTAGTGGTTTCGGTGCGTCGCGACTTATGGTTGCTATTGACTTTCGTTAAGAAGTCGATGGGGAAGTAGGTGATTCTTTATGTGCATTGTCGGACGGTCCATGCGCGATAGAGTATTGATCCTTGTAGTGATGCTTGTCGTTGTCCTTAACGGTGGCCCGTTGATGACGGATAGTGTTTATCAAAAAAGTGATCTGGTGTGGCATGGCGATTTCTCGACTGGGGATCTGAGTCAGTGGTCTAGTTTGCAGGCGGTTGACGAATCTAGAGTTGGGGTGCGGTCGCTGGGAGGGTCGGCTTGGCCGGGTCTTGGTGTCGTTAAGGTCGAGTCTGGTGACCATACAAATTCTCAGAATACCGAGCGTGCTGAGTTGGCGTTGTCAGCGGACTTGACAGGCGGGAGTGAGGGTGAGTTAAGAGAGTACGACTGGTGGAGCTACTTTCCCGATGAGCTCGAGCTCAAGCCATCGGTTGGTTGGTTGACATTTACACAGTGGCATCAGACCGGGTCCAGTAAGTGCTCGCCAAACATCGCTCTGAAGATATCGAAGTCGCCTTCGCTGGGCTATGGCATTTACCTCGAAGTGCGTGGTGGCGACGCAGGCGGAGGGCGCTGTGCATCTGTGCAGGAAACTCGCGTTCGAATTGCTGATTTCGCGAGTCGCAAATGGTACCGTTTTGCCGTTGACGTTCTGTGGTCTGAGTCGAAGGGGTCGGTGGCCGTGTTCGAGTCGGGCGAGAAGCTTGTGACCTTGGTCGATGTCCCAACGCTTTACGTTGGGGAACAGGCTTATCTGAAACAAGGCATTTACCGGTCAAATTCAACGACTGAATCGAACGTGATGTTAGCAAATACGCGCGTTCTTCGCAGGCGTGTGCTTTGATTTTCTCTGGCTGGTGTATCTGATTTAGAGCTTTTTGCCTTCCTGGATTACTGTTGGCTTTTGACTGCTCGATATCTCTGGATTCCTGGAGTGTGTGTATCCCCGTTCAAGACCGAAGCCCAGGTATTTGTCTAACCCGAGTGCAGCGGAACGGTTGGGGCCCGTCCGTTCATTCAGAATCGATATGTGTCCCCTTGTTGCGCGAATCCGTTAGCCGTGATTTTCCTTCTAGCCGCTTCCGAAGCCTTCCGCAGGGTTTTTCGACAGTCAAGAAGACGACCTGGGCCACTGCAATGGTCGCGAAAAGTGACAGTAAGTCTGCGATTGGTCCAAATGATATCGCGTCGCCGATCAGGGCGAGAAGCAGTCGGTGGAAGAGGTAGATCGAGAACGAGAGCACGCCGAGCTTTTTAATCCATTTGTTGTTTAGCCATGACGTGATTGGCCCATCTGGGCGTTCGATCGCGGTCCAGAACAGTGGTGCCATGCAGGCTACGAGTATCAAATCCGCCCAGACGAGGCGAAACCAGTAGGGTTGGTAAAGCGTTACTGCTGAGAAGATGACTAGTGCTATCGGGGCGATGACGCGTGAAGCATTGCGGCGGAACCAAGTCGGAACCGGGTCGCTGAATACTGGATTCGCCAGTAGCGCCATTCCGCTTCCGAACAGCAGTACGTCGAATCGAGTGTCAGTAGAGACATACAGGCGAAAGAAGTCTCCGGTGGTGATCCAAAGGTAGAATCTCCAGAACGTGACACAGGTGGCGATTCCGATAATCACCCAGCCGAGGTTGCGAATCGAGAGCTTGAGTGCGAGTGCCGCGAGAACAAACGCGGGGAAGATGAGGTAGTAGTGTTCCTCCACAGCTAGCGACCAAAGCTGGCTGGTTTCGGGCGGCAAACCTTCACGGCCCTGGAACACGAGATAATAGTTCGTGAACATGAAAATCTCAGAATAAGTCCCCAAAGGGCGCACGGATGTATGGATCAAACCTGTCGCCGCAATGGCCAAGCTTGCGCCGATTGCCACATACGCGGGTGGGAGGATTCGTAGTGCCCGTCGGAGATAAAATTTGCCGATCGCAAACTGCGCGGTCTTTTCCCGTTCACGGCGAAATAGCGTCGTGATCAGGTAGCCGGAAAGGAAGAAGAATATTGTCACCCCGACGTGCCCTGGCCAAATCCTTGGTGCCGTGAACCCGTGCCCGATGAACACAGTGAGTACAGCGATAGCTCTAATTCCGTCAAGCGACGGAATTTGGTACGCCGTGCCCGCTGCAGATTTGCCAGTCGTGTTACTCGCCATACGGCAATTGTGCCGTACGGGTTCGGTTCGCGCGCGTGCTGAGTTAGAGCTGAGGCGGTGTCGCTTTCATCCGAGCCCGTTCACCACCACTTTGGCGATTTCTCGATGCCCGACATTGTTGGGATGGAGACCGTCGGGGGCGATCATGTTCGGATGATCGGCCAACGGTTCATCGATGTCGAGGTAGCGAACATCGGCGCGTTCGGCCGCCGTCTCGACTCCGTCGATCAACGTTGTGAATTCTGCCGGTGGTTCCGTCGAATCCCAGATCGGGCTGGTGACCATCAGCTCCGCATACGGAGCGGCCACCTTGATGGCTTCGAACAGCGACAGTGCAACCGCCCCGGTGACGCTGGAGGTGCCGGCCTCGTAATCATTGCGCCCACCGGACACAACGACGATGTCGGGCTGCGCTGCGGCAATCACATCCAACTTGATGCTGTAGTCGGTTTTCTGGCCGAGGTAGGTCGTGGTGTACCCAGATCCGCCCTCCGCGAGATTCAGCTCCGACCACCCCATCGCTGCCGAGACCAGCGTCGTCCACCGCTTCCCGTTGGTGGAGGCACCGATGCCCTTGCTGTAGGAGTCCCCCAGAAAAGCAACCACCGGTACCGAATCGGGAATGAAACGTGCCGGTGGGGGTGCCGGTTCTGCCTGCTGGGGCTGGGACCGTGTGCCGACCTGCCAACCAACGATTCCGCTGAACGCCACGAACAGCACCGAGACCGCGAGATAGACAAGTACCGTCCGCCGCGCCCTCATGGTGCTGGGACGCTGATGTTTGCGATGAGGGCATCGGTGACGGAGACGGACCAAAGGCGGTATCCCTCGGGGTTCGGGTACCGACTCTCGCCGTCGTAAGTTCCCTCGGCTCCATCGACCGTCGTCGCCGCGTCGATGACCTGGAAGTTGTTCTTCCGGGCGGATATCTCCAGATCGTGAACGTTGGCCTTCACCTGCATGCCGAGCTCTTCGGGCTGCCGAGGTGCCGGTTGGAGTACCGCGACCACAGATGCCTGCGGGTACGTCTCGGCAAGTCTGCGCAGCAAGGGAACGGACTCGGCAGCGAGGGTGCGAGGGCCCATGTCGAGACCGTTGCTCACTAACACCACATCGACATCGGATGGTGGACGATTCTGGAGAAGAGCGTTGGTCAGAAACTCGACGTTGCGTGACACCGACGCATTCCACAGCGAGATAGGCGTGCCGACGCCATCGGCCACCGATATCGGCGGGTCGACGTACCCCTCGCCCGCGAGAACATCCCACTCGTGGATCACAGCAGGTCGGCCGTACTCCTGCGCCAGGCTCTGCATGGTCAGGAACACCCAGCTACCGAGCGAGATACCGGTGCCGTCGCCGATGAGCAGAATGTCGACAGGGTCGTCCGATGCGGCCAACTTATTGGACAGTGGTTGCTGCCCAACGGTATCGGTCGTTGCGGCCGTGACCGGGCGATAAGTGTCCGAGGTACTGCTGCACCCCGTCGCGGCTACCAGCGTCACCACTACCACGGCGGCCGCCAAGCGCCACCGCGTCACGACGTCAACCGCCGACGTGACATACCTTTCGTATCGGTCATCGCGCCGCGCATTGTGTGGACCATGTGCTCCCACGACGGAAACTCGAAGTCAGATGCGAGTGGGAGTCGACCATCGGACAGGCTGAGCTTCATGGCCTGCGCCACTGCGTCGATGTCGGTGGGATCGCAGTACCGTACCGATTCACCGAGCAGTTCTCTGAAGATCGGCCGTTCGCTCACCAGCACGGGTGCGCCGAGGCGCAGCGCCTCGAGCGGGGGTAGCCCGTAGCCCTCGTTCAGCGAGAGGTACACGAACAGAGCGGTATTGCGATACAGCCACGCCAGGTGTTTGGTCTCGACGAAGCCGCTGTACCGAATCGAACCGTCGTCGATGGCCGCGAGTACTCGGCGCTCGAGCTGGTCGGCCTTTCCGTTTGCCGGACCCACCACCACGAACGGGTGGCTCGGTGAGATCGCTCCCGAACTGACAGCGGCGGATAGCGTTGTCGCTAAATTCTTTCGCGTATTCAACCGCCCGACGGACAGTACGAAGGAGCCGGGCCGAAGGTCGAGAGCCGGAGGTGGTTCGGGATTCGCGTCGAGCAGCGCGTGAGAAATGCCGAAGCCGGTGACGGCTGTCGGTGCCAGGCGCGGGTTGTGCTGAACGATCCGAGCCGCCTCGGTTTCACTGCTGACGAACAACACGCTCGCCGCGCGTGCGGCGATCATGATGGGGGAGAGGTAGATGCGCTCGATCGTGGTGAACCACTCGGGGTTGGACTGGAACAGTGCGTCATGCACGAAGACGGCCGATTTTCCCAGCAGCGGAGAATAATTCGAACCCCACGCCATGTCGTACGGGCCGAGACGTACTCGAAGCGAAAGCTCCACCATGTTCTTCAGCGGCTGCGTCGGCAGGTACGTGCGGATCCACCGCAACCCCTGTCGTTCCAAGTCCGACGCCTCGTCGGGAGAGGGCCTCCGTCGGAGCGCGACTGTGAGCACGTCATCTGGAAACTCGCGTCGCCACGCTGCGATCTTCTCGTGTGTGATGACGATGCCGGCGGGCGGACCGCCGAACCAGTAGTAGCCGTCGAACAAGACCCTCATGACGTCTCCGTTCTGTCGCGTCGTGGCAATACGACGAGCATCGCCACCGATACCGCGATGCGTAGCGCGCTCAGGACTGTCAGCGTCCAGACCAAACCGGCTGCACCGCCGACGAATACGCCGATCGTTTGGCTCCCCACATCGATGAGCACCGAGGCCAGGCGCGCGCGATGCGTGAAGACGGGACCGACAAAGAACCGGGTGGCCATCAGCGCCACCTCGAAAGTCTGTGCAGACAGGATCGCCAAGCCCACTGGAACCACGTACGGCAGCGCGGTGGCGGGACCGATGTCGGAGAACACCGTCGAGAGCGCCGTGTACCCCACCAGCCCGCACGCGCCGAGGCCGAGAGCCACTGCGATGTTCCACCGCACCGAGACCGCGAGAACTGCGCGCGTGCCCTGCGCACTGAGGGTGGCGAATTGCTTGAAGATCAACGGCTGGATGCTCTGGATGATGACGAACGCCGGCGCGAACACCAGCGAATAGGCGAACCGAATACCGGCAGTGGCAGTGTCGTCCTGGATCAGATACAGCAGCAGAGTGGCGATCTGGCTTCCGAACCCGAGGTAGACGGCCTCCGCGGTGATCCGCCATGCGATGGAGAAGTGGGAATCGGACTTGGTGGTGGAGGTGGACGTGCCGCAGAAGACGAGCCCGGCCCCGAGCACGATCAGCAAGGTGCTGAACCAGATCGGCAGCAGCGCGGTGTTGTCGACACCGAGCGCAAGCGCACCGGCAGCGATGAGCGCACCAAGGGCATAGAGCGCCGCCAACAGTGCCGCGCGGGAGTAGCTGCCTCGGATTATGAGGACCTGACGCGGCAGATCGGAGATCACCATCGTCGCAGCCAACGCTGCCACCGCGGCGGCATACCCCCACTCACCGCCGCGGCCGATCCATACGAACGAGGCAGCGGCGACGACAGTCGCGAAGGCAATGGTGCCCCGCCAGCTCGACCACCGGTCGATGGAGTCTCCCGGACGCACTCCGATCTTCGCCGCGTCCACTATCGGTGCATAGATCCCCCACGCCCGGGAGGTACCCACGGCGATGAAACCCAGTGCGGCACCCACTGACAGAGATGCGAACTCGCTCACCGTCAACGACACACCGGCCGTGACGTTGAAGACGAAGAAGCCGAGGGACCACAGGCCTTGATCCAGAGTGCGGATCAGCACGCTCGCCCGAGTGACGGACGAGTTCTCCACGTCGGCACCGGTGGTCATCACGGCCGACCCGCCCGGCGGGGAGGTGCAGCATCGAACGCAAGGCCTTCGGCGTAGAGCTGCGAAGCGAGGTCGACGAACCGCTGCTTCGTCCACTGCGTCGTGCTGATGCGCTGCATGGTCGACGCGCGAACGATGGCTTCCGCCATCATGTCCCGGGTAGTCGCCGAATCGGCCGGAAGCACTACCCCGGATGTACGGGAATCCTCGAGCACAGAACTTGCTCCGGTCCGCTCGAAACACACCACCGGTAGTCCACACGCCGCCGCTTCGCCCACGACGCCGCTCGCACCTTCCCGTCCTGAGGGATGCATCAACACATCCGACTGGACCATCATGTCCAATACCGCGGCGCGGTCGAGCGATCCATGAAAGGTCACTCGATCCTGCACGCCAAGCGTCTTTGCGCGTCGATACAGATACGCCCCGTGGCTCGTGCTGTCGAAGCCCACGATGTGGAGGTGGGCATGCTGCAACCTGCTCGACGCCAACGCCTCGATCGCCAACTCCTGGCGCTTGCGAGTGATGAGATGCCCGACGACCAGGATCACGATGCCGTCGTGCTCGGTCCGAACAGGCCAAGTGGTCGGGAGATCGACGACGACGTTGGGGAACCGTCGGCATCTGGTATCCGTTTGTGCGACAGTCGCTTCCATAGCTCCGTTTTGTGCGAGTACCAAGTTGCATCGACGAGCGATATGTTTCGCCGGGATCGAGGCCAGCTGATCGCGCGCCGTCTGCAGAAACCATTGCCTCCGTGAGGCAGATGAGGTGGGGGAGATGGCGAACACCTCGGCGACGCCGCCCGCGCCGATCGGGCCCCAGACCTTGTAGGTGCTCGGCGACATCCTGGTGATCGGCGTCGACAAAATCTCCGAGGCGAATGTGACGTGGTGTGCATAGACAACCGAGTACGTTCGATCGATCTCACGGATGTGCTTGACGGCCAATCGAACCCACAGTTCGTGTTCGATACGGGTGAACCGTGGATAGTGCCATCGAAAGAACGGCGGAGCCAGGGGGATCTCGACGGTGACGATCTCGAGGTGCTGCTCGAACTCGGCGGGGATCCGCCCGGAACACGCCTGAGCCGAACGACGCATCGTCACCAAGATTACCGTCGCGCCTACCGTTCGAGCATGCTCGAGTGTGGCGATGAGGAACTGCCAGCCGATACCGGGTTCGCTGGGCATATCCGGGTGAACAGTGAAGGAGGACAGCACTATCGCGTGTCTACGGTCGTTCACGCGATCACCGACACTCGGTGCCGTCGGCGTTGCCGAGGACGGCTGTGCCCGCGGCCGTCGGTCGCGCTCGGCGGGGAGCTCGACTCCTTTCGTCGCGCCGTAACCGTCAGGGCCATGAACACCCACGGAAACGCGAACCAGATCACGTTGGTCACAGACGTGCAGATGGCCAGTGCCACGAACAGAGGGAGGGCGTGCTTCTTCTGCCGCACACCGAGAAACAGGCTCACCGCGAGCACGACGAAAAAGGCGAACCCGAAGAACCCGACATCGTAGATCAGCGTCAACCACATCGAACTCAGATATGCAGCACCGACGTTGGTGGGGTCGACCGGATTGAACTGTGAGAACGAGTTGAACCCGGTCCCGATAGCTGCGCTCCAGTCACGGGAGGCAATCTGGTCGATTGCCGTGTTCCACAGTTGCAGTCGATATGCCCCGGTGCCACTTTCGGTATCGATGACGTGGACCACCCGCCACAGGAACGTGTCAGTGTCGCCCACGCGGTAGTAGACGTCGTGTAGATACGCGAGCCCGACCGTGAAAGCCAGCAAAGAGCTGACGATGGTCACCGGGTAGGTTCTCGCACTTCTGCCCATCACACAGACGGCGATGATTGCGAGCGCGATCCACGCCGCGCGAGTGGAAGTGAGGACGAGTGCGACGGGGATGGGAGCGGCCAGCAGCAGCACCCGCGGGGTCACAACGGTTCGGTCGTCTGCGAAAAAGTAGATGACACCGATCCACCCGGCACACAGGCACCCCATGATGTTGTACTCGAAGGCGAGGCCATCGACCCGGGTACTCGGGTCGATGAGGAAGCTCAGCACACTGAAAGCCGAGATAGTCGACAGGATTGCGGTACCCGAGCGCACCACAAATCCGTGGTCGAGTGCCACCTGCGTCATGGGCACCACCACGATCAGTGCCGTGATCAACTGCACCGCCATGCGCAGGCTCGCTGCGGTGTCGGGGGCGAACAACACACTGGAGGTGAGTCCCACGGCCACCACCCCTACCGAGCCGATGATCAAGCCCACTGCGAATGGAGATCGGGTTCTGGCCCCGGGCTCGCGACCCGCGTAGGCATGAAGCGCGACGAGGAACAACGGCGTTGCGAGGTATTCGGGTCGGAGGGTGAAACCGCCGACCGTGACCTGCAGGCCGTTGGCGCACAGCGCAAAGAAGTAGATGCTCCAAGCCCACCGGACACTTCGGATCGACAGTATCGCCGCGACGGCTGCCGCTGTCACACAGACCGCAACGATGGCCACCAACGGCGCAGCCAACGCGACGAACACCGCCGCGGCGGCGAACGCGATCAGTCCGCACAATTCTGTCGTGGACGCACTGGGTCTACCACTGATCCATCGACCACCGATATGCGGACGCACGTCCCACAAATCCGATCAGTGCCGGTTGGTGCTGATGGTCGGTGGTGTTGGAACTCGGGCCGGGGTGCGGCCCGACTCGAAGTCGTATCCGTAGCGGTACTCGGACTTCTTCGACGTCGGCACCACCGACATGACGACCCCGAGAAGGGGCGCGCCGATCGTCTCCAGATTGGCTGCGGCCCTACTCACCTCGTCGCGTCGAGTGAAACCGTAGCGAGTGACCAGGATCGTGCCGTCGCACTGGGTGGCCAGTGTTGCGGCATCGGTGACCGGTAGCACCGGAGGGGAATCGACCACCACGTAATCGAATGCGCGCCTGAGCTCATGCAGGAGTGATTGCGCAGCAGCGCTTCCGAGCAGCTCGCTCGGGTTGGGTGGTGCGGGCCCCGCGCCCAGCGCCCACAGATTGTTGAATGTGGTGGTCTGGATGACCTCGTCCACCGTGGCCTCGTGCGCGAGGACCGAGCTGACTCCGACCGATCCGACGATGTCGAGATACTCCGAGATTCGTGGCCGTCGCAGATCGGCGTCCACCAGAACGACCCTGTTGCCCACCTCGGCCAGAGACAGTGCCAGATTGACCGCGGTGACCGATTTGCCCTCTCCAGCAATGGAACTAGTGATCAAGAGTAGGCGTGGGGGGTTGTCGACGGCGAGAAACTTCAGATTCATGCGTAGTTCCCGGTACGCCTCGGCAACGGGGGCAGTGGACCGGCCGAAATCGATGGCTGCGGTGTCTCGCACTTTCTTGGCGTACGGGATGGTGCCCACCAACACGCTGTCGGTCAGCTCCTGTAGTTCACCGACTTTCTTCACAGTGTTGTCGAGCCTGTCCCGAACGAGAGCTCCGGCGATGCCGACCAACAGCCCGATCGTCACGCCCAGAATCACGTTGCGCAGCTTCTTCGGCGTCACCGGTGCCGTCGGGGTCTCGGCGGCTTCGGCTACGGCTACGGACGCGGACGCAGTCCCACCGTCGGCCGGTGTCTCCAACTCGCTGACGAGTGCGGGGAATTGCTCTCCGAGTGCGTTGGCGATGTCGCGGGCCCGCAGCGGGGATGTATCGAGCACAGACGCGTCCAGCAGTACCGAATTGGGTGTGGACGTTGCCTCGATCTGCGCACTGAGTGCGTCCGCGCCGATGGGTAGGGACAACTGATCGACAACCCGCTGCGCCAGCGTGCGTCCGGTGAGAAGTTCGGCGTAGGAGACGACGCGCTGCTGCGAGGCCAGATTGCTCTGATAGACGTCACTGGCGGTGATAGCGGTGGTCGAGACGAAGAAGCGAGTGGTGGCCTGATACG
The DNA here is from genome assembly GCF_000760935.2 of Rhodococcoides fascians A25f. Lineage (NCBI taxonomy): Bacteria > Bacillati > Actinomycetota > Actinomycetes > Mycobacteriales > Nocardiaceae > Rhodococcoides > Rhodococcoides fascians. The sequence continues at coordinate 5,190,084 of NZ_CP049744.1, read as the reverse complement.
CAGGCGTGGACAGAAGCGAGAACAGCACGGCCGCAGTGGTTCCGACGATCGTCGTCGCCACGATGATCAGCCATCGAGCCTTGAGCGCGGCCGCATACTCGCGAATCAACACGCGGCTACCTCCTCGGCAGGGTGGATCTGTGCGGCATCACCGGTCGTTCGAATGTCATCGTCCATCAATCTACTGGCAGGGGATGGAATTGGGGGAGTATCCACTCGACCGAAGCCGTTACGTGCGCTAGCGACGAAAGCTACTGAGGCGAAACATTCTTCGTAACGGTTTGTCGAATCGAAACCTACCGCCGATAGGTGTTGAGCGGTGCGAATTAGATCGGTGCCCGACGCCAGAATGCTCCGGAACCGTCGATGTCGACAATGTCCTCGTCGATGGAATGGGCCAGTCGATAATCGCGCACAGCCTGCCCCGCTTGCGAGGAGTGGCTGCCGTAGTCGTCGATGATGCAGAACCCTCCGGGGGAGAGTTTGGGGTACAGCGATTCCAGAGCTTGAATGGTCGATTCGTACATGTCGCCGTCCAGTCGCATCAGCGCCAGCGACTCGATGGGTGCGGTGGGAAGTGTGTCCTTGAACCATCCCACGAGGAACTGCACTCTGTCGTCCAGGAGGCCGTAACGCTCGAAGTTGTGCTGCACTGTCCGCGTTCCTACCGCGAGACCGCCGAGCTCGTGATTTCTGTCCCCGGCGTCCGCCGGAAATCTGGTGGGATCAGGTGGCGGCAGACCTTCGAACGAGTCTGCGACCCAGACTGTTCTGTTTTCGTCACCCCATGCAACGAGGTTGGCCTTCATGAAGATCGATGCCCCGCCCCGCCAGACCCCGGTCTCGATGAGATCGCCGGGGACGCTCTCGGACACGACGGTGGCGATACATTCTTCGATGTTCGTCATCCGAGCCAGGCCTATCATCGACTCGGCTCGCGATGGCCAGTCCAAGCCGATGGCGCGATGGTGCTCGTCGTATGGCTTCTTTATCGCTATCTCGATGTCGAACTTCGCCGCGGCTGCGGCGAATCTACTGGCCAGGCGTTTGGTGAGTGAGGGATTGCCCTGCCACCGGACCCCACCCAACACCGAGTCGTTGTCCTCGGCGAGGGCACCGGTAAGCGACCGTTTGACGATGTTCAGATACAACCGTCGAACCTCGTTCGAGTTCGTCTGATCGCTGATCATCGGCACACACTAGCAACGAAATAGGCGGTGCGCCTTGTGATGTGCTTTCCGGTCACGCTGGCAGCAGAGCTTCTTGGACGCGCGGTATCAAGTATTCTCCGTATTGCCGGGTGATATGCCCGGTATCCCAACTGATAACGATGCCCGACACGAACAGTGGGCAGTTGTCGCGATAGCAGAACCAGGAACTGGTATCGATGAACGTTGCACCCGTCTGCTTCGCGGCGGCTTCGTCTGCGCTACGTTTTTTGAGCCAGTTCTCCGATATGGTGCTGGTGCAGTTGGACGGCACCGACAGCCTCCCCGCGCATTCTGTGGCGGCTTTTCCGAGTGGATTCGGAGTAAGGATGACGGCGGCCGCACCGCTGGGTGCAATACGGGCGATGATGTCGGTGCGTGCGGTGGTCCATGCCCGCACAGAGCCCTCGCTGTTCACCATTCGTTGAATCCCGTATTCCATGTCGATCATCACCACCATGCTGGGGCGGGCGGCGATGATCTGATCCACCATCGCATCGCGACTCGCATTGCATCGATCGGTCGCATCCTGATCCACGTCGATGGTGACGTCGGAAGCAATGAATGGGCAGTTGTTCAGGGCCATTCCGTGCACGCGAAAACCATTGGGTACCAATGCCCCGACAATGGGATGCAACCACGCCGCAGAGAAGGAATCACCGACGACGATGGCCGACTGCGGTGCATCCGCGGCCCCGAAGTTGCAGGTATCGAGACTGAGTTCCGGCGGATCCAGGCAACCGGCTTCTGGTGCCATCTCGACTGGCTTACCGCTCTCGACATCATCCAACGGCGGACTGGTCACAGGAAAGGATCTGGCAGCGAGCGATTCCCGGATCGCGGTCTCCAACGGATCCTGAGTCTGCCCCACGGCCGCCGCGGCGAGGACCGGCCTGGGCCCCTCGTCAGGCAATACGACACTCGGCTGATTGAACAGCGCGACCAGCAGAAAGACCATCACCGCACCCAAAGCGCCGACGAACACCCGCTGCCCATCGCGGCTGTCGGTCGAAGCCGGCCGGTGCCCACGGTGCCGAGAGCGGGGCGCGAGGAAGTTCGAGTCGAGCACGGCCTTCTCCACCAGGTGGTACGACGCGATGGACAAGACGATCGTCCCTACGATCGCAGTGACGTAATACGTGATGCCGACGTCGTGGACTGTCAGGAGCAATACGACCAGCGGCCAGTGCCACAGATACAACGAATACGAGATTGTGCCGATGTAGACGACCGGCCGCAGGCGGAGCGGCCGCGTGACTGCCAACCCCGACGAGCCGATTCCCGCTGCGATGACCAAGCACGTCGCAATCACCGGAATCGCGCCAGAGGGGGCGGGGATTGCAACTCCTGCAACCAGCACGCCGTACGAGATGCCGACGAGTCCCGTGACGGCAATGAGAGACCGCAACCACGCCGGCGTACCAAGGAACAGCGGAGCCATCGCAGCCAGTAGCGCACCAGCGGCCAACTGCCAGATGCGGCTGAACGTGGAGAAGTACGCTGCCGTGGGGCTCGCAACGCTCTCGCTCATGGCCCACAGGAACGAGACGGCAATGGCGACACAAGCAAAGGCGGCCACGAGAGGCCGCAACGGTAGGTTCTTTCGCCACCGCATCGCAATGAACAGCAGCCCCGCCATCAGCAGCGGCCAGACCACGTAGAACTGTTCTTCGACGGCGAGTGACCAGTAATGCTGCAGCGGTGAGGGCGGCAACGCCGTCTGGAAGTAGTCCGTGCCCACCGAAACCAGGTGCCAGTTCATCGCGAATGCGGCCGACCACCAGCTGTCGACGACGATGGACTCGAACCTGCTTGTGAGCACTAGTACATACGACGCGGTGACGGTGGCACCGATGACCAACAACGCCATCGGCAGGATGCGACGGGCTCGTCGTCGATAGAAGTCCGCGATGGATACGCGACCGTAACGCACGCCCTCCCGCAGCAGCAGGCTGGTGATGAGGAAGCCCGAGATGACGAAGAACATGTCGACACCGACGTACCCACCCTCCGGCCACTGGAAGACATGCTGCAAGACGACCGATGCCACCGCGATCATCCGCAAACCCTGAATATCGAGCAGGAACCCGAAATCGTTCGACTTCCCGGGTGCAGCGACAACTTCCGGTGGTGCCGCAGCGGCCGACGTGGAGTCGGCTCTCCTCTCGAGCAGAGTCATCTACGATCCCCGATGTGATTGCGCGATACCGGAATACCCGGCCGATGTCGCGAATGATAGTCCCAATCGGTGCGCATTTTCGCGGTAAGAAATCGATCCATTTCGACGAATTGACGAATCCTCGTCTCATTGCCTTTTCGGTGGTCGGGTGAATGCTCCCGTATCCATCCCGGTGATTGTTTGGGGTCTCATTCCTGGCGGTCGAGAACGGTTTCCGTTGCGGTGCAGTATTGTTCGCCACGCGTAAAGCTCTCGATCGGGATGCCGATCGATGGGCGGGGCGCTACCGTGAGCGCATCGGTTGCGACTCGAGGGAGTGCGTCATGCTGCACACGTTGATCGACAGGATCTATTGGCGACTGCGTCACCGGCATATGCCCGACGACATTCCAGCCGGAACATTGATGAGCTTCATCCTCGATCGAGTGGCGCAAGCTCTACGAGGCCAAATTCTGGGGTTGCCTTACGTAAAGGGGCCCGCGGTGCACTTCCGTGGTCGTGGTGTCAAGGTACGTAACGCGGCCAAGCTTCATGTCGGAACCGGCGTCGTGTTCGGCGACGGAGTTGCGATCGACGCGCACTCAGCACACGGCATCACGATCGGAGATCGCACCACGGTTGGCCGCGGATCGTCGATCAACGGATCCGGAGTGATCTCGGAGCCCGGCGTGGGCGTGGTGATCGGTGAAGGCGTGGCTGTGGGAATGTACAACGTGATCTGGGGGCAGGGCGGGATCACCATCGGTGACAACGCGATGATCGGGCCCCACGTATCGATCTTCAGCGAAGACCACGAGTTTGCCGATATGTCCGTGCCGATGAACCGTCAGGGATTCATCCGTAGCCCCACGGTGATCGGTGCGGACACCTGGATCGGTGCCGGCTCCGTCGTCACCCGGGGTGTGACCATAGGTGAGGGGGCAATCGTTGGCTCCGGGTCGGTAGTCACGAAAGATGTGGCTCCGTACACGATCGTGGGAGGGGTGCCGGCCAAGCTGATCAAGGCAAGGGAGCACACTGCCGGATGAGTCGGCCGGAGGTCTCCGTTCTGATCGTCACCTACAACAGCTCGCACGTTATCGGTGATTGCCTGTCGGCGTTGGGTTCGGAACACGAGGTCATCGTCTACGACAACGCCTCGTCCGACGAGACCGTGACTTTGATCGAAGAGACTTTTCCGCATTGTTCAGTGATCGCCGGGGACCTGAACCTGGGCTTTGCGGGTGGAGTGAACAAAGCCGCCGCGCAGGCCACCGGCCGAAACATCATGCTGCTCAACCCCGATGCCGTCATCTCGGCCGCAGACGTGCGGATCCTCGCCGAGACCGTTGCATCCACGCATGGCGGAATCGTTGCTCCGCTCATTCGTACCGACGATGTGCGAGTGGCCGCGGCCGGCCGGATGCCCACCGCGTGGGCGATGGCCTCGCACTACTTCGGGCTCTCCAGGCTTGCCCGTGGCAGACGCGGATTGCAAGGCCATTACCTGCTGCCGTCCGATATCGGCAACGATCTTGTGGCCGTCGACTGGGTCACCGGTGCCTGTCTGATGGTCGACGCCGAGACCTGGCGTCGAGTTGGCGGACTGAGTGAACGCTGGTTCATGTATGCCGAGGACATCGAGTTCTGTTGGCGGGTAAGCCTCAGTGGTGGCGCGGTATTGATTCAGCCTCGCGCCCGGGCACGACACCTGGTGGGCAGCAGCAGCAACACCACGACCGAGACCAACTCGGCCTGGGTGCTCAACCTCTACGAGTTCTACCGCGCCGACCTGGCCCGGTCAGGACTGCAGCGGCTGTGGTGGGGCGTGGTCGTGGGTGCCGGGCTCGCGTTTCGGGCACTGGTGTTCCAGGTGCAATCTCTGCGGAATCCCGCTGGCGGATATCGTCGTTCGGCCCGTGAATTCGCGCATCACTCCCGCGCGATCTTCGGTTCGCTGACTACTTCGTCCGACGGCAGATGACTGCGTAACGCGCTGTCGTAATCGGCGCAGACCCGGTCCCACGTGTAAAGGTCGTGAGCGCGTTGGGTCGAGATGGAGCTGAACTTCTGCTGTAGTTCGGAGTCGTTGAGCAAGGTTTCGATACCGGCGGCGATGCTGTGCGGCGCCGGTTCGACGAAAAGTGCTCCTTCGCCGAGAACTTCGCGGTTGTAGACGGTGTCTCGAGCCACCACCGGTGCGCCGCAGGCCATGGCCTGCACCAGGGCAGGATTGGTGCCGCCCACACTGTGGCCGTGGAAATATGCACCGGCGTTCTCCCACAGTGAGTACAAGGTGTCATCGTCGCTGAGATGCCCGTACCACCTCACGTTGGGCTTCTCCGCAGCCAGCGCGGCCACGCGGTTGTCGAATTCGCCGCCGTATCCGGATGAACCGACGATGACCACATTCCAACGGTCGCTGAGCTTCTCGGCCGCATCGAGAAAGGCGGTGATCGTGTTCTCGGGTACGAATCGCGCGACCATCAGCACGTACTTGCGTCGACCGAGCCCTTCGGGTGGGTCATCTCCGGTTCGAGGGTCACCACCGTACGGAATGAACACCCCCGTTCTGCCGGAGAGTTCCTCCCATCGAGCGCCCAATTCGCGGGAGTCATAGATCAGAGTAGTGGCATGCTGCGCAGTCGCGCGGCCGCCGATGGCGAAGATCGTCTTGGCGATCCGGCCCCATTTCTCGCGTTCCCACTCGATGCCGTCGACGTTGACCAACGTAGGAATGTTGCGGAGACGAAGGAACGGTAACCAGAAGCCGTTCGCGACGTTCATCACAAGTGCCGCATCAGGTTTCGTGACTAGTGCATGAAGCGAGGACGTGGCACCGTAGGTGAGTGTGCTCGCGGATTTGCTGTCGAAACCGGGTGTGACGACCGACCGCACCCGCGGATCCATATCTGCTGGATTGGAGCTCAGCGCAGCATGCCTGCCGTAGACCACGACGTTCCACCCGTGATCTGCCAGGTAGGGCGCGAGATGCCGAACCAGGGTCTCGAATCCACCGTAGAAACTCGGATATCCGCGCGTGCCGATAATTGCGACCGTACGAGTCATGCGTGGCCCCCACCGGAAAGTGATGTGCTGTGCGCTCGCCGACCTCTGTGCACGATCGATAAATGCGCTGTCGAACGCGATGTTATACAACAAGTGCTTTGTCGTCTCAGTAAGCGAGTGTAGTGAATAGTTCGGAGTGCGAACAGTTTTCGAAAAAAGTCAGTGTCTCGCGGAATCGGATTTGGATGCAGGACCGAGTCCGTAATAAGCGCGTAGACGCCGGGTAACTCCCCGAATGCGAGGCTTTAGCAAATAGGCCGGTTTGTTACGATCGCCAGTAAGTTTCGTGAAGTACCGATACAGGGGATGGTGCAAAGAACGCGGGTTCGCTACGAGTGAGCGTGTTGTGCCGAGGGGCGAGGCGTCGGCCGTGCCGATCCGTCCGGATCTGCGGCACACGCAGCGAGTGGTGCCGGAGTCAGGTTGCTCATCGACATCGCACGGGCGTGTTCGCGTCATCGTTCTGTGGTATCCGCTGCTCCGAGTGAGAACCGGGTCGCTGTTTCGGTCGACCAGCAGCTCGAGGCGGTCGGGTGTCGAGGATCACTTCGAGTGACGTTGTGGGTGTGTTCCTGTCTATCGTCGCTGCACAGGCAAGCGTGACCGTAATAGAGGAACAGAGCCGAACAGTGAAGTTCGCACGCACGAATTGGGCTCGATTGCCCCGGTGACACGTCACAACGGGGAATTAACTTAGTTGTGCTCGCATATCGAACGAATGAATTGACACGCGTCAACCCCGAGCTCATCCGGTGCACGGAAAGCAACCAGCTATGTAACGATTGAGCCACGCAGTGACACGTTGCGAGCTGTACGAAACGAACGAGGAGCGCGAAGCATGGAGATACAGGATTATCTGAAAATCCTGAAGGCGAGGTGGATCATCATCGCCGTCACCGTGGTCGTAGCGATCCTGGGGGCCTTGGGTGCGTCCCTGTTGACGACGCCGCTCTACGAGTCCAGCGCACGGATGTTCGTCTCGACGTCTGGTGGTACCTCGGTCAATGAGGCATACCAGGGCAACCTGTTCTCCCAACAACGTGTGGCGTCGTACTCCGAGTTGGTCACCAGTGAAGCGTTAGCCGCTCGAGTTCTCGAAGTTCTGCCGCTCGGACTGACGCCGTCGCAACTGGCTGCGAAGGTGAAGGCATCGTCGACCCCCGATACCGTTCTGTTCGACATCACCGTCACCGATGCATCGCCGGCGATTGCTCGCGACATTGCCAATGCAATGGCAACCGAGCTGACCAACCAGGTACGCGAGCTCGAAACCCCTGAGGACGGGGGAACCCCGTCGGCCGGAGTGAAGACCTTCCAGCAGGCCGATGCATCGTCGACGCCTGTCAGCCCCAAGACCAAGCGCAACCTCGCCTTGGGTGCCGCCGTCGGCCTGCTCCTCGGCATCGCACTGGCGGTCTTGCGCGACCGTTTGGACAACACGATCAAGAATCGTCGTGAGATCGAGTCGATCTCCGGCAAGTCGCTCGTAGGCACTATTCCGTTCGACAAGGAACGCAAGGCGCATCCGGCAGTCGATTTCCAAGACCTCACCCAATCGGCCAGCGCCGAGGCATTCCGTGAGCTCCGCACCAACCTGCAATTCCTCGAAGTCGATCATCCGCCGCGCGTCATCGTTGTCACCAGTGCGATTCCGAGCGAGGGTAAGACGACCACTGCACTGAATTTGGCGATCTCGCTCGCCGAAGCCGGCCATCATGTCGTTCTCGTCGAAGGCGATCTGCGTCGTCCTCGCATCTCGAAGTACATGGGCCTCATCGGTTCGGTCGGCCTGAGCACCGTGCTGGCTGGGCAGGCGAAAGTGGACGAGGTGCTTCAGCCGACCAAGTACGAGGGCCTGCAAGCTATGGCGTCCGGTCCGATCCCGCCGAACCCGTCCGAGCTACTGGGTTCGGAAGCGTCTCGCGCCTTGCTGGTGGAACTGCGCTCCAAGTTCGACTACGTCATCGTCGATGGTGCGCCGTTGTTGCCGGTGACCGACTCGGCCGTCCTGACCACCCATGCCGACGGTGCCCTCTTGGTCACCCGCTACGGGCATACCAAGAGCAACGAGTTGTCCAGGTCCATCGGCAATCTGGAAACAATCGGAGCGCACGTCCTCGGTGTGGTGCTGGCATTGACGCCTTCGAAGAAGGGCGACATGTACAGCTACTCGTACAACTACACCGCCGACACCAACCTGCCCAAGCAGGTGACACCGCCGGTCCCCGCGCCGGCACCTCAGGCACCCGTTGCCCCACTGACGCCGGTGTCCCCTCCCACTCCCGCACCGGTGCCTGCTCCGCCGACACGACAGACATCCCCTCGGTCTGCTTCCGCGTCTCCTGCTGCCGGCCCGCGTACAGCAGAGGCAGCTCGGGAACCCGAGACCTACCCTCGATCCCAGCGGCCGGAGACTCTGCCCAGAAACGGCACTGAAAACCCGAGACTGCGGAAGTAGTTGGTGGAACGTCGGACTCACTTCGACCGCGAGGATTTCGGCTTCGGTCGCCCACTTGCACCGATGACAAGTCCCGCGAGGGTCATCGCCGCCAGGAGTAGCGGGGTCGAGACGTTGGGAAGCTGCGCTGCCAAGACGACTACGGCCAGTAGCTGAATAGCTGCAGTGAGCCTGCCGCTGATGCTCGGGTCGATCTTCTTCTGGGTCATGTGAGTACCTCCTGGGTTGTTGCCTGCTGTCTGGCAAACCCGAAGCTACACGGCTTCTGCTCGTGAAAAATCTTCTGCTACAGCTCATTTCACGCGCTATGTGCCGCTTCAAGGGGCACTCGACACACGTTATGTGCCCTTGTCAGGGCTGGGTTTTCCGTGCCTTTGTATGGGTATCGGCTGGGAGCGCGCCAGTTGAAGGCCGGTGAAAACTCGAGCATTCGAGCAGGAACATCAATGTGGTGGGCAAACGCTGCGGTTTGAAACGGGTGCATAACGCGAGATATGTGTGCACTTACCTCGACCGTCGCCAGACCTGAGGTCACTGGAAAGTTCATTCGATTGAATTACTCCGACCACCACTCTCGCCGGTCCGGCATCTGGACCGACGAGAGTGTGGGCGAGTTACGGTGCGATCAGCACTGCGGAACGTCGACGCTCACCGTGGGCTCATCCACCAACGGCTGCACGGGCACCGTCGCCTCACCTCCTGCGTAGGGCTCCGCGTGTTCCCATGTCACCGTCCGCGACTTGCCCGGCGAATGGTGAGGTACGCAGCGTGCACCCGGATATCGGGGAGGAAGCGGCGCATCGAAAACCCAAGACCGCGGAAGTAGTCAGCAGGAGGGCGGACTCACCTCGATCGTGAGGAGTCCGGCTTAGGCCGTCTGCGCGTACGTTTTTGCGCTACCGGTCGCTAGAGCCGACCCTCGTACTCGGTGAGAACGAACAGCGCGACAACGGCAATTACGAGGATCACCAATACAATCCAAAGAAATGGATGTGTCTGTTCTGGGGGCCGTATCTCGTCGCTACGTCTTTTTCCTATCACGGAACGAAACTGTAGGTCAGTCTTCGGGCAACTGCACTACCCTCGCGTCGACTGTGACGAAGACGCCGGGGATGTTCAGCACTGCGGAACGTCGATGCTCACCGTGGGTTGATCCACCAAAGGCTGGACGGGCACCGTCGCCTCGCCCGGAGCGGAGGGCTCCTCGAGTTCCCACGTCACCGTCTGCGACTTACCCGGCGGAATGGTGAGGTACGCAGCCTGCACCGGCCTGCCGAGCTCGGTGCCGGCCTGGATGGAGAATCCCGTGATCCCGTTGACCTTCATCGACGTGATCTTCGCGCCCTGAGTGCCGTACAGGTAGACGATCGATTCGTTGGTGCCGTACTCCACCGTCGGCTGGAATGTGCTCGCCACGTAGGGCGTCAGGCCGTTCGGATCCACGTTGTTGGTGAGCGTTGCCGTCACCGTCGACTTGCGGGTACCGGCTGTGCAGAATTCAGCCGAATACGTGATGTCGCGAGTCAGGTAGTAATCGAGTTTGTTGCCGCCGGCGTTGTTGACCACCACGTCGGCGAACGGTGCCGGGCTGTCCGGCAACACGTGACCCACTTTGGTGCCGGCCAGAATTGCCTGCTCGGCCGGGTCTGCACTCCACACCGAGATTCGGCCCTCGCTGCCGGCGCGGCCCACCGCGTCGAGCAAAGACCTGGTGGGTGCCGCGCCGGTGGTCATCTTCTGCACCACCGCCGCGGCGATCTCCTGCAGGTAGGCTTTGCGAGCCAGCTGGTCGTCGCCGAACCTGGAATACGCGGTGCTGAGGGTGATGTCGACGACGTTCTCGGCGGTGATCTGCTCGCCGTCGGCCAACGTGACCGGGCCGGTGGCACCGAGGATGTAGCTCAATGCAATCGGGTCGGTGGCAATAGCGCCGTTGAGCACCTCACCCGTCTGCTCCGTCCACATGGACGACCAGATCTGGCCGGCATACGGAAAGTGCGGACTCGCATTCGAGTTACGGAAGTCGGTGGTGGTGTTTCGCGGGGCCCACAGTGCGTTGTACTCGGGACCCAGATCGATGGGCTGTTTCGCGAATTCGAGTTCGTTGTTCGCACCGAGAGTGTCGACTCGGGCCGTACCGTTCTCGGCCCGGATGATGCCGTAGCCACCGAGCAACCCGCCGGTGCCCCGAGCCTCCGCGTTGGTCTGGAATGCGAGAAAGTAACTGCGCGGGCCGTTGTCGCCGAGCATCGACGGCAGTAGTTCACTGGCGATCCGGGTGTTGGTGAGCAGATTCGCGAGTTCGTTCGTCTGATCGATCAATGACGTGCGAGCCTCGTCCACCACGCCGAGGAATGCGGGCTCCTCCACCTGCTGGGCACGCTCACTGAGCTCGGCGGCCGCGGCGGAGGTTTGCTGCAGCACCGGTTGCGCGTCCCGCAGCGCCGCGGTGTCCACCTTGCCGCCGCCCTCGACGAGGCTGCTCGGGTTCAGGCTGGCACCCGCTGCCGACGCGGGGGCCAGCACATCCACGGCCAATCCCTGCACCACATCGCTGATCTGCGCTACCGATTTCAAGGGACTACCGAGATAAGGAACGGCTTTGGCTATCGAAAACGGGATGGACGTCGTCGCCGAGACTGCATCGTTCGCAGATTCGGAGGCACGAGCCGCTGCTGCCTCGGCTCCGGCCGAATCGCCGTCGAGCAACGCGTCCTTGGCCTGAGTGGCCGCGTCGCGCGTGGCCGTCAGACTCGACTGCGCGGAATAGGACTCGTAACCAAGCCACACCACAAAAGCAATGACAATGACCAGAAATACGCCCACCGTGATGAGAATCGGCCGCTTTCTACCCGATTTCCGAACTCGGGTATCAGTGGAACTGGTTGCCATCGTCGGTGGCCTCTCGGTCGAGGAAATGTATTCGCGTGCACAGCCTAAAGGGGAGTGGACAATCTGGCGTACCTGTCGTTCGATCCAGGTAGAGCATTCACACCCGGTCGACTAGTTTGTAATGGGCGATGAAAGATCGACGTCGATGAGCGGCGCGCAGGCCGAATCGAAGCCGTCAGGGCGCGTCCGTTGAGGAGGTCGGGGAGTGTCGCCAGAGGCGGACGAGCGGTTCGAGGATGGCCGCTTCCCCCTGTCGGCTGCTCAGATGAATATCTACCTCGCTCAGCAGCTGGCACCGGACGTGCCGTTCACCATCGCGCAATACGTCGAGATCCGCGGTGATATCGATCCGGCCGTGTTGATTCGTGCGACGGACATCGCCTGCCGACGGCTCGAATCGCCTGCCGTACGAATCGGCGTGGACGACGGTCACCCGTACCAGTGGTCGGACCTGCGGGTGCCGTACGCGATGATCTACCGCGACTTCACGGACCGCGACCATCCCATCGAGGATGCCCAGCGCTACATGGACGAGCAGTACCGGCAGCCCGTGGATCTGGTTCGCGACCAACTGATCGCCTCCGACATCATCCGAGTGGGCCCTTGCCACTACTACTGGTACAGCCGGGCTCACCACATCGTGATGGACGGCCTCGGCGCAATCTCGGTGCAGGAGCGCACCGCTGCGGTCTACACCGCGCTGACCGAGGGCACCGAGATCCCGAAGACTCGTGCCATCGGAGTGCGGGAGATCTACGACTACGAGGCGGCGTACCCCGACTCCTCCCGCTACGAGACCGACCGTCAGTACTGGCTGGGCCGACTCGACGGCCACCTCGAGGCCCCGAGGCTGGCCGGAAGCCCGAGTGAACCTGCCGCTCCCAGCGGAGTGACGGTGAGTGTCGGTGCCGTGTTGGACGCGGACCTCACCGAAGCCGTTGCCGCAGTGGCACATCGGTACAACTCCTCCGACGTTCCCGTCGTGCTCGCCACGTTCGCGCTCTATCTCGCGCGCATGACCGACACCGAAGACGTGATGCTCAGCTTGCCAGTCTCGGGCCGAGCGACCACCAAACTGCGCGAATCGTCCGGCATGATGTCCAACGTCGTGCCGCTGCGCATCGGCGTCGAACCTGGGGTCACCGTCGAAGAACTCCTTCGACGGATTCAAGTGGAACTCACCGGTGCACTTCGCCATCAGAGGTTCCGCGTCGAGGACATGCAGCGAGCAACCGGCGACGGCACCGGCAGTGCCGCTGCCGGACGCGGCGTGTTCGGTCCCACGGTCAACATCATGATGTACAACAGCACAATTCGGCTCGGCGACGTCATCGGCGAATACCGTGTGCTCTCGAGCGGACCCATCGACGACATGATGGTCAACGTCTACCCCGGTGTCGCCGGTACGAGTACCCGCGTCGACTTCCTCGGCAACCCGGCGCTGTACACCACCGAAGAACTCGCAGCCCACCATCGACGCTTCCTGGCACTCCTCGGCGAGGTGGTTCATGCACCCGAGGGACTCGCTGTGTCCGAGCTGGAGGTGGTCGACGCCGAGGATGAGGTGATCGGCGCATCTGCAACTGCAACCGCCGCGCCGCTGCCCTCGCTGCTGACGGCCGGTGCGGTGGTGCGGGCCACCGGGGTCGATCAATCCAGTGACGACTTCACCAGGGTCGCGGAACACATTGCTGCGCAGTTGGTCTCGATCGGTGCAGGCCCGGAGACGCGCATTGCCGTGGCCGTCGATCGCTCCTACGAATCGCTGCTGGCGTCATGGTCGGTCTCGACCTCGGGCGCATCGTTCGTTCCACTCGACCCCACCGAGCCCGCCGAGCGATTGGCTGCAGTACTCGCCGATGCGCACGTCGAGTTCGGCATCACCACTCGTGCCGGTGTGCACCACCTTCCGAGCACGGTCCGATGGTTCGCCATCGAGGACCTGCTCGACGCAGACCCGATCGCGTTCACCCCGCCCACCCTGCACGTCGACAACGAGGCCTACGTCATCCACACCTCGGGGTCGACCGGGAAACCCAAGGCCGTCAGTGTCACTCACCGCGGACTCGCGCAACTCGCGGCCAACGTCGTCGACCGGTATGCCGTCACTCCCGACTCGCGGGTGCTGCACGTGGCCTCGCCGGTCTTCGACGCGTCCATCCAGGAAGTCCTTGCCGCGTTCGCTGCGGGTGCCACCCTGGTGATCGCCCCGGCCGACGTCTACGCCGGTCCTGCCCTCGCCCACGTGCTGGACCGCGAGAAGATCACGCACCTGATCACCTCGCCGACGGTGCTGGCCACTCTCGATGCCGACGACCTCAGCTCCATCGATGTGTTCGACGTCGGGGGAGAGGAGTGCCCTCCTGCGTTGCGCGACAGGTTCGTCGCTGCCGATGCGTCGATGCTCAACGCCTACGGGCCGACCGAGACGACGGTGTTGGCCACGCTGTCCGAGCCTATGCAGGCCGCCGAACGGGTGACCATCGGCGCGCCGCTACCGGGTGTCCGCGGGCTGGTGCTCGACGCGCACCTGCGGCCCACGCCCTGTGGAGGCGTCGGCGAGCTCTACCTCGGCGGCGACGGACTCGCCCGCGGGTACAGCGGGCAGGCGGGCGTGACCTCGACGCGGTTCGTCGCAGACCCGGGGGTACCCGGAGCTAGGTTGTACCGCACGGGAGACATCGTCCGCCGCTCGTACGACGGTTCCACGATGGAGTACCTGGGCCGCGGCGATCAGCAGATCCAACTGCACGGGCGTCGTCTCGAACTCGGCGAAGTGGAGTCCGCGGCAACAACGTGTGCGGGAGTGACCGCCGCTGTGGCCGTCGTTCGCGACAACCGACTCGTCCTGTATGTCACCGGAGTCTCGGCGGGGCTGGACGGTCATCTTCGGAATCGCCTGCCGGCCTGGATGGTTCCCAGCATCGTTGTTGTTCTGGATGCACTACCCATCACTTCGAGCGGCAAGGTAAACCGTCGTGCGTTGCCGGCCCCCATCGCATCGGTCACCACCGACTACGTTGCGCCGCAGACCGACACGGAACGTACCGTGGCGAAAGCATTCGCCGACGTCCTCGGTGTCGAGGATGTGGGGCGTGAGCACTCCTTCTTCGAGCTCGGCGGTGACTCGCTCAGCGCCACCCGGGTTCTCGCCCGTCTCGGTTCCTCGATCTCGTTGACCGTGTTGTTTGCCGACCCCACGGTTCGCGCCGTCGCGGCGGCCATCGACTCGTCCGCGACGCGCGAGGTGTCGCTCGAGCTACTCGATACCGTTCTGCCCGAACGTATCCCGCTGTCGTACGCGCAGCAGCGGCTGTGGTTCCTCAACCAGTTCGATCCCGCATCACCCGCGTACAACATGCCGGTGGCAATCCGAGCTCGAGTGGGATCCGGGGACGATCCCTCGATGGTTCTGACGGCTCTCCGCGACGTCATCGAGCGACACGAAGCGATGCGCACGTACTACCCGGCCGACGGCGACGGGCCGCGGCAGGTGGTGCGGCCTACCGATACCGTCCTGGCCGAGGTATCCGAGCGCACTGTGTCCGAGCGGGATCTGGACTCTGCTGTCGCAGCGGCCGCGGCCGAGGGGTTCGATGTCTCGGCCGAAGTACCCATCCGTGCAACTCTTCTGAGCGTGGAAGAATCCGGCGACGCCGTCGTCGTCGTGGTGGTGCACCACATCTCGATGGACGGGTGGTCGGTCGACCCACTCGTGCGCGACTTCGCCTTCGCCCACGCGTCTCGTGGAGCAGGTCATGCGCCCACCTGGCCACGTCTGCGCGCGCAGTACGGCGAATACGCGGTGTGGAACCGGGCCATGGTGGATTCGGTTGCCGACGAACAGCTCTCGTTCTGGGCTTCGGTCTTGAGTGATTCGGTTCTGGGTGATGCCGACACCGCAGCGGCGGAGCTACCAGCGGACTTCCCCAGGCCTTCGGTGCAATCGATGATGACGGACGCGGTTCCCTTCGAGATCGGATCGGACCTGCACGCGGGTATTCGTGAGCTGGCCCGATCGACGAACTCGACCACGTTCATGGTCGTCCACGCCGCCGTGGCTGCCGCCCTGAGCCGATTCGGTACCTCGAACCGGGTGGTGGTCGGGTCTCCGACCGCAGGGCGAGGTCACGAAGCACTCGACGAGATGGTGGGGATGTTCGTCGGAACCTTGCCTCTCGCAGTCACTGTGGACCCGTCGGGAAGTTTCGCGTCCCTGCTCGATGCTGTCCGCACCGCAGACCTCGATGCCTTCTCGCATTCCGACGTCCCGTTCGAGCGCATCGTCGATGCCCTGACGACCGATCGATCCCTCGACCGGCATCCGCTGTTTCAGGTGATGCTGGCATTCGACAATGCGCCGCACCGATCGGTCGAGGACCTGCCCGTCTCGGTGCTGGAGATACCCACCCGCACCTCGGAATTCGATCTCACGCTCGTGCTGACCGAGGAATACGGTGACTCGGCGGTTCTCACCGGCCAGATCGAGTACGCGTTGGACCTGTACGAGCGGGCTACCGTCGAACACTTCGCCTCGGTGATTCTGAACATCCTGAACGCAGCGGTTGCGAACCCCGCTGTGGTGGTCGGTGACCTGGCCCTTGCCGGCCCGCCGGCACTGCCTTCCTCGCTGGCCGACGGAACGTTGCTCGACGTGTTGTGGCGTGACACAGCTGTTTCCGGTGATGCTGTGGCTATCGACGGCCTGGAATCGGTGACGTACGCCGAGCTCGATCGTCGCTCGAATCGGATCGCACGGCTGCTGATTGCACACGGCGTCGGACCGGAAACTCTTGTCGCTCTGTCCCTGGAACGCTCGGCCGAGTACATCGTTGCGCTGTGGGGCGTCGTGAAGGCGGGCGGAGCGTTCGTGCCCGTGGACCCGCGCTACCCGGCGGCTCGGCGAGAACAGCTGCTGGAGCACATCGAGATCGGGTTCGGCAGCGTCGAGCCAACGGTGAACTGGCTCGACGAGACTCAGGCCTGGAACGTCAGCGACCTGCCGCTGACCGACGCGGACCGCCTGGCGGCGATCGAACCTGCGCACCCGGCCTACGTGATCCACACGTCGGGTTCGACGGGAACACCCAAGCCCGTGATGGTGACGCATCAGGGTGTGCACGCTCTCGCGCAGCAGGTGATCCCGCGGTACGGCGTGACGTCGAGTTCGCGAGTGCTGCATGGATACTCGGTGAACTTCGACGCCGCTGTACTCGAGCTGGTCCTTGCCTTCGGGGCCGGCGCGACCATGGTGATCGCGCCGCCCGGCCTACTCGGCGGGGACGAGATGTCGGCCTTCCTCACTACGCATCGCGTCACGCACTACCTGTCGACGCCCGCGGTGCTGGCCACCGTGCCGCCGACCCCTGGGATCGAGACCGTCGCGGTCGGCGGAGATGTGCTGGGCACCGGCGTTGTGGACGCCTGGTCGGCCGGGCGGTCGATGCTGAACGCCTACGGTCCCAGTGAGGCGACGGTGGTGGCCACGCTGGCCGAGTCGCTGCGCGCCGGTGAACCGGTCACCATCGGTCGGCCGCTGGCGCATGTGGGAGCGTTCGTACTCGACGACCGGTTGCACTCGGTGCCGGTCGGTGGCGTCGGGGAGCTGTACGTTGCAGGCTCGGGTGTGGCTCGCGGCTATCACGCGGACCCGGCGTCGACCGCCACGCGCTTCGTCGCGGCACCCGGCGGCACGCGGATGTACCGGACCGGTGACCTCGTTCGGCAGCAACCCTCGGGCATCTTCGACTACCGCGGGCGCCGGGACGATCAAGTCCAGATCAACGGTGTGCGCATCGAACTGGGGGAGATCGAGAGTGCACTGACGGCGCACCCCGACGTCAGCGGAGTAGTGACCGCTGTGCGTGAGAACAGAATTCACGCCTGGGTCGTTGGTCTCGATCCGCAGGACGCTGCCCAGTGGCTACTGGACAGACTGCCGTTGTCGATGCAACCGGCCGCCATCACCCGGATCGACGGTATTCCACTGACCGGCAACGGCAAAGTGGATCTCGCCGCCTTGTACTCGGAGCCGCTTCCGGTCGGCGATCCGGCGGCGGCGCGCACCTTGGCGCAGGAGGTGGTGCTGGGGATCTTCGCCGACCTGCTGGACATCGACGATCCTGCCGTCGACGCCAATTTCTTCGTCCTCGGCGGGGACTCTCTCATCGCGACGCGTGCCGCCACCCGCATCAGTGCGGCGCTCGGCACCCACGTACCGGTGCGGACGATCTTCGAATCACCCACTGCGCAGCAGCTCGCGTCCGCGATCGAGTTGTTGTCCGAGAACTACACTCCACTACCGGCTCTGGTCCACGATCCCGACGCGCGGTCCTACCCCGGCCTCGCCCCGGCCGAGCGACGAATCTGGCTGCAGAATCGATACGACCCGGCGTCGGCCGCGTACAACATCGCCTTCGAGGTGCCGCTTCCGCCGGACCTGGACCTCGATGTTCTGCGCGCCGCGATAGCGGATGTGCTGGAACGGCATACACCGCTGCGCACGGTGTACCCGTCGACCGCGGATGGCCCCGTCACCGTTGTGCTCGACCCGCAGATCGTGCTGTCGACGTTGGACGACGCCCATGCAGGGCAGGATGCTCTGGCCCTGCACGGCTTCGACCTGACCCTCGAAGCGCCGCTGCGACTGGGCTTGGTGGATCGAGGCGGCGAGCGGACGCTGTCCGTCGTCGCGCACCACATCGCGATCGACGGCCTCTCTCTCCGTCCATTGGCCCGAGACGTCGAGATCGCTCTGCTGGCTCGAACGTCTGGATCCGTACCGGAATTCGGCTCTCTCGCCGTCGACTATTCGGATTATCGAGTGTGGCAGCGGGACGTGCTCGACGCTGTGGCGTCGGATCAACTCGAGTTCTGGCGTCGCACCCTGGCCGGCGTGCCGGAGTTCCTCGACCTGCCGACCGGAACCCCTGAACCCTCGGCCGACACCGCCGTGGAGTTCTCCGTCGGCCCGGAAACCCTCACTCGGCTGCGGTCGCTCGCGCATCGGTTGGGCGCAACGGTGTTCGTCGTGGTCCACGCAGCGCTGGCCGCCGTGCTCGCCGAATCCAGTGGCACCCAGGACATCGCGATCGGAACCCCGGTGGCGGGCCGATTCGACCCCGAGCTCGACCACCTCGTCGGCATGTTCGTCGGCACCGTTGTACTCAGGACGCAGGTCGATCCGTCGACGACGTTCGAGGACTTCGTGACCGTGGTCCGCGACCGGGATCTCGATGCCTTCGCGAACTCGGACGTCCCGTTCGAGTGGGTGGTGGACGCGGTGCAACCCACTCGCGCCGTCGATACCCATCCGCTGTTCCAGGTGCTCCTCGCCTTCGGTGATACAGCAACTCCGACAATCGAACTGGGGTCGTCGTCGATCACCCCGCGTCGGGTGGACATCACGGCCACACAGTTCGACCTGGAGGTCTTGGTCGACGAGTCCGAGGCCGGACTGATCGGCCAGCTCGGGTACTCACCCGCACGGTTCTCGCGATCGGTGATTCTCGGACTCGCCGAGCGCCTGACCGAGGTATTGACCATGGTGTCCACGCAGCCGAACTTCCGGCTCGGCAGTGCGGAGTTCGGACACGCCCCGTCGGCCGTTGTATCTCATCGCGGCAGCGCATCCGAATGCACGCTGGCGGAGGTGTTCGAGCAGGCCGTGACGAGCTGGCCGGACAACACCGCGGTGATCGACGGGTCGCGATCGTTGACCTACCGCGAGGTGGACCGACAGTCGAATGCATTGGCAGACAGTCTGATACGTGCAGGCGCTCGGCCCGGCGCGCTGGTGGCCATTGCCTACCCTCGTTCCGTCGAGTACCTCGTCGCGATCTGGGCCGTGGCCAAGATCGAGGCCGGCTTCCTGTCCATCGATCCGTCGCAACCAGTGGCCCGGGTGCAGGAGATCCTCGATCGCGCAGCTCCGGTCACGGGGATTTCGGCTGCAGACTTCCATTCGGTCGGTGCCGACTGGGTGAGCGTCACCGGCGACGAGCTCGACCGTGTCGATGTTCGTGCAGCACCGCTGGACAGCGTGGCCTACGTCGTCTACACCTCCGGTTCGACCGGGGTGCCCAAGGGCGTGCGGGTGACGCACCGCGGCATCGCGAATCTGGTGCAGAGCCAACGAGACCTCTTCGGAGTGGAGCCGGAATCTCGGGTGCTCCAGTTCGCGTCGCCGAGTTTCGATGCGTCGATATTCGAGACACTGATGGCCGTCGGTGCGGGAGCCAGCGTGGTGATCGTTCCGTCCGAGGTGCACGGAGGGCGCGAGCTCGAAGCGCTCATCGATCGACACCAGGTGACCCACGCCTGCCTCACGCCGACCGTGCTCCAGGTGACCGACGCCGAAGCCGTGCCGTCACTTCGGGTGGTCGTCATGGCGGGTGAAGCCGCCAATTCTGCTCTGCTGCAGCGATGGTCACGTGATCGATCGGTCTTCAATGCCTACGGTCCCACCGAGGGGACCGTCATGAGCACCTGCACTACCGATCAGCGTGCGTGGGGCTCGGCAGAGGCGGCGGGTCCGGTGACCATCGGTGGGCCGATTCGTGGCTACGACGCTGTGGTCCTCGATGCCCGTCTCCGCCCGGTGGGGAACAACGTCGTCGGGGAGCTCTACCTCGGCGGTGCCGGTCTTGCCGAAGGGTATGTGGGGCAGAGCGGAACGACGGCAAGTAGCTTCGTTGCCAATCCGTTCGGGGACGGTCGGCTCTACCGAACCGGCGATCTTGTGCGCTGGGTTGTTGAGAGCAGCGTTGTTCGGGGCAGCGATCGAGAACTGGAATACCTGGGCCGAGTCGATTCACAGGTGAAGGTGCGCGGCCATCGCGTCGAACTGTCCGAGGTGGAAGCAGCGCTGCTGCGTCACCGGAATGTGCGTCAGGCCAGCGTGATCGGACATGCGCACTCGCTCGCTGCCTACGTGGTGGGACGCGTCGAACCGCGGGAGGCTCGCGAGTTCCTGGCCAGGACACTTCCCGCGTACATGGTGCCCGGCACCGTGACCGTCGTCGACGCACTGCCGATGACGTTGTCCGGCAAAGTCGATGTGAGCGCTCTGCCCGAGCCCTCGGTGATGTCGACCGAACGGCGGGCCCCGGTCTCCGCGAACGAGGTGTTGGTGCACACCGTGTTCTCCGACGTACTGCAGGTGGCCGGCGAGGGCGTCGGTGTGGACGACAACTTCTTCGATCTCGGCGGGCACTCCCTCTCGGCGGTGCAGGTGATGGATGCGCTGGGGGACCGACTCGACCGTCGGCTGCCCATCAGTCTGCTGCTGGTGCACCCGACGATCTCGGCTCTGGCAACGCAACTCGACGCGGGCGAGCACGGTGTAGACAGTGCCTTCGAAGTGGTGCTTCCGCTGCGAACCGAGGGTGTGGGCGCGCCGCTGTTCTGTGTGCACCCGGCCATCGGAATCGCCTGGAGCTACTTCTCGCTGCTCGGGGAGACCGACCGCCCGCTGTACGGGCTGCAGGTGCCGGGCATCGCCGACGGTGAAGCTGCGCCGACTTCGATCGAGGAGTTCGCCGAAAGGTATGTGCGCGAGATCCGAGTTGTTCAGGCGCACGGCCCCTATCACCTGGTCGGGTGGTCGCTCGGCGGCGTGATCGCGCATGCTGTTGCCACACAACTGCAGTCGGAGGGTGAGGACGTCGCGCTGCTCGCGCTCGTCGACGCGCAGCTCTCGGCACCTGAAGGTGCCACGGAGTTCAGCATCGACGATCTCGCTCGTCAGCTCGGGGTCGAGGGTGACTCGTTCGAGACCATCGTGGATCGATTGCGCGAGAACAGAAACGAACTGTCGTTCCTGACCGTCGATCATCTGCAGCGAATGTATCGTCCCGTTGCGATGGCTCCCACCTGGGTGGCGTCGTACGCGCCGGCTGTGTTCGCGGGTCCGGTGCACTACTTCGCCGCTCGCGGCTCGCACGGTGCGGAGCACTGGACGGAGTTCGTGGACGGCCGGATTTCGGTTCACCGGGTGGATGTAGAACACGAAGACATGCTGGGCGAGTTCGGTGCCCGTGCACTAGGCCGAGTGATCGGCACCGATGCTGTGGGGAAAGGTGTGGCGTGATGAGCGAACAATTGGAGCCGTACGTCGATGACGTGCGAGCACATTACGACCTGTCGGACGAGTTCTTCGCTCTGTTCCTCGATCCGAGTATGACGTACAGCTGCGCCTACTTCGAGCGTGAGGACATGACGCTGGAGGAGGCGCAGACGGCCAAGATCGATCTTGCGCTCGGCAAACTCGACCTGAAGCCGGGGATGACGCTGCTCGACATCGGCTGCGGTTGGGGAGCTCTCGCCAAGCGGGCCGTCGAGAAGTACGACGTCAACGTCATCGGTCTCACGTTGAGTCGAAACCAGTACGAGCACGGACGCACCGTTGTTGCCGACCTGTCGACCGACCGCACCGTCGACATCCGGTTGCAGGGGTGGGAGGAATTCGACGAGCCCGTCGACCGGATCGTCAGTATCGGCGCGTTCGAGCATTTTCGGCGCAACCGATACTCGGCGTTCTTCGCCAAGTGCCGCTCTGTATTGGCGAACGACGGGCGAATGTTGTTGCACACCATCGTCATCACGCCGCCCGATCCGGCGTCCGGTGCAGGTGGACTCACCCGCGAGGATGCACACTTTTCGCGCTTCATCCTGCGCGACATCTTCCCCGGCGGACAGTTGACGCTCGTCAAGGTGGTCAAGTCCAAGGCAGCCGACGCCGGGTTCGAGTTGCTGCGGGAACACCCCCTGAGGCTGCACTACGCGAGGACCCTCGACACGTGGGCCGAGAAGTTGATCGCGTCCCGGGACGAGGCCATCGCCGTGTCCTCGGAGGCGACGTACGACAAGTACGTGCAGTACCTCACCGGCTCGTCGGCGCGATTCAAGAGTTCACGCATCGACGTTGTGCAATTCACGCTGGCCGCTGCAGACATACCTTCGAACTGACAAGGAATGCCCACAATGAAGAAGGCCCGACTCGGTTGTGTCAGTGGACTGTTCGCTGCCGCGGTGCTGGCGGTCACTGCGTTAGCCCCGGGAACCGCTGCCGCAGCACCTCTTCCGGTCGTCGGGCCCGGCAGTGGTTTCGTCACCACCGGAGGCATCGACGATCTCACCGCCTGCTCCATCGCGGCCGTCGGATACGACGACGCCGGCCGACTCGTTGCGCTCACCGCAGGGCACTGCATTCTGCGCACGGGTCTGCCCGTCACGCTCGTCGGATCGCCTGCCGCCCCGGTCGGCACTACGGCCGTCGGGCATTGGGGACCCGACTACGGCGTCATCGTCCTCGATCCCACCAAGGTCACCCCGGTGTCGAGTCTGGGCGGAATCACTGTGACGGACATCGGCATCGGATCGGTGGGACAGCCGGTCTGCAAGAGCGGGCTCGGCAGCGGACTGACGTGCGGCACCATCGTCGACACTCGGGGCAGTGATCTGATGTCCGATACCGTCACCGTCTGGGCCGACTCCGGAGCTCCGCTCGTGGCCGGAACCACGCTGATCGGAATCGCGAGCCATGCCTCGGGGGCTCCGTTGCTCAGTCCCACCGCCTACGCGTCGGCACCAGAATCGTTGCGCTTGCTGAGCGCATCGGGGGCTCCAGGTGCGGGCTTCCGGCCGGTGTAGTTCAGCCGGTACCGCGAATCTGCGCCTCCGTTCGAGCCTCTGCCTCGGCATAATCGCGAGCTGATGCCTGCAGTTTTCGAGCAAGATCTTTCACGTCGGTCGACAGTGTCGAGTCGGCTGCCTCCCACGCAGACAGCAGGGACGAGAACGCTTCGCCTGCTGCTCCCGGCCAGCACACTGCACCCGCCGGCAATTCGCGAGCCACCACGGCCAGGTCGTCGGATGCCATCTCGATCGCGAGGTCGGGGTGAACGTAACACCCGGTTGGCAGGGCAGTGGGCTGGTACCTTGACCGCGTGGTTGACATCGGGGGAATGAACGACTGGGACACGGCAGGGCTCGAGCGGCTCAGCAGCTCGCTCACCAGCAGAATCAGCACACTGATCGATCTGGGCGATCAGCTCGATCGCCTCGAGCTCATCGACGGCTGGGTGGGCGAGGCAAGTGAGGTGGACGGCACCGACGTCGCGCTCATGTCCACCGATCGATTCACCGGCCCGATTGTCGATCGGATGGGAAGTCACAGCGACTACTACAAGCTGGACACCACGAGTCAGTTCAATCAAGCAGCCGTGATCGCAGGCATTCCCGATGTGGCAGTGGCCCGATGACACGACGAAGAAATGCGTGCACGGCAGCAGCAATACTGGCTGCCGTGTTCCTGGGGGGATGTATGAGCAACACACCGGAACCGTACGAGGGGGAGCATCGTCCGCGTGGGAAGGCCGACTCGGAAATCGTTGCCGAGCAGACCGCCTTGCGGTTCGAGGAGCTGAAGCAGCGGGTAGGGCGGCAGAGCACGGTGGAGCCCGCTTTCGAGCGGATGCAGGAAGACATCAAGGCGGCGATCACGGCGCTGGTGCCGGGACTGGAATGGTCGACCACCCGCACACGCAGCGAATCACCCTGCGATGAGCCGTATTCCAATACGCCCGGCTTGAATGTGAAGCTCGTGCCGTTCAGTTCCGACGCGCCGATTCCAGCCGATCGGTGGCGGGCCGTGCTCGAGGCCGTCAATTCCATCGCCGTCGCCAACGGGTTCGACGGTGTCGGTCAGGGGCGTGACGACGGGACACGGCGCTCGGTGAGTCTGCGCGACCCCAGCGGCGGACAGATACTGCTGGGTGCAGGCGGACGCACCGCGCTGATGATCACGACGGGTTGCTACCTACGGTAGTTCGACGGATCGGTAGGTCATCTATTCGGTGGATAGCGCAAACGATCGGGGAGAGCCAGCATTGTCCGAGGTCCGCGCACCGGCGGATATTTGCCGCTAGGGGAATGCCATGTCCGCTTCGAGTCCTCGCAAGTCACGTCGGGCCAAAGGACGTCATAGGGTCGCCCGGCCGGAACCGACCACCGTGCAATGGCTTCGGGTTGGAGCCCTGACGGTAGGCGTCGGTGCGGCCTTGGTGACGGGCCAAGGTGCCGCCGTCGCATCACCGAGCACAGCAGTTGTGGACTCGGTCAATCTCGACGAAGAGGAAGAGGGCGCAGCGATCGGCCCGGACGAGTTGGTGGACGGGGACTCTGGCAGCTCATCGACCGTCGTGGAGGAGTCAGAGGCACCGGCTGTCGATGATCCTGTCTCGGATCCGCCACTACAGCCGACGACCGCCGCAGCAACGACCGAACCGGCGGTTCCGGCCTCGCTGACCGAAGATCCGGAAAAGGATCGAGCTGAAGATCTGATCAACGGTGATGACGGCCAGTCGTCGTCATCGACAGGAGACGGCTCCATCGAGGGGACCGTGTCGAACTCAGCGCCCAACGTCGACTCGGGCACCAGCGCGCCGCCCACAACTACGCAGGTAAAGCCCACGTTGGAGCCGCCTATCACAGCGGTGGTGCCGAATAAAACCAAGTCGACAGCAACCGCATCCGCCGGGACGCCGCCCTCTTCCGGTATCGACGCTCAGGTCGCGGTCAACTTTTCGTCAGGGTCGCAACAGAACGTAATCGATGCTGCAGTGTCGGTGCACACAAGGACTGCGCCGCAAACGCTGTCGGTCTATGCAGATATAGCCCCGCAGACACAGGAACCAACGCTGCAGCGAAACCTATTGACACTGCTCGGTTTGATGCCATCGAATGGAACGACCCCCAGTACTCCGACAGGAGCCTCGCCATACTTCGCATTGGTGTGGGGACTCACGAGGCGTTTCCAATCGACCTTCTTCAATCAATCCCCCTACGCATCACCGATCGTCACCGGGTCCCCGAGCAATGGGACCGTGTCCGGCAGCATCGGAGCCGGCGACCCTGACGGTGATCCGCTTCGGTACGCACTTGCGGTTGCACCCTCCAGGGGAACGATTCAGCTGAATGCAGACGGAACCTACGTCTACATGGCGAATCCAGCACTAACGGCGTCAGGTGGCACAGACACATTCACCGTGACAGTGGCTGAAACGAACGCGTCCGAACACATCCATGGACCGTCGGGGTTCCTCAACCGCATCCTCAGCGCATGGTCCGGCGGGCGAATACCGCTCAACGATGGTAGTACGACGCGTGTGGTTGTGCCGGTGTCTATCACCGCGGCCGACGGCACTCCGATAGTGGCGACGCCGGCCTTCAGCTACACCGTCGACCCGAACACTGCTGTCGTGATCGGACGAGTGAACGTAGTCGATCCCAACACTGATCCACTTCGATTCACCGTTGTCTCGGCCGTCGACCCAACGAAGGGTGTTTTGTCCGTCAACGCAGCCACCGGTCAATTCGTCTTCACGCCGACTGCCCAAGCGCGTCACGCCGCCTATGCGACGACGGCGGAGGACGCCACGGGATTCACGGTGTCCGTGACAGACGGCAAGGGCTTCGATGCCAGCGTCGTCGTCACACTCCCTATCGTTGCCAAACAGGTTTCCCAGGCATCATCGATACAGCTTTCCGAATTGGCTCAGCTCGTGGCAACAGGGCAGATCGACGTGGTCGAGAACTCCGATGGCGAAATACGCACTATCGAGGGTAAATTCATCGATGCAAGCGTGAAAGACGCGGCCGACGCAGCCGCGACGCTCAACCGTGTCGCCGCGTTGATAGGAGCACCGTCGCAGTTTGCGGATACGGCGCACATTACTTCGAAGACTGTGCAGCAAGTGAGGCGTGACGGCACAGCCTTCGCTGAGACGTACTACTACGCCAGCCCGACACAGAACGGTATTCGCGTGATCGGATCCCAGATTGTGTTGGTGACCAATGCGTCCGGCGACGTTACCGGTCTGTACAGCACCTACGACAACGACTTGACCGCAGTTGACACCGCCGCGGCGGAAAGTATTGACGAGGTGGCCGAAGCCATTGCCGCAGTGAAGGCAGCAATCGCTGCCAAGTCATCCGGAGCGGCCTCGGGCGTTTCTTCGATCTCGTTCACCGCTGAGAAGGTGATTGTCCCTGATACCAACACGGGGAGGCCGACTCTCGCGTGGCAAGTAACAGCAGTCGACACGAAAAGCTTTGGCCTGCGTGCGGTGTCGACGTACTTCGTCAGCGCGAACGGAGCGAGCAGCGGAACCGTAATCGACGAGGATGGAGAATTCGAAGGTGCCAGCGCCATCCGGCAGGGGAACTGGGGCGGAACGAGTTTCAACTACAACATCAAGACAGAAGGAAGCACTCTCGTTTACGAGGGCGTGGACCCAATCAGCGGGCAGATCGTGCGGGTATACAGGGCGACGCGGGATGATGCCGAAGACGCGGTGCTCGTGAAGACGCAGACCGGTTCGCCCGATGGCGCGGCGCTCACCGCACTGCGGTATGTCCAATATGTCTCGAATCATTATCGAAACGTACTGGGATTCGAAATCCCATCGGAGAGAAACAATGCAGACGGCGGTGCATACGGGCACGCAACCGATGTATATATAGTTCCGAAAATCAACATAATAGCTGGCGCTGGAACGAATTTGGCGTCGAGCGACATGATTTTCGGATACGGCAGTGAGGCGGCTCGCGACATAGTTGCTCACGAATACACGCACATCGTCGAAAAGATGATTGTGGGCGACGGCAAGGGCCTCGACTACAACCCCGAGGGTTACGCGATGAAGGAGGCGTACGCCGACCTGATGGGCAACCTCATCGAGAACAAGCCGATGAGCAATCGTGGTCGGTTCGATTTCGGCGAGGATATGCTGGTCTGCGATTCCGTCCCGGACGACCAGAAGGCTCTGTCCCAATGTGCGTTCAGGAACAACCTGGTTCCGGGCGCCGTCAAGAACGAGGGTAACGACTTTCACTACCACTACGACGATTTTGATGGATCGAAAGGAAATGAGCGCGACGACAAGCCCGGCGGTGGATATCGAGCGTATAACAACAGCACGATCTTCAGCTCCGCGGTATCCGCTGCAATGGCAGACGATCGAACCCAGGGCGTCACCAGCGTGGAATGGCAACGGGTTGTGCTTCATTCGCTGTACAAGCTCAGTGTCACCTCAGGCTTCACAGACGCCCGCTCGGCGATCATCGGTTCCGCGAAAGCACAGGGTTTCAGCGTGGACGAGATCCAAGCGCTGCAGAAGGGGTTCGACGACGTAGGAATCGTTGCGACCAACTACCGCATCGGTGCGTCGGTGTCGACGAGCTTGGGTGCGTCCGGAGCACCCATCGACATCGTGACTTCTGCGGACGGAAAGAAATCCTTCGTCATCGATGGCACGAATGCCTTGTACGTCGTAGACACGACTGCTGCACCGAAGCCCGACGTAGTCAAGGTCGAACTGTCTTCATCTGCGACGGACATCGCAGTGAACGCTGCGGGTACTCGCGCGTACGTAGCCAACGGGTCGGCCGGAACGGTGACCGTCGTCGACTACTCAACCGGCGTTCCGATTAGGACGACGGTAAACGTCGGTGGCCAGGCATCCCGCATTTCCACCAGTGATGATGGTCGGCGCACAATCGTCGTCGACTCATCCAACGGCACAGCGATAGTCCTCGACTTCGATGGCGTCACAACGTCGGTCAGCGCTCCGATCAATATCGGAACGAGCCCGGTGGCTGTCGCGATCAGCGCGACCGGATCCAAAGCCATCATTGGAAATTACCAGTCCAGAACGGTGACCATCATCAACGAAGGCGGGACTCAACCGACGCAGACAGTGGCGGTCAGTGGATCACCTCGGTCGGTCGTCATCAGCGCGAACGGAACGCGCGCAATGGTTTACAACGCCAATGGTTCCGTGGACGTCATCGATTTGATCTCCGAAACACTGGAACCCATCAGGATCACCGACACGTTCGATTCCTACGATCAAGTCGGTTTCATGGCAATCAGCGCGGACGGGACGAGAGGCTGGATCACGAATCACTCGACCAGCAATACCGTGGCCTATGTGGATCTCGAGGCAGCGCAACCCGCAGTTTCCTACATCGACATCAATGACTACGCGCACTCGATCGCGACGACCGCAGACGGAAAACGGGCCTTCGTGGTCACCCACGGCAAGCTGTACGTCATCGATGTGTCCAAGCACTTGAACGACCCCTCACGCAGCACCCCCTACGCCAGCAACATCGACATCAACAACAACGCAAGCGATTACCAGCAAGTGACTGCCAGCCGGAACGGCTCGTACATTGTCGCCACGAACATCAGCGGAGACGTGGCGGTGTTGTACGGAACCGCATTCTGACGGGACTAGGGGAACGCGGTTTGGCAAGCTGATGTCCGCTGGGGCAGTCGAGACCGCAGTTATTCCGCGCATCACTTCGAGGGATGCGATTTTGAACCGTCGAACAGCTCGGTGTGCGCTCGCAGGAATGGGAACGGACTCTCGCCCTATCCGTCGCCTTGATCGTTGCGTCGAGTTGTTCCTAACTTACGCCCTGAGGCCGGCTACACCCGATCGATCCCTGCCTGATGTGTCGGGTCGATGAGGAACAGGCTGCTGCCGTCCAATCCGTCTCTGCGGTGGATGTTTCCGCGCAATCCGGCTTCGACCAAACGCACTGCGATGTCGTAGATCTCGTCGAGACGTTCGTCGGTGAGGTCGGGCCGAACCGCAAGATCGATTTCGTCACCGATGTGCCGCATCACTGCCTGGAACGACGGGCTCACTGCGCTGTAGAGCTCTTCGCATTGGGCCACCAGGGCGTCGGACATCACGTAGTCGTCCGCCGCGCCCAGCAGTGGCGTCACACCGAAATCCTCGAGCAGGTTGATCAGCTGCACCCCACTGCGTCCGGCTGCTGTCGACCGATCCGACAGCACCCCCGTTTCCACTTCCTTCGTGGTGAAGATCAGTGTGGCCTCGGCGCTGGGATCGAGTAGACCCAGATCGGCGCGCATCGCCTTGAGCAACAACGAGTGCATTCTGATGATGTACGCGTGCTCGCTCTGCAGGCGTTCGTAGGCGGGCCCGGCAATTCCGGTCTCGGGTGCCAGCGGGGTCAACACTCGGCGATCGATGCCCGTCGACAACTCCAGCGCCAATGGATGAACGCGTCGGCGAGCAACCACCAGTGCTGCGCTGAGTGCGAGGTTCAACTGGTCGTAGGCCTTGTTCAGGGCCCGAGTCGCAGCAGCGAGATCGCCCACCGGCGTCGAGATCACCGCTGCGGAAATCTCCTCGGCCACAACACGATCGACATTGGAGAGGGCGAAGAGCAGCTCTTGATAGCGCGCGGTCACCTGATCGCGATTCCACGAGTCGTTGTCGCTCGACTGGCGCACCTGACGATCGACAGCATTGTGCAGTGCCGCCACCTCGCGGGAGATGACGTCCTCGTTCGCGCCGACCCGACGCACGCTCAACGCAGCCCACGCGGCACCGACAGCGGCGATCACCACGACGATCAAGGTCCACAACGCAATTGCGGACACACCCGACTCCGAAGCAGCCAAGACGCTGGTAGTCATCGCTACATCATGCCGGATTGTGTTACTCAACGTCCTTCTTTCGCCGTTCTAACCTGCAGTGCGACATTCGCCGACGACCTGTGCCGCGATGCGGCGTGGGTCGTTTTCGGGCAGTGAATCGATGAGGATTCGGCGTGGATGCGACGACGGACCGGTGATCAGATATTTCTGACCGGGTCGCACTCGGCCGGCCTCAGCGAGGACCTCGTCGGGCCACTCGGTACTCGGGGCGACGTCGGTCTCGCGTAAGGCGTCGGCGACGATGCGTCGCGGGTCGTACTGGCGCACGTCCATCGTCTCCCAATGGCTGCGGCGCAGCGGAACGCCCATCTCGTCTTCCGCTGCACTGCGAGTGGTGTCGACGAAATGTCGAACAGAGCGCACGGCCCGTCCGAGTTGTTGGGCGTATCCGGGGAGGCGCGAGGGGCCGAGAACGAACCCGGCGATGATCGCGACCAGGAACAGTTTTTCGAAGGTCAATCCGAACATGACGTGAGCTCCGGTTTCGAGGGTGTGAGGGCGCGCCTGGCAGCTCGCCTGTCGTGTACCTCGGTGATCACGATGGCCGCACCGAACAGGGTCGCCATCGGTAGCGCGACCAGGAACATGGACAGGACGTCGGCAGCAGGCGTGACCAGCGCGCTGAACAACGCAATGGCGACGACACTGAGCCGCCAGCTACTGCGCAGTCTGTGTGCGGAGAGGATGCCGAGGCAGTTGAGCATCACCAGCACTGCCGGAAGGACGAAGGCGACACCGGTCGCCAACACGATCTTCATGACGAAATCCACGTAGTACGAGGCGTTGAGGATGGTGCTGTCCTCGTCGGAGGAGAAGCCGGCAAGGACGCTGACCATGCGCGGGAAGATGGTGAACCCGAACATGCACCCGGCCACGAACAGTGGGGCCGCGGCGGCGGAGAATCCGTACACGTACTTCTTCTCGCGACGCGTCAAACCGGGAGTGAGGTAGGCGAACAGCTCACGCAACCAGACTGGACTCGACACGATCACGCCGGCGAACAGGGCGATTCTCAGTTCGAGATCGAAAGCGCCGGTGACAGTTTCGAAGTTGAGACTGGCTTCGCGCGAGAGGGCGAGTTCCTCGACGGGTGCGCGGAGGATATCGAGAATCTGGTCGGAGAGGGCGAACCCGATTGCTATGCCGACGAGCAGGGACACCGCCGCGCGGATTGCACGGCGACGTGCCTCGCGCATATGCCCTGCCAGGGGCATGGTGCCCCGCGGAGCGGTAGCCCGTGTGGTAGCGCCCCGCGGAGCGGTAGCCCGCGAGGCAGTGCTCCGTGGAGCGGTAGCCCGCGCGGCGGTGGCCGTGATCACGACGCGTGTCGGTACGGAACTGTGGCGGACGAAGCGTCGGCAACCGCGTCATCGCGGAGTGCCGCGTTTTTGTCCTCGCGCACTTCGTCTTTGAGGATGCGCAGCGATTGGCCGACGCCCTTGGCGAGTGACGGGAGTTTGGTGGAGCCGAACACGAGCAGCAGGATGGCGAGAACGATGAGGGCGTGCCATCCGGTGAGGTTGTGCAACATGATGTTTCCTTCGGGGTGTGGGGAGAGGGGATCAGTTGGTGGGTGCGGCGCCGTCAGCCGGTGGGCCGCCTGCTGGGGGAGTGCCGCCGCCCATCGGAGGCTGACCGCCACCTCCGGCAGGTGCTCCGCCGCCGCCTGCGGCGGGTTCGGTGGTGGTGTCGATGGCCACGGCCAAGGACCCGACGTAACCGGATGTGGGGTCGCCCGAGAACGTCCCCATCTCGAGGTCGTAGCCGTCGCCGAAGACGTTGTCGTTGTCGAGGCTGCCGAGCTGGGCCAGGTTCTTCGCGGAGCTCGGGTAGGTGTCGAGCTGGTAGATCGCGTCGAGCATGTCCTGAGGGAACGCGACCTGCGAGGTGGCAATGGCGTTGTCCGCGTTGGTTGCCGACGCCGCGTCGGGATAGACCTCGAAGTGCATGTGGGTCCATCGACCGGAATAGCAGCCGGGGACGATGGTCTCGAACGTCACCGTACCGTCGGCACCGGCAGCTTGAATGCCGCGCAGGTACGTCTCGTCTTCGACGCCCTCGGAGTACATCGAATACAGGCCGGCGGCATCGCACTGCCACACGTACACGGCCGCACCCTCGAACGGTCGATTGTCGTTCGCCATGTCGGTGAGTATGAAGGTGAACGACAGTGGCGTTCCCTCGACTGTGGTTCCGCCGTCGAGGCTGGACGTGATGTCGTTGCGCACGATCCCTGATTCTTCGAGAACATTGACGCCGTTGGTGCCGTCGGCCGGGTAGGGGCCGTTGGTCTCCTGGGGGATTTCGCTCGTTGCGCTCGCGGTGGCGGTAGCCGTCGTCGTGGAAGTGGTTGTGCTGGTGACACTTGCGCCGTTCGACGTCGAGGAGCAGGCGGCGAGTGCCACCGCTCCGGCCCCCGCGCCGACGATGCTGAGCACGCGGCGGCGAGTGATCAGGGTGGTGATGTCGAACCCGGCACCCTGATCGACCACCTCTTCGGTGGGGCGATCGAGCAGCCGTCCCTCGTAGGTCGGTCCGGCAGAAGTGTTGGTGGGCTCTGGAATTGGGGGCATCGTCTGATCTCCTGAGATGGCATCGGTTCTTTTCGGTAATGCCAATACTCTGGGATGTTCCGGTGAGAACCCTGGACTCTCACTGCGAGGTTCCTGTGAGCCCCGGGCGGTCGGTTTTACCGACATGGATAGCTAAGGCTAACCTATAAGTCCGATCACCGACATACAGGACATTCATGACTCATCGCGCAACTATTCGATTCGCTGCCGTGCTCACCGCCGCGTTGGCCGGGTCCATCGCACTCGCGGGCTGCAGCTCTTCCGATACCGCCGAGACTCCGACCGCGGTGTCATCCACCGGCTCGTTTCCGCTGACCGTGCAACACATGTACGGCGAGACCACCCTCGACGCTGTGCCTCAACGGGTTGCGACCTGGGGCTTCGGCACAACGGACGCGGTACTCGCGCTCGGCGTCGTGCCGGTGGCCATGCCCGCGGCCGAATACGGCGGCGGCGACGATCTGATCTACCCGTGGATCTCCGACGCCATCGACGCGAGCGGCGAGGCGGCACCGGTTCTGCTCGACAACGTCACCAATGCGTTGACGGTCGAGAAGGTGCTCGCCGCCGATCCCGATGTGCTGCTGGCCCCGCACTCCGGCCTGACGCAGGCCGAGTACGACGCGGTGACCGACGCTGGAATCCCCGTCATCGCTCCGCCCGAAGAGCTGTGGTCGACGCCGTGGCGCGATGTCATCACCACCACCGGAGATGTTCTGGGCGTTCCGGATCGGGCCCGCGATCTGGTCTCGGATCTGGACCGGCAGGTGAGCGAGGCAGGTGCGCAGCATCCCGAATTCGACGGCCGTTCGATCGCATACGTGTCCGAGGCTGCCGACGTGTACTACCTGCTGCTCCCGTCGGACCCCCGAGTGGAGCTGCTCGAGAATCTCGGCTTCGTCTCGCCTGCATCGGTGACCGATCTCGCGACCGACGACGCCACGTACTCGACCACCGTCTCGGCAGAGAACATCTCGAAAATCGACGCGGATGTGGTGTTCACTCAGGTCGACACCGACGACGCCCTGCAGCAGTTCGTCGATTCGCCTGTGTCACGGCAGATTCCGGCCGTTGCCGCGGGTGCAGTCGCAGGATTCGTCGGCCAGGAAGCCGGAGCTGCAGTGGGCCCGACGGCACTGTCGATTCCGTACTTCCTGCCGACCCTGGTCGACGGACTCGCAGCCGCCGTGAACAACGCCGGCTGATAACTACCGAGGAGCGGGGCGGCGGCATTCGGGAACGTCCGGAAGAGTCTGTGCACGAGTAGTCTGACCGCGATGTCCGTCCGTCGACTCCGGGAGTGCCCATGACCTCACGCTTGCCCGACGTGTTCAGCCCATCGGCCGTGCAATACGGCGAGACCGTCAGAGTGGACGACCGCACGACCATTCTGCCGGTATCGCGTCGATCGGCTCGGGGAGCAGAGACCGCCGTGGGGTTGTTCACCATCACCGACGGTACGGCCACGTGGACTCCGGCTGTCGATATGGGCCGTATCCATCTCATCGGTGCACTCACCGGCCTCATTGCAGCGACACTGGGATGTGCGGCGGTCGTGAGACGGCCACCGTGGCCGAACGTCACCATCGATCGTTGAGGGGTCACTCCTGACGAAGGATGTCGCGTGTGATTTCGAGCTGGCCGAGGTGTTGGGCCAGCTCGCGCACCAAGTGGGTCAACACCCACTCCGGGGTGGCGGTTGCGAGCTCCGGGCGTGTGGTGCCGATGACGGTCCGATCGCGAATCCCTTCGCGTAGTGCGACATCCACCCACTCGGGTAGACGCGCCCGAACATCATCGAGCCGGGTGATCACATCGTCGACCCGGCCTGTGGCAGTGAACTCGGCGGCGCGGTCCCGCGGGATCTTCAGGCCAGCGATCACCGAGCCCGCCCAGTACTCGATCACGGCTACGCAGTGGAACACGATGGCGTACGGACTGTTGGCACCTGGCAGGTCCGGTTTCGTGTTGGCCAACTCGTCACCCAGGTCCCGCAGGATCTCCGTCATCGACGACAGGCTTCCGCCGGTGATCGCCAGAACGGCGTCAGCGACTCGGCTTTCGGCGTCGTCTTGCTGCGATATCACCATCGGTACGGTTCTTTGCCTTGCATCACCGGACCGTACACCCGAGCCGCTGCGACGCCAGATCAGGTCTGGCGCGTGACTCGAACCACCGCGTCGCGCAACGTTTTCGAGTGACCGGCCGGTCCGCCGACCGTCCTCGAGCGTTCGGCTGCGGTGTCGACGCGCCACGCTGTGGCGTCGAACAGAGCAGTGATGTCTTTCGCGGTGACGGTGGCCTCGTGCGGCGGCTGTTCGTCGTCCCCGTGTGAATGGTGATGCCCGCCGTCGTGCAGGTGTCCGACGATGAGCAACGAACCACCCGGTGCCACCCACTGGGCGATGTGTCGATAGAAGTCCAACTGCGGAATCGACGGATGCGCGTAGTGGGTCATCACCAGATCCCATCGCTCGTCAGGACTCCAGGTGGTCAGATCGGCCTCGATCCAGGTGACGTCGACGCCCGCCCCCTCGGCCTGCTGCGCGGCGGTGGCGAGAGCGGCGGCGGAGATGTCGGCACCGGTGACCTGCCAACCCTGCCCGGCCAGCCAGATCGCCTCCGCTCCCGCACCGCAGCCCGCGTCGAGTGCGGTGCCGGGTGTCGAACCTGCTGTCTCCTCGACGAGATACGGATTGGCCTGGGCGGTGTGGGATGTTCGATCATTCCAATGCTGCTCCCAGTAGTTCTTGTCGAATGCGTGTGTCATCCCATGGCCTTTCGCGGTGGCGTACAGATGTCAGAGTGTCAGCCCATGCGGCTGTATGGCAAGTAAGTTTGCTGGATCGGCAAGTTTCGGGAAGCACTCGCACCGTCTCAGCGAGGTGCGTCGGTGAACATTCGATTGCGGCCGGCGCGCTTCGCCTGAAACATCAATGCGTCGGCTCTGTCGAGTGTGTGGCGAAGACCTTCGTTCGGTCGCTGGAGCGTGTATCCGGCGGAGAATGTCACACCCGAAGTCGCGGTGGCGGATGCCAGAGCCTCGAGTGATCGAAGAGCGCCACGACGATCGCAGTTGCGCAGAGTGATCACGAATTCCTCTCCGCCCCAACGTGCTAGAAGTCCATCGACGCCGATACACTCACGGGCCGCCGACGCGAAGTCGCGCAGCAACCTATCGCCCGCTGCGTGGCCGAAGTTGTCGTTGAACTGTTTGAAATGGTCCAGATCGAGAACCGCGACGACGGTGTCGACCGAATGGCCGTCGATGACGGACACCGCGTAGTCCGACCAGCCGCGACGGTTGAGTGCCCCGGTCAGCTGATCTGTTCGGGACGCACGCAGGATGCCGTCCTCGACTTCCTTTCGTTCGGTGATATCGAGAGCGGCAGCGAGCGTCCACTCGGCATCGGACGGACCGGTGAAAGGAACCAGAGTCAGGAGAACCCAGCGAATCTCGTCGTTCGGTCGAACGAACCTCACCTCGGCCTTCACGGATTTGTTCGCGGCCATCCCGGCGGCCATCAGATCCTCGACGCTTCCGTGGAGTGCGAGGTCGTCCGGGTGAGTGTGCACCGTCGCGGATCGACCCAACAGTTCCGAGGAGGACAAGCCGACGAGTTCGCAGTAGGCGGCATTGACGTCGACGAACAATCCGTCGGCGTCGGAGAGAGCCTGCGCCACGGGGCTGGAGGCGAACATGCGCCGGTACCAGTGATCCTCCACGACGCACCGACCCGCTTTCTCCCCTTCCTGCATCGGGAGTCTAGTCGAGGTCCGGGCGAGCCCATCGACACGTGCGTCTGCTGGAAGGCAGCAAAACTGGCACGAATGTACGACTTTTGGGAACCGTTTGCTGTCGGGCGCCGTCGAAGTAGTGGGGCAGCCGGCCGACGATGGGGGTTTTCGATGATGACGAAGTGGCGAGAAGTGACGAGCGCCGAGTGCCAAGAAGATTTCGACGATCTACTCGACGTGTGTGTCGAGATCGCCGCCGAACGAATCAGCGAGAGGTGGGGACTCGAACCGGTGGCTGTCGTCAATCACATCTCGCTCGGTCAGAGGGTTCTCCCTTCGGAGGGGCAGGCGGATGCGTCGTCGACCATGTCGGTTCATCAGCAACTCGTCGGACGGTTGCGAGCCACGTCCGACGATCTTCGCTCGTACGCCATCGTGTCCGACGCGACCGTCGAGGGGGCGTCGGACGCTCATCTCGAGGTTCTGCTCGAACACCGCGAATACGCGATGCGCATTCTCGTGCCCTACCTCATGCCGGATGCGAAGACATTCGATCTCGGTCCGATGAGAGCGGTTGTGGGGCAGCGTCTTCTGTGGGGATGATGGCGATGGTGGAGCCCAGTAGGCG
Source organism: Rhodococcoides fascians A25f (assembly GCF_000760935.2). Taxonomy (NCBI): domain Bacteria; kingdom Bacillati; phylum Actinomycetota; class Actinomycetes; order Mycobacteriales; family Nocardiaceae; genus Rhodococcoides; species Rhodococcoides fascians. The sequence goes on along the minus strand of NZ_CP049744.1, from coordinate 5,152,819 downwards.
GCCCCCGTTCAGGGCGCGGAGTACCGAGGTGGCTCCGGGGTAGGTGTTGTAGTAGATCCCAGCAGATTCGCCCACCGCATACAGGCCGGGAACAGCACTGCCTGCGGTGTCCAGAACTCGTCCCGACGCATCCGTGGCCAGTCCACCGAAGGTGAAGGTGATGACGCACGCCAACGGCCAGGCGAGAAACGGTGCCTCGGTCAGTGGCCGGGCCCAGTTCGATTTGGGTGGAAGCAGCCCCTGTGTGCCGAGGCCATCGCAGGAGTGTGGGTCGAATTTACCTGTGGTGCAGGCATCGTTGAACCGAGAGATCGTCCATTCGAGCTCGTCGACCGGGACGTCGATACGCTCGGCCAGTCCGGCAACTGTCGACGCGGTGTACGGCGGGCGGTCGGTGAGGATTGCCCGGTCGATGCCGACGATATCGAGCAGCCGGGAATCGGCTATGAGGTAAGCGCTTTGGTGTGCATCGCGCCAGATCCGGTAGGCCAGCTCCTCGAAGGTGTTGTCGGGTGAATCGGACCCTTCGTCGAGGAACCGCCGACCGTGAGAGTCGACGACGATGCCGTAGGGGTACGCCATCACCAACGCTTCGGGACGAGTGGACCGCGCATCGGTCGGCTCACCGTGGAAACGGTCGTATTGGCCCCCGCGGGCCGCGCCGTTGTGCACGGCGAATTCGATGCACGCGCCGTCGTTGTAGTTGCCGCCCGGGGCGATGGTCCGCATGGCCTCGGCTGTAGGACCGAGGTAGCGTTTCCGCAGGTCGGGTGACCCCTCGAAGCCGCCAGATGCAACCACTACATGGGCAGCCCGCACGTCGTACGCGCCGTCGGGTCCGTCGATCGTCACCTCCCAGCCTTCGTCGAGTCGAGACAGTCCGATCACCTTCGATTCGTAGCGGAATTGGGCTCCGAGTCGTTCGGCCGACTGCACCAGCTTCTCGACGATCGATGCTCCACCGCCCTGCGGCATGAGCCGCGGACCCTTGGACGTCAGGAAGTACGTGTTGTCGGTGACGAATCGGATGTCGTGTGTGCCGCTCAACCATTCGATGGTCTGTCGGCAGCCGAGAGCGAGGGCGTCGATGTGCTCGCTCGGGGTCCGTCCCTCGCTCAACGAGTGCATTCGCTCGACGAAATCGATGGACGGGTCACCCTCTGCGGTCGTACGAAAGAACGACGATGTCCATGCCGTGTTGCCACCGCGATGGCGTACCGACGCGCGCTCGAGAACCAACAGCTGCGCGCCCGGTGAGTGCTCCAGAATGCTGACGGCACTGGCCAATCCGGCCGCACCGCAGCCGATGACGATCACATCCACATGCTTCATGAGAGGTCCTCGTTCTCGGTCGGTCGAACTTTCCTGGGGAGCGTCAGTGCGACGATTGCGGCGAGCGCCATGCAGCACAGGCACAGAACGGTGACGCCGTTCCATCCGTGGGAATGGAACGTGGCGGTGGCGACGGTGGCACCCACACTGTTAGCCACGTAGTAGACCGTGAGATAAAGAGCCGACGCCTGCGCTCGTGCGGTGGATACCGAGGAGCTTGCGCTCGCCGATGCCACGACGTGGCCGGTGAAGAATCCGGCGGTGACGATCGACAGGCCGATCGCGATGGCGATCAGTGAATCGGCACGCGTCACAACGGTTCCCACTGCTGCCAGAGCTGCACCTGCCAGAAGCGTCCGGTTCACGCCGATCTTTCCGGCGACGCGGCCCACGCGCGGGCTGATGACCGTTCCTACCAGGTAGATGAGGAAGAACGCTCCGACGGCACCCTCGGTGAGACCGAAAGGATCTGCCTCCAAACGGAATCCCAGCACCGTGTACACCGCGCCGAACACCACCATGAACAGGGCACCGAGGAGATACAAGCGCAACAGCAGGGGGTTTCGCAAGTGAAGGCCGAGTGTTCTCACCAGAGCTCGGGGAGTCAGGGGTTGTTCCGGTCGAGCGCCCTCGCCGGGTATCAGCAGCCGAAAAACGACGGCACACGCCATGGAGGTGAATCCGAGAACGCCCAGAGCGATCCGCCAGCCCGCGAATTCCGAGACCACACCCGCAAGGAACCGCGAGCCGAGTCCGCCGATGCTGTTGCCGGACAGATAGATCCCGATCGCGGCGGTGGTGTACCGCGGGTCGACTCGATCGGCCAGGTATGCCATCGCGGTGGCGGGCAGGCCGGCCAATGCCAATCCCTGGACGGCACGCAACGAGATCAGCCACCATGCGTTGGGAGACAGCGGAAGTAACACTCCGATGGACGCGGCGGTGAAGATCGACCCGGTCATCACCGGTACGCGCCCGACGATTTCGGACAGGCTGCTCATGGGGATGAGTCCGATGGCAACGCCTGCGGTGGTGGCCGAGATGGTGAGACTGGCAATCACCGGAGTCACGTGAAGTCCGGATGCCAACTGGGGCAACAGACCCTGGGTCACGTACAGCAGCAGGAACACGCTCACGCCGGCACTGAAGAGAGCCACCATCGCACGCCGATACCGACGGTCGGTCGGAACCAGGAGTCCAGTGCTCCGACGGTTCGACGAGGCAGTGGCGGTGTCGTTGGTCATGGCTGCGACAGTAAGCAGATGCCGCAGATGCGTCCAATGATCAATTGACCTATTATCCATGCAATGATGCATGAGGGGGAGACCGGCGCGGCGGTGACAGCTGCGGATCTGATGCCCAAGCTGGCGCAGTTCGCAGCGGTTGCGAAATCCGAACACATGACCAATGCTGCTGCTGCGCTGGGTGTTCCGCAGCCCACGATGAGTCGGTCGTTGGCCCGGCTCGAGGAGGAACTCGGCATCCAACTGTTCGTGAGACGTGGCCGCTCGGTGCGCCTCACGCCGGCCGGCAAGATCTTCGCTCAGTACGTCGAACGTGCCGTCGAGGAGATCGAAGCGGGAATTGCGCACACGCTCGAGGCAGTCGACCCCGGTCGAGGAAAGGTGTCTTTCGGCTTTCCGCTCACCATGGGTGGCGATGCCGTTCCGCGCATAGTCCGCGACTTCCATACTCGATACCCCCGGGTGTCGATCGACTTGATGCAGGGAAGCGGTGAAGATCTTCTGGATGCATTGAGGTGCAATGCAATCGACCTCACACTCATCTCACCGCCCCCGTCGTCTCCTGAAATCGAGACGGTGACGGTGCAAATCCAGTACCTCCGCCTGCTGGTGCCGCGCGGTCATCGACTCGCACAGCAGCGTTCGGTGTTGCTGCGCGAGGTTCAGGGCGAAGCGTTCATCGGCTTCCCCGACTTCTACTGGATCAGCGACATAGTGCGAAAGCTGTGTACTCGAGCCGATTTCAGTCCCAATGTGGTGTTCACGAGCAGAGAATCCGAGACGATCCGTGGATTGGTGAGCTCCGGACTCGGTGTTGCGGTGATGCCGCCGACGGCAGCTCGGTGGCCCAATATCGTCGAGCTCGAACTGATCGATCAGGATGCGTTCCGAGAAATCGGACTGGTGTGGCTGCGCGATCGGACCTTGCCGCCACCGGTGGAGCTGTTCCGCGATTTCATCGTTTCTCGGCGGCACCAGTTCTCGGGAGCTCCGACGATCGATCCGAAGCGGATCGACCGAAAGCGCTGAAGAACACGCCTTCGGTCGATCCAGTCACGTTGCGCGGGTTACGAACTCAGCGCTGCCTTCGCGGCGCGATCGGCCAGCGTCTCGCCGCCGATCGACCAGTCGTCCTTCGACACCTCTTCGATGGTCGCCCAGACACTGGCGGGCTTTGCGCCGGTGACCTCGACGTAGGTCGACGTCAGCTTCTCCAGCAGTTCCTTCTTCGCCTCGGGCGACTGTCCCGGGGTTTGAACGATGTGCAGTATCGGCATTGCAGCTCCTGACAACGGGAGGGAAGTGTCGGCCGGTCGATCCGACCGCTGTGAACGCTGCCGACGCTAACAGTGTGTACCGAGCCATGTACCGGCAAGTGGCCGTTGTCACATATCGAAACTGCTATACCCCGGACAGCCATCCACTGGCCACGGCGGCGCGTTGCACGATCTCGGCGTAGTCGGTTCCCTGCATGGCGGTGAGGCCGAGCCTCTCTTCCAGCGCGGGCCCGTCGGAGATCGATTTCCACTGCAGGATGGGATCCGGTTCGATCGCCGACCGTGGCCGCAACGACACCAGATCGGGGTTGGTCTGCAGGAGATGCTGGAACAAGATGTGGCGGCTGGTGTCGGCAACCACGAGGTCGGGTGCCCAACCGGCCGCATGCAGGGCGGTGAGGAGTGAGCTTGCGTAGAGCGGGGCCTTCGCGGTGTCGAACCACAGAAGTCGTTGAGTGACGAGCTGCGACCAGGTGACGGTGGGGCCGGCGGCGAACGGGTGGTGTTTGCCCACCACGACACCGAGCTCCTCGCGCCACACCTGCGCGGCGACCAGCCGGTCGTTGTCGAGCGGCAACCGCGCGAGCCCGAAGCTGAGCTCTCCGTGCTCGAGCAGCGTGGCCTGTCGCGTCGAGCCGGCCGAGCGCAGTTCGATGCTGGCCGAGGTCCCCATTGCATCCCGGGCCTGCCGCTCGAGCGCTCGTTCCACCAACTCGATGACGTGCGACGGAACGCCCGAACACACCCCGATCGACCAGTTGTGTTCTGCTCGCACAGCATTGGCAACTGCCGCTCTGAACTGGGTGGGAATGGTCTCCACGCCGTCGAGGAAGATTCTGCCGGCAGGCGTCAGGGTCATCCCACCGGCCGAGCGGGCGAACAGCTCGACGCCGACACGCGCTTCGAGCTTGCGCAGCTGATTGCTCAGACTCGGCTGGGCGATACGCAGTTCCTTGGCTGCCGCAGACACGCTGCCCTCGCGGACCACGGTGAGGAAGTAGCGGAGATGGCGCATGGCGATCTCGTCGAGGTCGGTCATCGTCGGCTCGCCGGGCCATATCCGAAGGACATAGCCCCCAGGCTATACCCCCTACGCTGATTCGGTCTTACCCGATACCGATCTCCTGTCGCTAGCCTCGTCTGTGTCGACACACCGCCGTGTCGGTCCATCTGCATTCACATCACTCGTGCGTACCCGACGAGCACGCGAACGGAGCATTCTCGTGACATCCACTGCACGTACCAGTAGCGGCGACACGGCCGCATTCGCATCGAACGATGTCGTCGGATCCGCTTTGGTCGAAGATGCGATCGAGGCGGCGTCTGCTGCCGCGCCTGCCCCGCCGGCATCGCGCCTGTCCTTCTGGCTGGTCACCGCCGCCACCGCGCTGGCCCTGGCCGCCAGCGGAACACCCTCGCCTCTGTATGTCGACTACCAGGCGAAGTGGGGATTCTCGGCCACCACGATCACCCTCATCTACGGGATCTACGCGGGCGGTGTGCTGCTCGCCTTGCTGATGATGGGTGGTCTGTCCGATCGCATCGGCCGGCGTCCGGTGATGCTCGGCAGCATCGGAGTCCTGGCGGCGAGCATGGTGGTCTTCGTGTTCGCAGACAACGTGGGATGGCTGTACGCGGCCCGTGCGATCCAGGGTGCCGCCACCGGCGTGTTCACCGGTGCAGCCGGTGCTGCGTTGTCGGAGTTGCACTTTCGCCGCGATCATCGCGTCGCGTCCCTGGTGAACAGCACGGCGACGGCGTCGGGCATCGCCTTCGGTGCCGTGCTCACCGGCGTGTTGGCGCAGTGGGCACCGGCGCGGTTGGTGACCCCGTACCTGGTGGTGGCCGGACTGTCCGTGGTGGTTCTGGTGGGGATCGCGATCTGGGTTCCGGAGACGGTGGCGAATCGCCAGTCGTTGCGTAGCAGCCTGATCAGAATCCAGCGACTGAGCCTGCCCGCGGGTATCCGCCGTGAGTTCGCCATCGGGGGACTCAGCGTGACCGCGGCGTGGTCGGTCGGTGGCCTGTATCTCGCGCTCGGCGGCACCATCGCGAAGGAACTTCTGCACGTCAACAATCATCTGGTGGCCGGTCTGGTGATTCTGGCCGTTCAGGGCGTCGGCGGGGTCAGCCAACTGATCTGGAATCTCACCAGGCCCGCGGCCACCATTCGCTCGTCGGCACTGGTTGGATCTGCTGCGCTGATCGTGGGCCTCGTCCTGGCCTCGATCGGACTTGCCACGTCCACCTCGGTGACCTTCTTCGCCGGAGCCATCGCAACCGGTGTCGGCTTCGGCCTCGCTTTCATGGCAGGAACGCGCCGGGTGACCCAAGCGGCACCCGATGCCCAGCGCGGCGAAGTGCTGGCCGCGTATTTCGTGATCGCGTACATCGCGATCTCCGTGCCCGCCATCATCGCGGGGTTGGTGTCGACACACCTCGGCATCACCGAAACCTTCTACTGGTTCGCCGGCATCACCTCGCTGATCGCCGCGGTGGTCTTCGTGTCCAGTGCCCGCGAGCACAATCCCTGATTCAAAAGTGGATGTAAGGAACACGCTCCCCGGATCAGCCCGTCGGTCCGGGGAGCCCGCGTTTCACCTGGGGACATTACCGAGCACATAGCTATCGTTAACGCGCTGTTCACGGCCGGTTTCGTGGTGCGGGTCACGACCGCCCGTCGCCGGTTGCGCAACTCGAATAGCTTTCCTAACTTTCTCCCTGGGACGCGACGACGCCTCCCGCAGAACGTGTGTCACGATCCGACACTTTCTCAGCGGACTGGGGGCTCCATGATCACGAACATCGATGTGACGCTGCGAGACGGCGGCTATCGAAACGGTTTCAACTTCACACTCGACTATGCACTCGAGCACGCGCGGCGAAGCGTCGATGCAGGCTTCGACTGGGTCGAAATCGCCTATCTCAAAGGGTCTTTCGATCCGTCGAAGAGCACCGGACTGACCGGGCGAGGTGATCCGGACTACGTGCGAGCACTGGCGCAGCACATCGGGCCCGATCACACCGGTCTGATCGGACACCCGAAGAACATGAGCTACGCCGACGTGGCGGCATCGTACGACGCGGGGGCGCGATTGATGCGGTTGTGCCTGACGCAGTCGCCGGCGGAGTCCGATTTCGCGATGCTCACTGCGGCCAAGGACATGGGATTCACCGTGTGCGCCAACTTGACTCGTGTCAGCCGTCTCGCACCTCGGGAGATCGCCGATCTCTCACTGCGTGCCAGCGAGGCCGGTGCGGACGTGGTGTACCTGGCCGACTCCAACGGCAGCCTCCGCCCCTCGGATGTCGGATCGCTGATCAATCTCGTGGAGATCGTCACCCCGGCCGCGGCGGGTCTGCACGCCCACAACAATCTCGGATTGGCCCTCGCCAACGCCCTCGCCGCTGTGGGCAGCGGTGCCACGTGGATCGACTCGTCGGTTCTCGGTATGGGCAAAGGTGCGGGCAATCTCATCGCAGAGCAGTGGATCGCATACCTCGATCGTGACCCCGCGATCGACTCGCGAGCTGTGGATCTCGGTACCGTACTGGAGCTTTCGGACTTTCTTGCCGCATCTGTAGCGGAGTCGCGGCCCGCAATTCCGATGACCGATCTGCTGATGGGCCACTTCGATCTGTCCATCGACCAGCGTGAGCACTTCCGCGGCAGCCATCGGGACTCCGTTCTCGCGGCCCGGGACCTGCACGGTATCGCCTCGTGACGCGGGGACGTGCCGTGGTCTTCGGGCCCGTCCAGCCGGTGTTCGATCCGGGCTTCTTCGATCCGATCAGCGCCTGGCTACGGGCGGCGGGCTACCAGGTGGAGCTTGTCGACACCCTCGCCGTTCTCGAGGACGATGCGATGTCCGTGTCGGACGTGGCCGCCGAATGGCTGCGTCGTCGACCGGATCTGGCGGAGTCGAATCTGCTCTGCGGTAACGCATTCGGCGGTGCAGTGGTCCAGGCAATGTTGCCCGCGGTAGCGCCCGACGCCGCGGTGTTGACCGTGTCGGCACCGACGATCGCCGACGCATCACTGGCGCAGCGGCTCGGCGAGGTAGCCGAACTTGCCCGGCACCGGAGGATCGACGACGCTCTACGCACCTTGGACTTCTACGTCCGATCGCACTCTGTTCGGTCTCCGTCCGTCGACGGTGCAGCAACCCGTATCGACGACATCGACGACGCCTGCCGCCGGATCGAGATGGGGATGTCGATGCTGACCTCGATCGACCTCGAACCTGTCGTTGCGGATCACCGAGGGCCGATGCTCGCGATCGTCGGCCAGGAATCCAGATTGGTCACCACGGCAACCGTTCGTGTACCCGAACACGGTGTGATCGCCGATATCCCTCGTTCCGGAATGCGTCCACATCGAGACAACTGGCCGGCCGTCGCGCGTGCTCTCGCGGCGCACCCGATATTCGCAGATGCGCGAGACACGAACCGCCACAACATCGAAGGAGCGGCATGACCACCATCGCAGTATTGCCCGGCGACGGCATCGGTCCCGAGGTGACCGATGCAGCCCTGCCGATCATCGCCGCTGCAGGCCTCGACTGGACACTCGAATTCGGTGACGTCGGATGGTCCTGCTGGCAGACCGAGGGCAACCCGGTTCCGGAACGGACGTGGGATCTCATCGACCGGACGGACGGGTGTCTGCTCGCGGCGATCACCAGCAAGCCGTTGCGCGAGGCCGAAGCCGAACTGCCCGTGGAGCTTCGCGGCACCGGTGTGCGATTCGTATCGCCCGTCATCCAGCTTCGGCAGCGACTCGGCTTGTACGCCAACCTGCGTCCGGTCACGGATTACCGCGCAGACACCTTCGCCTTCGAGGTGGTCCGCGAGAACACCGAGGGGTTGTATGCCGGATTCGACTACCACGGACTCGACGGCGAACTCTGGGATCTGGTGTCGAATCACCCGAATGCGGCCGCCTCGGGACCCGCGGACACCAGTGTCAGTCTTCGCCTGCAGACCCGGGTAGGAATCGATCGGCTACTGCGCTTCGCCTTCGAGCGTGCGGTGGTGGGTGGGCACTCGCTCGTGACACTCGCAGACAAGCCGAATGTGCTGCGGCAGAGCAGCAACTTCCTGCGCGGACGGCTCGAGACCATTGCCGCCGACTACCCCGATATCGACTTCGAGATCGCCAACGTGGACGCCGTCGCACTGTGGATGGTCAAGAGCCCTGGGCGATTCGGCGTCGTCGTCGCCGAGAACATGTTCGGAGACATCCTCTCCGATCTCGGCGCGGGTGTGATGGGAGGGTTGGGATTGGCCAGTAGCGCGAACATCGGCGACGGTGGGTGCTACTTCGAGCCGGTCCACGGCAGCGCGCCCGGAATGGCAGGAGCCGGGCGAGCCAATCCGATGGCCATGATCCTGACCATCGCGCAGCTCGCCGAGCATCTCGGTGAGGACGCCGCGGCCTCCCGAATTCGCACCGCGGTATCGAACGTCATCCGTGCCGGGACCACCGTTACGTACGATCTCGGCGGTTCCGCCAGCACATCCATCGCCGCCAAGGCCATCATCGAGGAGCTATCGTGACACTGCCAGCACCCGCGCTCGACGACGTGATCGATCGCCTCCGCCTCACCGACACCGCCGCAGTGTCCGATGCCCTCGACAGCCTCGGCATTCCGGGTGTGCTCACCGGAATCGCTTGTCGGGTACCGGGAGTGACCATGGTCGGGGTCGCCTACACCGTCACGTACGGGCCGGTGGAAGATACGACAACCTTCCACAATGCCGCCAACTACATCGACGACGTGCCCGCCGGGGCGGTCATCGTCGTCGACAACGGTGGCAGCCTCGAATGCACCAACTGGGGCAACATCCTGACCGCGGTGGCCATGCAGCGCGGTGTCGCCGGCACGGTGATTCACGGTTCCGCCCGCGACATCGCCGAGATCCGAAGCCACGGGTACCCATTGTTCAGCACCGGGGTGTCGATGGTCAGCGGAAAGAATCGCGTCACGCTCGCGGCAACCGGCAACGACATCGATGTACACGGGGTGCGAGTGAGCCCGGGCGATGTGATCGTCGCCGACGACAACGGTGCGATTCGGATTCCTCGGGCGATCGCGGAGGCGGTGGCCGAGCGCGCAACACAGGTCGACGAGACCGAACGACGCATCGCCGACGCAGTGCGGGCCGGTACTCGATTGGACCGAGCGCGAAGCGAATTCGGCTACGCGACACCGTGGGAGCCGGCAAGGCCGTGATGGCGGACCCTGTGCATCTGGAGTTCGTGGATATCCACCACCACGCCGGGGTCGATACGCTGCGGCGACGGCGCACTGTGCTGGAGGCGGGTGAGGAGTATCGGCGGCTCGCAGGATGGGTGGTGGTCAAGTCTCACCTGGCCTCCACCACCGCGGTCGCCTGGGAGGCTCGCCGACGAGGACTACCGGTATCGGGCTCGGTGGTGCTCAATCATCTTGCGGGTGGCCTCGATCCGAGGGTCGTCGAGCAAGCGGTGCTGACCCACGGGCCCGATTCTCCGGCTCGCCCGCTGATCTATCTGCCCACACTGACCGGGCATGCGCATGCCCCGTCGCAGGATGCGTTCCATCCGGACATCGGCGCCCGCAGCGTGGGCATACGTGTGAGTGACGACGAGGGTCGCTTGCTGCCCGAGACCGTCGAGGTGATTGCCGCCTGTGCCGATCTGCCGGTTGTGTTGGCCACCGGCCACTGCGTGCGCGACGAGGTGATGCGCGTCGTCGATTGTGCCGTCGAGCATGGAGTTTCGCGCATCGTCGTCACGCACGCCACTCACCCCATGGTCGGACTGACCGACGACGACCTTCGTGCCCTCGCGGATCTCGAACAGGTCTTCATCGAACTCACCGGTCTGACGTACATCCTGAAGCGGCGCACGCCGGAGGAACTCCTGACGGCCATCGGGGCGCATCCGCGGGTGATCCTCAGTTCCGACCTCGGGCAGCCGGCCAATCCCGATATCGAGGAGTGGCTGAGCGGGACACGAGCGTGGTTGCGGAGCAACGGTGTGTCCGAGCGCGAAATTCGTGAGCTACTCGTCGAACGGCCCTCGAGCCTCATTGCGTCCTAGCAGGGGATTGGCACTCTCGGTTGCCGAGTGCCAAAATAGTGGAGCGTACTTTCGCGCACCGAACCCCAGCTCAGCCTGCCTGAGGAAGGAGAGAACCGTGACTGTCACCTCCCCGAATTTCGATGCCCACGATATGGACGACGACCTGTCGCCGAAGTGGTGGAACCGACGCATCCGTACCCGCGCTCAGGTGACCGAGATCGCCGTGATGCTCGGCGCGATGTCGATCGTCTCGTTCTGGGCCGCCGGGCTCGGCATCGCCGCCGGGATCATCGCCGTCGCCGCCGCGCTGTGGGCCGACCGCACCCCCGACCTCACCGGGGAGCGTGCCGAACGCACCGACACGGCGTTGGCCATCGGCACCGGAATTCTCGGCATCATCGTCGGCGTGGGCTTCCTTGCGATGGTGTTGTAGAGCGACTTCGTCGCACGTGAGCGGAACCTCGTAGCCCGCTACGAGTTTCTATGCACGACGACGGTGAACGAACATTCTGGAGACCGGTCGACCGCACAGCGGTCGGCCGGTTTCGTCGTTTCGAAGCGAATTCCTGGAGTATCTGCGACGGTCCGTTGCACTAACTCGGTTTATGTGTGACGCTGTGTTGCGTACACATTCTTCGTACATATTGTTCGGACGCAGGCGGAAGGAACACCATGACTGCAGTCGACGACTCTCGGACGGTCTACCGAGACACCTTGCATGCGCTGTCGACGGCATCGGTGCATCAGCACTTCGACGCCTTCCTCGACATTCCGTGGGACGAGCCCGAGTACGCGATCGTTCCCAACGATCCGCGCTGGGTGCTGCCCGACGCGGACCCGCTCGGTCACACCGACTGGTACAAGTCACTTCCCCTGGACCGGCAGATCCACATCGGCATGTATCGCCAGGCCAGCATGGTCAAGGTGGGATTGCAGTTCGAGCAGATCCTCATCAGCGGCCTCATGCACTACGCCCTGACGTTGCCCAACGACTCACCCGAATTCCGGTACTCGACGCACGAGGCCACCGAAGAGTGCCACCACACCCAGATGTTCCAGGAACTGGTGAACCGCATCGGCATCGACGTGCCAGGCGGGCCCGCATGGTTCCGCAAGATCGTGCCGGTGCTCGCACTGTTCGCCAGCCGATCTGCGCCGTTCGGATTCTTCGTCGGCGTCCTCGCGGGAGAAGAGCCGATCGACCACATGCAGAAGGGCGTTCTGCGTGCCGGGAGCGTCGGACACCCACTGGTCCAGCGCGTGATGCAGATTCACATCGCCGAGGAAGCCCGCCACATCGGCTTCGCGCATCAGTTCCTGCAGTACAAGGCTCCCCGCCTCGGCCCCTTCGAGAAGGCATCGATCTCGATCCTGACGCCGGTCATCATGCGACTGCTGTGCGACGTCATCATGAAACCGAGCAAGCAGATGCGACGCGACCTCGACATCCCCGACGAGGTAGTGGACGCCGTGTGGTGGAACAGTGACTCATCACGAAAGATATTGCGCGACACCTTCGGTGACGTACGGATGCTTGCCGGCGAATTGGGACTGATGAACCGAGTGTCCCGACGCGTGTGGCGTGCCCTCGGTATCGACGGACGGCCGTCGCGCTACCGCAGTGAGCCGTCGTTCGGCTGAGCTTCTCGGGCGGTGTCGAGAGGGACGGTTTCGAGAGGGACCTGGGGAATGGCGATGCCGCGGGAGGCACCGAGTCCCTTGACCTGGAGCCAGATGGTGTCGGCCAGGAACGTGGCGAAATGGTCCAGGCCGGTGCGTGATTCGGTCTGCCCGCTCCAACTGCGTACCGCGCCCATGCACCCGGAGACCAGTCCTGCCACCCACGGCCGTACCAGCGACCAGTCGTCGGCGGTCAGGTCCGCGTGCACGATCGCGAGGAACGCGGCAACGCTCGCTTCCAGCTGCTCGGCCAGCATCGCATTGGTTTCTTCGAGGGGAGTGGGCGAGTCGGCGCTGACATCCTGTTCGACGAAACGCGTCCACGCGGGATGTTCGGCAACCCATCGCACGTAGGTGCTCACCGTGCGATGAACCACATCGCGTGGGGTGCCGGTCAACTCGAACGAGGTAACCAGGGCGGCCGTCAACTGGTCGCAGATGGCCCGCTGAATGGCGGTGTCCAGGTCGGTGCGATCTCGAAAATGACGGTAGAGCCCGGTGCGATGGACCCCGGCCTCCGCGGAAATCTGAGCGGTGGTGAGCCGTTCACCGGGTGCGATATCGCGGGCCAGCACCGTCATGGCGGCCGCGATGATATGGCGTCGACGATCGGTGTTGTGCTGTTCCCAACGCCGCTTACGGCCATCGGACTTGGGGCGTGACCCACCGTCGCTCATGCTGCATGTTCTCACGTCCGCACTGGCCGGGAGTGCAATGCCTCGGCACCGCTCCTACGCTGGCACCATGACCGACCGTCGTGCTCGAAGTCCCCGGACGCGCACCGGTTGCCATCGGAAGCGCCACGAGCACCGCGGACGAATTGCGCGCCGAGCTCGACGGCTATCTCGGTGTTTCCAGCCAGGCCGGTCGACCCTGACACCAAAGGTTTTCGTGGATCGTCACGGGGTGCGCTTACGTAGTGCGAACAGGACACCCGATGCACCGACCGCGACGACGACGACCGCAACGATCCAGATCGGGAAGCCGCTGTTGTCCTCGACCACCTCGGTGTCCTGAGGTGCGGCCTGTGCGGCCTCGTTGGTGAAGTCGAGGTTCGTGGTCGGCGGTGTTGTCGCCGCCGGGGATGCCTGGGTGAGCTGGAACGGGACACTGCCGGTGATCGGATGCCCGTCGGCCGAGACCACTCGATAGCCGATGGTGTACTCGCCTGCCGAGCCGAGGCCGTCGAGATCGACCGTCACCGTGCTGCCGTCGACAGCGGGATCCGATGCTGCCCAATCGATCCCGTCGGGCGCGATGACGGTGACGGTGGCGAAGTTCGACTGCACCGCCTGATTGAACGTCAAGGTCACCTCGTCCGGCGCGGCGTCGAGCGCGGCGTTCTCGGCAGGATTGCTCGACTGGAGAGCTGCGTGCGCGGACGCGGGAGCGATCGACAGCGCCGTCGCGGCGAGAACAGTGGCTGCAATAACGGCCAGGCGTTTCATCGAGTGCTTCCTTGCTATTCGTGTGGAGGTTCGCCGGTTACCTTGTGGTCGGCGAAATTGAGGCCCTCCCGCACGAGACGGGCGAGGTGGCCGTCGGCCAAGCGGTAGATGACGTTGCGGCCCTCGCGTCGGGTCTCGACGAGTCCGGTGAATCGGAGTTTGGCCAGATGCTGGCTGACGGCGGTACGCGAGGTTCCGGTGGCTGTGGTGAGTGCGCTGACGTCCGCGGGACCGCGATCGAGCAGCCAGAGGATGTGGAGTCGAGTGGGATCGGACAGCATTCGAAAGGTGTCACTGGCAGTCGCCAGGCGGGCGGAGTCGGGTTGGACGGCATGGTCGAGACTGATGCGCGGTTCCTTCTTCGGTGGCATCGAACGTCTTCTCCCTACGCGGAGACGACGACCGGATCACGGGAGCGACTCCACAGGCGTGCTGCGGACAGTCCCGCAAGTGTAGCCAAGCCGGTGAGCACTGCCGCCGCGGTGAACTGTCCGAATTGTGCCCCCACCCAGCCTGCGACCGGATACGTGATCAGAAACGCCGCATGAGACAGCGAGAACTGCGCGGTGAAGATCGACGTTCGAGTTCTCTCGTCGGATTCACGACGCAGAATTCTCGCCGACGGCGTGTTGATCATCGAGGTTCCGATGCCCAATATCGACCATGTGGTGGCGAGAGCAATCCAGGCCGCCGGCCCTCCGCTCAGGGTCGAGACTGCCGTTGCCGCGGCGGTTCCCGCGACGGCTACTGCGGCACCGGTCAGCATGAGGCGGTGGTCGCTAGTAGATCCGAGGGCTCGCGGGATGCACAGTGCTGCGACCATCGAGCCGGCACCGTAGAAACCGAGCGCGATGGCCAGTGAGCTGCTTCCACCTCCGAACAGATCGCGAACGTAGACCACGGAGTTGACGGTCACCAGCGCCGTGGCTGCGGCAACCACCGTGTTCAATGCCATCAAGCCCTGCAGCTCATGGCTTTTCGTGAACGTCCTGATTCCGTCGGTCGGCCTGCTGCGTTCGGCCGCAACGTACTTCGGCAGACGAGTCCCGATCACCATCACCGCGGAGACGACAAAGCCCAGTGCCGTCCCGGCGAACAGGGTGTGAAAGCTGATCACCGTCAACAGTGCGGCCGCGATCAACGGGCTCACCAGGGATTCGAGGTCGTAAGCGAGACGGGACAGCGTCAATGCGCGGGTGTACTGGTGTGTGTCCGGAACGACCGCAGGGATGACCGCTTGGAAGGTGGGCGTGAAGGTCGCCGACGCCGCCTGCAGAACGAAGATCAGGACGTAGATCTGCCACACCTGATCGATGAAGGGCAATGCCACCGCGGTGAGTGCCCGCACGGCATCCGCGGTGACGAGTACGAGCTTGCGGGGGAGCGCGTTCGTCAACGACGAAACAATAGGTGCGACAAAGACATACGCGATCATCTTGATCGCCAGTGCGGTGCCGAGGACCGCTCCGGCGGAGCTGCCGGCGATGTCGTAGGCGAGTAGGCCCAGGGCCACCGTCAGCAGCCCAGTGCCGATCAGCGCGACGACCTGCGCCGTGAAGAGGCGTCGGAATGCGAGGTTGGCGAGAAGCATGGGTCCAACGTACACATATGTGCGCACTTGCGCACGCATGTGAGTTGATGCGTGCTTCTTACAGGCCAAGTGCGAATACTTTCGGTACCGTTGCGAGGTCGGCGTCGCAAATGAGGTGGGTCATGACCGTCATGCGTAATTCATCGAACGAGGTGATGCGCCGCGCCGTCGATCAGTTGCCGTCGATGATCGGCTATTGGGACTCCGGCCTTCACAACGTCTTTGCCAACAAGGTGTATGCGGACTACTTCGGCATCGAGCCGTCGGTTCTGGTCGGTAAGCACATCAGTGAACTGCTCGGGGAGGCGCTGTATCAACTGAACTTGCCGTACATCACCGCTGCGCTCGGCGGTGAACAGCAGCAGTTCGACCGGACGCTCATCGACGTCAACGGCGCTGTGCGCGTCACGCAGGCCACCTACGTCCCCGACATCGTCGACGGCACCGTCGTCGGATTCACCGCGTTGGTCGTCGACGTCAGCGCCCGCGCCGAGATCGAACGGGAGCGCGATCGCGCGATACGACTGTTTCGAATCACGATGGAGAACGCCCCGATCGGCAAAGCTGTGATGACCCGCGACGGACGATGGCTCCAGGTGAACAAAGCTCTGTGCGAACTACTCGGCTACACCGCAGAAGAACTGCAGCACAAAACTTTTCGTGACATCACCCATCCCGACGACATCCCCCTCGCCGACGAACATCTGAAGGGACTGGCCGACGGGACTCTGACGAACGTGGCGTCGGAGAAGCGGTACATCCGCAAGGACGGTGCCACCATCTGGGTGCAGCGCAACGCGACCGTGGTGCGCGACGACGAATCCGGCGACGTGATCATCGCGCAGATCCAGGACATCACCGCACGCAAGGCCGCCGAAGCAAGACTCGAACGACAGGCGCTGATCGACGACCTCACCTCGCTGGGAAATCGTCGACGACTGATGACCGAGCTGAACAGTCTCAGAGACAAGTCCATCGATCGGCCGGTCGGAATGCTCTTCGTGGACGTCGACGCGTTCAAATCCATCAACGACAGATTCGGGCACGCAGTGGGCGATCGCGTGCTCGCCGCCATCGGACGTCGCATCCTCGACAACGTGCGCGCGGACGATGTGGCCTGCCGCATCGGTGGAGACGAATTCGTCGCCCTGCTGCACACTGCCCGATCGGCCGAAGGAGTCGAACGCCTCGCCGACCGAGTCCGCGGCCTCCTCGCCGGTACCTACGACATCGACGGCGCAGACATCCCGGTATCGGTGAGCGTCGGATGGAGTTGGGAACCGACCACCGACCCGGACCAACTGCTGCGAATCGCAGACGAACGAATGTACTTGTCCAAGCGCGCCTGAGATCCGGATCAATGTGGGTGCCAGTCGGTCAGAGTGCAACAGAGTCGCATTCATCCGCAGGCGGGGTGCGTGGCCGGTGGGGTGCGGGGTGCGGGGTGCGTGGTGCGGCGGGGTGCGGGTGCGGGGTGGGGTCTTTCGCAAACGCGCGCGCGTTTGTCAGACGCGAGGGGAATAGGCCCGAATCGGACGCGATCTTGCGCGCGTTCAGCAAACGCGCGCGCGTTTGCGGAGGCGGTCACGACGTCAGATCGATCTCGGTTCCCACTCCGGCGGCACGGGCGCGCTGGATCACCAATTCTGCGACCGCAAGATCCTCGAGTCCGATCCCGGTGGAGTCGAACAGCGTGATCTCCGCGTCGGTCGATCGTCCGGTCTTCCGGCCGGTGATGACGTCGCCGAGTTCGGTATCGAAGTGCCTCTCGTCGACGGCACCCTCGGCGATCGCCAGCAGCGCATCACCGGACTTGGACAGCGCTGTCGCAGTGCTGTCGACCACCACCCTCGACCGCGCCATGGCGTCGCCGTCGACCTCGCGTTCGCCCGGACGCGGCGCGGCTCCGACGACATTGAGGTGAGTGCCCGCATTCAACCACGCGCCGAGCAGGATCGGAGTGATCGACGGGGTGAGCGTGCAGACGATATGGGATTGCCGCACAACATCTTCGACCGACACGGCATGTTCGATCTTCAGATCCAGGTCCGCGATGCTGTCACGAAACCGTTCCACGGTATCCGCGGATCGAGACCAGACGACGACGCTCTCGAGATCGCGTACGCCGTGTAGCGCACGAACGTGTTCGACGGCCAAGTTACCGGCGCCGACGACGCCCACGACGGAACTGTCGGCACGTGCGAGGTGCGCGGTGGCCACGGCACTGGCGGCAGCCGTACGAATCGCCGTGATCGCCCGGCCGTCGAGTACTGCGACGCACTCGCCGGTGCGAGTCGACGTCACCAACATGGTCGAGCGCTGCCGGGGAAGGCCGCGTGCGCGGTTCCCCGGCAGGTCCGACAACACCTTCACCACTGCAAGCTCAGCGGTGCCGGACTGCGCCACCATAGGGATGATCCGACCGTCCTCGGTCCCGTCCATCGACGGCGGAGCCGGATTCTGAGCGCTACCCGTGGACAGCTCGGCCAAGGCGCGCTCCACCGCACCGAACACTGCCGTGCGGTCGAGCAGCGACGAGATCTCCGAATGGCGCAGTACCAGTGTCATGGTCAGCCGACAGACGTGAGCTCGGCTGCGTCGACGACGCGAGAAGTGACCAGGTCTGCGAACGCCGGTGCCGAGCGAACCATGCCTTCTTCCTGCAGTATTCGCATCCAGCGGTCACTGGCATCGCCGTCGATACGGACGGTGTCCCAGGTTTGCGACTGCTGAATTCTGGTGCATGCCGCAGAGAGCGTTGGCATTGCGATGTTCGGCCAGTGCTCGGCAAGCAGCGGTTCCAGCTCGGTCACCGGGGTGGCCTTGACTGTCGCCATAGCGGCGTCGAGACCCGTCGCGAACTTCACCAGACGCTCTTCGAGTTCCTCGAAACGGTCTGTGCGGCAGTAGTACACGCTGTTCGGTCCGAGTCCACCGACCTCGGCGTATTCGACGACGATGTGCCCGGTGCCGCGATCGGACATGATCTGGGCGGTCGTGATGTCGAGAATGATCGCATCGCCCAGGCCGTCCTCGAACAGTTCGACGAACATCGGCGTCGACAAATCTCGCAAGAAGGTGGTGCGAGACGAGTCGACTCCACTCTCGCGCATCATGCCTGCGGTGATTGCGTACGGTGCACTACCGCCGATTCCCGGAGCCAGCACGGTCTTTCCGGTCAGCATCGACCAGTCGAATCCATCCGGTGTCGGTTCCCGCATGACGAGGGCTTTGGGGAACTGGTGATTGAGCTGCGCAAAGACGGTGAGCTGTCGTGATGTGCCCCAGTACATTCCGGGGACCCACAGACCGCCGAGAGCGATGTCGGCTTCGCCGCTGGCGAGGTCGTCGAGCACGCCGGTCCACGGATCGCATGCCTTCGCATGGACGGACAGGCCGTTGTCTGCGAAAAGTCCTGCGTGATCGGCGTAGTACTCGGGAAGGTAGTTCAGTCCGTGCGCGGTAGCGGAGATGGACAGGAAGTCGGTCATGGTGTTCTCTTCTTTCTTTCGTGATACGGCTCTGAATTACGCTGCTACGAAATCCTTTTCGTTCACCGCCTCCAACGATCGGCCGAAGGTCTCCGGGCCGAACTTCGCGGCGACGACGAGGAGGACGTACATGCCGGCGATCATCATGAAGACCCCAGCAACACCGGCGATATCGAAGAAGAACAGTGCGGCGAACGGCATGACGGCTCCGGCGACATTGCCGATTCCGTTGACCACCGAGGTGCCCATGCCGCGGATGGACGTGGGGAACAGTTCGGGTGTCCATACCGAGAGCATCGTGTTGAGCATCATCGTGAAGAACTGGAAGATTGCGCCGAGGATCAAGATGGTGGCAACGCTGTTCGCCAGGGTTGCGAAGGCGATGGCGGAGATGCAACCGAGAGTCGCAGCGGTCATGACGGTGGGGCGTCGACGGACGCGTCCGGCCAGATAGCATGCGGCACAGGCACCGAACAGGCTGCCGATGTTCATGATCATCGTGAACAACAGTGAGTCGGTGAGGGAATAACCGCGGGAGACCAACAGGATCGGCATCAGGAACAGCAGCGTGACCTGAGCACCGAAGGACATCCACGACGCGGCTCCGACGGCGGCTGTGCGGCGCAAGTTCTGTCCCTTGAAGACCTCGGCGTACGACGTCTTCTCGGTGCTGGGCAGAATGTCCTCGGCAGTGACGAATTGCTTTGTCGGTCCGGGGTTTCGGAGACCGGAGATGGAGCCGCTGGCCAGCCGAGTCAGGCTGCGATTGGCCTCGTCGACCCTGCCCTTGGACATCAGGAACCGAGGAGACTCGGGCAGATAGCGACGGAAGAAGACCACCAGTACTGCCGGCAACGCGAGGATGACGTAGGTCCAGCGCCACGAGGTGTCGTCGCCTCCGAGCATGCCACCGAGCGGGCCGAGTACCAGCATGAAGAAGCCGAAGGAGGCGATATTGCCGATGCCGCCGGACGAGATGTTGAGCGTCGCCAGCAATGAGCCGCGGTGTCGGGTTGCAACGAGTTCGGCGAGAATGGCCAAGCCGACAGTGAATTCGCCGCCGAGGCCGATGCCGACGATGAAGCGGCTGGCGAGCAACATTTCGTAGCTCACGGCCGCGGCGCTGATCAGGCCACCGAGCGTGTAGACGAGAAGGTTGAGGCTCAACGCAGTTCGGCGACCCCAGCGGTCTGCGATGTATCCGCCGACGAGGCGTCCCACGAGACCGCCGATCACGGTGGCTGTGTTGATGAGTGTCAATTGGGCGTTACCGATTCCGAGAGATTCCTTGATGAGCGGTCCCATCGCGCCGGTCGAGTTCTGCTCCAGGCTGTCGAAGAACAGACCGGCCATCAGCAGCAGGATCACTGCACCTTGCACTCGGGTGAAGCCGATGCGATCGAGCGCATTGGTCAGTCCTGATGCGGGTGGCGGTGTGGGTTCGTTCGGGGGGATGGGGGTAGGTGGGACGGATTCCGAGGTAGAGGCAGACATGGTGTGCTCCAGCGGGCTGGCAGGCACCGGCAACGGATGTTTCCGGTGAGTCGCCTCTCGTAACTCTCCGAAACGACTGCCTAATTTGTATACAAAAAGTGTGTCATTTCAGTTATCTCCCGCTACGAACATGTTAAGGACTGGATATATCCATCGAATCGTATACGACTTTGCGCTTCAGGCCTCGCCTGGGGCGTTGGTCTCGTCACGTCGGAGATGTTCGTCCATCAAAAAACCGGCTTGTACGGGTGAACCGTTGAGGATTGCCGCAGCCAGGGCCGCGTGATCGTGGACGGACGCGCCCGGATCGTGGCCGAGACCCCAGGCCACCCGGCGATTGACCCCGGCCAGCATCTCGCGCAGTTGATCGTTGCCTGCCGCGATCGCGACCAGGTCGTGAAACGGTCGGGTCGTGTCCGCGGTGGGGGACTGTGCCCGGGCCTGCTCGACTACTGCGGTGAGTTCATCCGCCACCGAGCCGCCCCTGTTCTTGGCGGCGAGCTGAGCGGCCAACACCTCCAGCCCGTGTCGAACTTCGAGGAGTTCCTTGTTCTCCTTGTGCAGCGTTGTCGAGACCGTCGCACCTCGATAGCGAACGATGGTGACGAAACCTTCGGCCTGGAGCTGGGCGAGCGCTTCCCGCACCGGTACCCGAGAGACGCCGAAAGCCTTGGCTATCGACTCCTCGACCAACCGCTCACCGCCGACGCGACGGCCGGACAGAATCTCCTCACGCAACGTCTGAGCAATGATGCCGCCCGAAGATTCGCCGTCTGGATTCACGAGGCGAGTCTAGATCGGATCGACGGCGACACCGATCCGGTCGCCGCAGTCAGTCCAGACGGTTGAACCATCCTCCGCCGCGTAGTCCTGCTCCACCCAACCCGTTGGGATTTCGCCTACCTGTCCACAACCGCTCGACCTTCTCGGACACTGCAACGATGTGATCGCCGTCGAGGGTGACGACTGCTTCCGATACATCGAGCCCGGGGATAGCGGTAACGAATCGCAGAGGACCCGGCGGAGGGATCGGAACGAGGAGCACGCTGGCCTGCAACGAACCCGCCCCTGAATATGAATCTCGGACCTCCATCAGAACCCTGTCGGGTGCCGGACGATCTAATGCCACGGTTCGACCGTCTGCGAACTCGACCCCGAACAACACCGACGTCCGTGTGCCCGGATGGTGCGCAAAGTCAGGCTCGCCCAGAACCAGATCCACGTCCAGTTCGGGGGTGAGAACGGATACGGAAAACATGAGGCCGAACGAGTAGACGCGAATGTTGGACAGCCACGCCACCGCCTTCTCTGTTCTGTTCAGGTCGGGTGACTCGGCCAGCACGGTCGGTCGCTCGCTGCGGAGGGCTTCGTCCGTTGTCGAGTATTCGTATGGCATCTCGGCTCCCTCGAATCTCGTCGGCCCGGATGAATCGTGCAGAACGGTCGACCTAGGTCCGTTGGTCGTGCTTGTACGCAAGATAGAGGTACAGAACTCCGGTGATCGCGCCGCCCAGGCATCCGACCGCGATGTCGAGGGGAATCGATCCGAAACTCGCTACCAGTCGAGCCAGGAGAAATCCGACCGCCACTGCGGGAACCAATGCGAGAGCGTTGATGTAGTCGCTGCGAGTGGCCCCGCCCTTCTTGCTCATCGGGCCGGTCATCACGTACTCGCGAAACGTTCGCTGGTTCGACACGTCGATCCTTCTGTGGTGCAGTCGGTACCGTAACAATATACCGAGCGGTCGACTTTGTCCGATTCGAGTGAGAGACAGGGACGCAATGCGCGCGGTGATCTTCCTGGTGGTACTGGGCGTTGTGTACAAGTGGCCGATGTTCGGAGACAGTCCTGGTGAATGGTCGGCACTGTCACAGGGCATCGCTTTCGGAGCGATCGTGAGTACGGTCGCGACACCCGCGGGCTGGAGGGCCATCCGCCGCATCAGAAGTCGACTCGACGGGACCTATCGCTCGAATCCTGAAGTCCCCGAATGAAATCGGGTGTACCGACCGCGTTGAGTGCGTTCAGATGCACCCAACTCGATTGGTGCTACCCGTTGCGAGCGTGATCTCCGGGAGGCACACTTTTGGAATGGAGGGTGAACCGAATCGGTGGTCGGATAGTCAGGCGGTGCTGGCTATTGTCAACGAGTACTTTCGTAGCCTCGACGATCGTGAGCTCGACGCCGAGCATCTCCGTCGTATTTTCGGTGACGATGGCCGGATCGTTCGGCCGGACGACACCACCACCATCGGTCCCGAAGAGATCGGGCGGACGCACACACACAACTTCTCACGGTTCGAGGCCACCCAGCACCTCGTCACCGGTCACACCATCACGATCGAGGAAGATCGTGCCCAGTTTCGAGCGAACTTGGTGGCCTTACATATCTGGAAGGATCGACCGAAGGGCAACCTCGACGATTGCGCATTCACTGCGGGAGGTGTGGTGACCGCGGCCCTCGACCGGACTTCCAATGGTTGGCGGATTTCGACACTGCACCTCCGTGTCGTCTGGCGAACAGGTCACTTCGGCGACATGAGGCCATCGCACTGAGGCGTGACCTCCGGGTGTCGAAAGGCAACCGGACTTTCAGCTCGCAAGCCTGAATTCTCTACTCGATTCGATAGCTTCATCGACTCGCTTCCGAAAACGGGTGGCAGGCCAGCGACGCTGCTTGCTACCGTCGGGGCATGCATTTGATCTTCGAGTGACGGACTACGTAAGCATCACCGAGCGCCGGGAATACCGGCGTCTGTTGGTGCCGTCGTTCTGGGACCGTCGTGGTCCAGTCCCGTCAACTCAGGCGCACTTATTGTGGTGCGCTTGCTCTTTGGAGATCCAATGTCACATTCAACAGCTGTCTCTGCGCGCTCCGACGCTCAACTCATTGCCTCGAACATCACTGTCGCCTTCGGAGGATCGACTGTATTGAGCGGTGTCGACATCGCGGTGACTGCCGCATCGCGGTGGGCGATCGTGGGCGAGAACGGGTGCGGCAAGTCAACCCTCCTGAACGTCCTGGCCGGAAGGCTGACGCCGGATTCCGGCTGCGTGTCATGCGTCGGAACTGTCGGAGTGGCCGAGCAAGAAATGGTGACCACCGATGAACGAACAGTGGGTGAGGTGCTTCGAGAATCCGTCGCCGATTCGATTGTGGCTTTGACAAATCTCGATGTCGCCGCGGAGGAACTCGCTCTTGGCGTCGGAAGAGCCGAGCAGAGGTACTCCACAGCATTGGAGCGAGTCGAGTCTCTCGATGCGTGGGACGCCGAGCGGCGGGTGCATATCGCTCTCGATGGCCTCGGCGCAGTGAGCGAAAGATCTCGGCTACTGACCGAACTGTCTGTCGGACAACGTTATCGTGTGAGACTGGCGTGTCTACTCGGAGGAAATCACGATTTCTTGCTGCTCGACGAGCCGACCAATCACCTCGACCGAGCGGGCCTCGACTATCTGACAGACCGACTTCGAGCTCGTACAGGCGGCGTCGTAGTGGTCAGCCACGACCGTGCGCTGATCTCCGATGTAGCGCAACATATTCTGGACCTCGACCCGACGCCGGACGGCAGGCCACGCATCTACGGGGACGGATACGACGGCTATCGCGCCGGGCGCGCTGCCGAGCTGGTCAGGTGGGACCAGGAGCATCGACAGCAGTTGGCGGAGACGGCGAGACTGCGCGAGGATCTGAGCAAGGCGCAGAACAGGCTCGTCGGCAGTTGGAGACCCGACAAGGGCACGAGCAAGCATCAACGTGCCACGCGCGCAGGTGGTCTCGTTCGGAACGTGCAACGCCGGCAGCAAGATTTGGAATCTCAGCTGCTGCCCGTTCCGGAACCCCCCTCAGCGGTTGAGGTTTCCGGAGATCGCTGCAGCATCCGGTTCTTCCCTGTTGATTGCGGATGATGTCGCAGTCGATGGTCGGCTGAATGGGCCGGTGGCGTTGAACCTGAAGGCGGGCGGCAAGCAGGTGGTGACCGGCCCCAACGGGTCGGGAAAGTCCACACTGCTGTCCGTGCTGGCGGGTGAGCTGGATCCGACGGCTGGGCAGGTTCGGGCTTCTCGTGCTGCGCGAGTAGTGCTGCTGCGGCAGGAGTCCGTACTACCTCCAGAATGTTCAGCAGGGCAGTACTTCCGGTCCTGTGCGGGCATGAAGGTCTCGTTGTCTTCGCTCGGTCTGTTGCGATCGAGGGAGGCGAACAAGCGAATCGGGGAGCTCTCGATGGGTCAACAGCGTCGACTCGATCTGGCGCTCGCACTGGCTCGCCGCCCACACGTCCTGTTGCTCGACGAGCCGACGAATCACCTGTCCATCGCTTTGGTGGACGAATTGACCCAGGCATTGCACGCAACCGACGCGGCGGTGGTTGTCTCCACCCACGATAGACAGATGCGTCGGGATCTGAGCGACTGGAATGTTCTTGATCTCGAGGGTGAACGATAGATGCGGGGCCGGGTACTCCGACTCACGCGCACGCGTCGGGGCCGTCGAAAGCGCCCACGAATCCGCAAGCGAAGGCGCGGGAGACCTTCCATTCGTTTTCCCAACGGACGAAGGGAATCGGACCGACTGGATAGGGCTCCATATTTCCGAAATGCCCTTGCCCACTAGCGTTGACGGCGTCCGGACCGGCGGGTTCGACCGTCGTGAATTCGATGTGTTGCGGATCGGGTTGGGCACCCCATGCGCGTGCGAGTGACACGTTGTGTTCGACGGGTCCGTCGAACAGACGAGCCCGATGGTCCTCCCGTACACCGTAATTCAGGCTTGCAGCGAGAAGTTCGGTCAGTTGCTCTGCGGTGGGAACAGTGTCGGTGACCGGCTGAGGGGGAGGGGAGAACTGGGTCGAACGAACCGAGGCCACCGGAACTCGGGGTTCATCGACTTCGGCAGGCGCGCAGGCACAGACCATCATCGCGAGAGCGATAGCAGTAACTCCGACGCTTCTCATCCGCTCAGTATGTACCGATTGTCGTGCCACCACTGCTTATTTCCAATGCAATCGGCCGTCGACGACGGCAGGAGTTTGACCGTCGAAGACTGTGTCGGTCTCGAGGCTATCGGCCAAGTCCGTCAACATCGCGCTCAACGATGGCCACTTGGGGCCTGCGCCGTCGGCGTCGACCTTCTGGAACTCTGTGACGCAGCCATGGAGAGGGCCCCACCGAGCGTCGACGAACAGCAGGTAGCCGTCTGCTCCCGCGAACGGAATGAATTCAGGCAAGTAGGTTCCGACGTACTGTCCAGCTGACGTCCCGACCTGAGGTTCGGCACCCATCTCGGCGTCGATCTCGCCCCAGATGTCGAGCTCGAGCTGACGTTCGCTGACGGTGCGGTCGACATCGAACAGCTCGTGCATAGGAAAGATCGAAACCCAGTTTTCGCGGGGGAAGCCATTGACCAGACGGAAGAACGACGTCAATTCCTCGGGCCACAGGCCGCCGGTTGAGCGCATTGCGTCCTGAATCTGTTCGTCTGTGGCACCGGCGATCGAGACGGACGCGAGGTTGCCTCTGAGCCACTGGGAGATTCGGTCCCATTGTTCCGCGACGGACCCCGACTGAATGGGGGACGCGGGTTGATGCGGAGCGGGGTTCACGACTCCGGCGTCGTACTCGGTTTGCTGCTGTATGCGTCGTCGGAGGTCATCTTCGCTCGCGGTACTGCTGCCGTCGGCGGTCGACACCCCCTCGCCGTCGCCGATTCGATAGTTCCGCGCGGGGCCGAGCTGAGTGCCGTCGTCCGCGTGCGTCAGTTCGCGGCCGGTCTGTATCGCCTGCGCTACGGCCTCGTCCCAATCTGCTGATTCGCCAGTACGAATGGTGCTGCTGATGGTCTCGGCACTGCGGGCCGACACGAACCACTTCATCGAGGTTGTTCTCCTTTTGGTGCGACCGAGGTGCTCACGAGGTAGGGCGACGCGAATCCGACAGACGGCTGTTGTGTCCGGAGGTGATGACGATGACTGGAACTGCAACTGGCACAACGAGGGTCGCACAGGTGGCCATGATCGACGGCCAGGGCGCAGTGTAATTCCACGTCGCTTCGAGGACTATCAACGTAGCGACGACGACGACGGCTTGCGCTCGCACCCGAAGAGCTGTGACGTTCATAGGAGATGCAACCGCGAATTTACCGATGATCGCCGGCAAGTAGTGGCCTTCGTTCGCGTGCGACAGTTGCCTGGTCGCGACCGTCATCATCACCGCACCGAGCGCAGCGACCAGAAGACCGACAAACAGCATGCTCGGTACGATACGCGACGGAGGGCTTTAGACTTCCAGGATGACGAAAGCACTCGACAGTCAGCGACGCAAAGCCCCGTCCTGGTTGCGTGAGACGGCCATACTCGTTGTCGTCGCGCTTGTGCTGAGTGTCTTGCTGCAAACGTTCGTCGGTCGGGTGTACTTGATCCCGTCCCAGTCCATGGAGCCCACGCTGCATGGGTGTCCGGGGTGTACAGGTGATCGAATCGTGGTGGACAAGATCACCTTTCGCTTCGGTGATCCGCAGCCCGGTGATGTGGTGGTGTTCAAGGCACCGACGTCGTCGTGGAACGTCGGCTACACCTCGACGCGATCGACCAACCCGATCGCCAAGGCTTTGCAAGACGTGGGTTCGTGGGCCGGACTGGTCGCGCCCGACGAGAACGATCTGGTCAAACGAGTCATCGCAACCGGCGGGCAAACCGTCCAGTGTTGCGACTCCCAGGGTCGCGTCGAAGTAGACGGGCGGCCACTCGACGAGCCGTACGTCGTCATGGACTTCCCGTTCGTCGCGAACACGCTCACGTGCGAGACCACGCCGCAATCCGGTCGCTGCTTCGGCCCGGTGACCGTACCGTCTGGCAATCTCTGGGTGATGGGCGACAATCGAAGCGGCTCAGCAGATTCCAGATCTCATGCCAGGGATGAACTGGGTGGCACCGTTCCGGTCGACGATGTCATCGGAAAGGCGCGTCTGATCGTGTTGCCACCCTCGCGCTGGGGAACCATCGATTCGCCGTCGATTCAACAACACTGAGCGAGACGGCTGGCCCGACTTCAGTTCTGAACCGTAGGTCGCAGAGTGATGTCGCCGATCTCGACATCCTGCGGTTGTTCGATCGCAAAGGCGATGGCCCGGGCGACGGCGTCCGGAGCGATCGCGAACTCGGACATGTTGCGGTGGATCTGGTCTCGGACTTCGGCGTCGTCGATATGGTCGGCCAATTCGGTTCGGACATACCCGGGTGAGATGGATGTGGTGCGCAGAACCCCGTCCGTCGACTCCTGCCGGAGTCCTTCGAGGAGCGTGCGGACGGCATTCTTGGTCCCCGCATACACCGCCTGGGTCGGAACAATTTTCAGACCCGACGTCGAAATGGTCGTCACCAGGTGCCCACTACCCTGCTTGCGGAAGGTGGGCAGTGCCGCGGCAATCCCATGCAGGACTCCTCGTAGGTTCACATCGATCATGGTGGCCCACCCGTCGACATCGAGATCGGCCATCGGGCTGGTTCTGGCCACCCCGGCGTTGCTGACCAGTACATCGAGCCGGCCGAACGTGGCGACACTGTGTTCGACGAGACCGACGAGATCTTCACGGCGGACAACATCGACCGTCAGCATGCTCGCACGTCCTCCGCGTGCACGAATGTCCTCGACGATGTCGCTCAGCCGGTCGGTTCGTCGGGCACCGAGCACCACCGCAGCACCGCGCTCGGCCAACAGTCGTGCGGTTGCTTCCCCGATGCCGCTGCTTGCGCCGGTGATGGCTACTACCTTGTCGCTGAGATCGCCCATGTCGAGACCTTTCGGTTAAAATGGACACGTGTCCGCTTGCTCTCGAAGCGTACCGGACAGGTGTCCACTTAGGGGATGGAGTTTCGTGAACAGCGAGGAAGTACGTCGCGCCGATGCGGTCGACAATCGATCGCGGCTCATCGCTGCGGCCCGAAGGATCATTGCCGAGTCCGACGATTTCAAGCTCAATGCGGTCGCCAAGAGTGCAGGCGTGGGGCAAGGAACGTTGTATCGACACTTCCCCACCCGAGAGGCGTTGCTGTCGGAGGTCTATCGGAGTGACGTCGAGGAGTTGGTCGCGGCCGCCCCGAGGCTGCTTGCCGACCACCCGCCGATCGACGCGCTTCGTCTGTGGTTTGCCCGCGTCGCCGAGTATGCCGAGATCAAGCGTGGAGTCTTGGCTGCCGTCGAAGATGCTGTGTGGCAGGGCTTGTCGGCGCACAGTCTGGGGCCGATCGGTGATGCGGTCACGGTCTTGCTCGACGCCGGTCAGACCGACGGGTCCATCCGGCCCGACGTCGACGCGCGCGATGTCATCCTGCTCATCGGGTATCTCACCCGTCTCGACGCCGGTGAATGGGACCAGCGTGCACGCCATCTACTGGAAATTGTTCTCGACGGGTTGCGGACCCCTCACACTCGCTGATCGCTCAGGTGGGGTGTGGAAACGGCTCAGAACCCGAGATCGCGGTTGCGACGCTCACGCTCGATGCGACGCTGTTCTTCGGCCCGTTCTCGGCAGCGACGCAGAAACTCGGCGTCGGCTTCAGGATTCTGTGCAGCTTGTCGCCCGGGCCGCGTCTCGTATTCCGGGAACTCGGAGTTGGTTGCCCTCCGGTAGCCGGAGCCGCCGCCTGGACCTCCCCAGATTCCACCCCCAACCGGGCGTCCCGCGAACAGCCAGGCCAGCGATCCTGCAAACGGTAGAAACACCACGAGCAGCAGCCAGACGATCTTGGGGAGATACCGGACCCCGCCGTCATCGGCAGTGATCACGTCGATCAGGCAGAACACCCACAGCAGCATCACCAGCAAACCGACGTACGGCATTCGATCCTCCACGCTCGAGACCATCCGGTCTGTTGTATCGAGGATCGTAGCGGGAGAATCGTGAATTCGACAGTGGAAGAGCACGGCCCGGGCGAAAAGTATTCGCTGGCCGAGTGCGTTGTCCCCTGCTACCTTCTGTGCGACGTACGAGACGAAGGAGGCGGTAACCGTGAACGCAGTACCGATATGGGTGCTCCTTCGGAGTGACACGATCTGACAGCAGGTCGGTCCGGGAGCGCCGTTGATCAGCTCTCCCGAAAGGCACGACCATGCACTTCACGTCCGAACAACGTCTCGATGATCACGTTCTCGAACGCAAGTTCACACTCGGCGACATTCCCGGGATCCTGTGGACTCCGGTATTCCACACTGTTCCAACACCTTTGATTCTCGTCGGCCATCCCGGTGGTCTCGATATGATGTATTCGCGTCTTGCCGCACGGGCGCGACACGCGGTGACCGCAGGTTACGCCGCAGCAACCCTCGAACTACCGGGCAGCGGGATGCGTCCGCGATCTGTCGTCGCCGAGCAGGCGCGAGCAGATCTGCGCCGAGCAGTCGGAGCCGGCGAACCGGTCACCGACGACATCATCGATCGACTCGTCCTTCCGCTGGTCGAGCAGGCGGTACCTGAGTTGCAGGCTGCTCTCGATTCGTTGCTCACTGCTCCGGAAGTTATTGGACCTGTCGGCTATTCGGGAGGTGTGATGGCCATCGGTGTTCGACTCGCCGCCGTTGAGCCACGAGTCGCGGCTGCGCTGCTGTTCGCCGGTAGCTATGTCCCCCGCGCCACCTTCGACGAGGCGAAGCAGGTGAGCGTTCCGCTGCAGGTTCTTCTGCAATGGGACGACGAAGGAAACGACAGGAACATGGCGTTGAATTTGTTCGACGCTTTCGGCTCGACCCAAAAAACGTTGCACGCCAATATGGGTGGGCATACCGGTGTCCCGTACTTCGAAAGCGATGATGCAAACCGATTCTTCGACCGGCACCTGAAGTAGCTCCTTTCGGCGGGGTGCGACTGTAAGGTTTGCGATCATGTCGATGACGTGGCCACAGGTTCGGGGACTCAGCTACAGCACGATGGGCAGGTCCGTTCGTGCAGAAATTTACGGACCAGGCGATTACTCGCTGAGAGTGTGGCATACGCCGAAATCGCTGTGGCGACACGAAAAACTTTCGGGTGAGGTCACGTTCGTCGAGAACGACTCCGACCAATATCGCGTCGCAGACGACGGCGTGATGGTGCATTCCGAAAAGTCACCGCACCGGATGATGTCGACCATGGGCGGCGGTCCGGGACGGCTGTTGCACGCGTACGCGCGGTGGCCTCACGTGGAGGCGCATTCCGGGCGAGAATCGGTTGAGGCGATCACTGCACCTCGTCGAGTGGAAGTTCGTGGCCGTGTGGGTTGGGAGGTCAAGATTCATGATCCCTCCAACGGACAGGAAGACACGTACGTTATCGACGCAGTCCTGGGCATCGCCCTGTCATGGAGACGTGATTCGGCCTGGTTCGAGCTGGCGAACCCGGTTCTGGACGAGGATTTCGATCCGTCGATCTTCGTGTGGTCCGGTCCGATCCGTGAACAGGCCGACGAGGCTGTTCCAACAGGGCAAGCAAAGCGCGAGGCTGAACTCCGTGAATTGGCTGGCATGCCTCAACCGGTCATCACCTGGCTCCCCATGCGGATTACCAACCAACCACAGAGCGGAGACGTGCGTACCGGCGCACTCGATCTGCACGTCACAGGTCAGTTCGTACAGATGCTGCTTCGTCAGTGGATCACCGAACTCGGTGAACCGCAATTGGATTGGTCCGTTCAGAACATGCCGGCCGTGTATCGGGCGGACAACGGGCCGTGGACCTACGAGATTCGGGGGTTCACGTCCATGTCGCCCGAGGACTGCGAGCGCATCATCGCATCCATCGAGACGCCAGATCCACCGAGTAGCTCGGTCGATCAAATCCGACAAACCCTGGAGCGGGACGAAGATGAGCGACGCCGGTCGGAACTGGATGCGGTGATCGGCACCGACCGCACGCTGGACGACTACCTCGACGACCAGGGAGGCATCTCACTGCTGATACGCACGGACTTCAGCGACGACATCGCATGGCGCGAGCTGGTGGCGTCCGTTACGGCACCCGGTAGCGGGGACGAGACGGACTTCTATGTCAACCTGACGTGCATCGATAATGAGCGGTACGACGGTCTGACGATCGATGCCCTTCTGGCGTCGATCGGTGAGAGCCCCATCTATTACGTCTTTCTCGCGGACCACCAGACGATCACCGATCCCGAGAGCCCGATCGTGGTAGTCGACACCGGACCCGAAGAGTCGGGTCATCAACCTGGACAGTCATTCCGAGTAGTTCTGTCCGAGATCGCGTCGATCGAGAACAATCTGTCCATCGCGAACATGGATTTCGAGGACTTCTCCGAGAACACAGACGACGACGGAGTGTTCCGAGGATTCGGAGGGTAGGGCCGTCGCTGTCCGCCGCCGGTTCACTGACCCGCGCAGCATCTCCGATTTGGATCGTTACCGATCTCGGGCGAGGACGTCGTATGCCTCGAGTGGTAATTCTCGGAGGAACCCCAATCCTGCGACGCGTCGACACCCGTCCAATTCGACTGTGATGCGGGCAGTTCCGGAACCATCGGGCCGACGCAGGTCGGCCCAGGCGAACCGTGTAGCCGGAGTCGAGCATGGCTGCGCGACGGGTGCGTCGGCGATGTAGCCGAGCAATTCGATGCTGTCCGGCCGGTCGAGGGTGAAGGACGTTCCAGGGACGGTCCCGTACTCGGTCGGCAGGGCAGAGGAGCGGTCGAACACCGGGTACGTGCAGATCTGCAGAAATCCGACATCGTCTGTGGGTGCAACCAAAGCAGGAGGAACCATAAGATCGCCTGCGCGTTGACGCTCGACTGCACTAGCGACGTGAGCGTCGGAGGTCTCGTAAAATTCCCCGGTCGTAGCTGGGCCCGAACACAAGGTCGCGTAGTCGTGGTCGTATCCGGTGGGATAGACGGATCGAGAGACTTCGTCCAGGTCGTTCAACACACGCAGCGGTTCGTCTCGTAGCCCGCACGGTTCGGCAGGCCAGGCAGGGCGAAACGCTCGACCCGATGCGTCGACGAACCACAGTCCGGCGGGTGCTCGGACCTCGTATGCACAGCTCGCTGTGATGCCGCTCGCGAAACGTTTCGAGGGGACTGCAAACGCGCCCATCGCGGCGTCGACGTCCCCGCGGAGACGCGCCGAATCCAACGTCAGAACGTTATCGGTGCTGAGCGCCCGTTCGCATCTGAGCACTTCGACCGGCTCGAAATATCGCGGGGGATAGCCAGGCGTAGGGGCATCGACAGTGACGTTCGGATCCCACGACGCAGAGCCGCCCAGTGCGGCAACGATGTCCTCGGCCATACAGTTCGGAGTCCGCGTGGTGCTTGCTGTGGGTGGTCGGTACGACTCGGTCTCGATTCCGACGAACGGCAGTATGTGGCCACAAGATGTCAGCAGTCCGCACAGGGCGATCACTAGAATCGCCCGAGCGGATCTACGCATACTTCAGGCTACTCAGCATCGCTTTGCGTACCGGTCGGATGCCGCACCCACACATTCGGTTCGGTGTACACGGCCGTCCCCTGCTCCACGTCGGCTATTACCGGTACCAGTGCCCCCGGCACGTGCACCGGCCCAGATCGGTCGAATGGCAGACCCGTCCACTCCCGCCACTCGCCGAGTGTTCCTGGCACAACCATCGACCGCGGCGCAACACTGTCGATGCGACCGCCGGCACGGACGTGGACGCGCAGCCACGGGTCGACCGGCAAGCAGTCCGGCCGAGTTCGGTGGATGTACGACGCGATCGGCTCATCGAGATCGGTTCTGCCGTTGGGGCGGAGCGGAGCCACGAGTTCGCTGAACCCCAGTCGTCCGGCGTTGTCCCGAAGAGCAGCCAGCAGGGTCATCGACAGGTTTCGTCCCTGGGAGCTCGAAGTCAGGGAAATTTCGAGCGCCGACACAACATTGGCGGTCTCACCAGTGAGTCGGGTGGAGATGCCGCGTCTGATCGCGCCGTCCCAGCCGTCGGTAGGAAGCGCGGCGGCGTCGGGCAAATGGAACGGTATGGACACGGCCTTACCGACCACGGCACCTGCCTCGTCCTGACACACGAGGACGTAGTCGGCGAACAGCTCGAAGATGGCGGGATCGAAATACATCGAACCGATCGGATCTTTGGTCATGAACGTCGGCCACGACGAGTCCATGTTCCACAGTGGTTCTACGAGATCAGGACGATCGGCGAGAACGGAAACGGTGACGGTCACCTGTTCATCTTGCCGTGGTGGAACGATGAGATCAGGGTGACGGCGATCATGGCCAGAAAGACTGCTGGGTAGGTGAATTGAACGGCAGCCTCGAAAGCGGGTGATCCCTCGAACATGAAGATTCCGATTGCTTTGATTCCGCGGTAGTCGGTGAAGTACCAGGCGATCATCGGTGCGGTGACCGCTACCGGTGCCAGCCAGCTCCACCAAGTGCGACGGCGAATGGCGTAGTCGATGGCGACGATGGCCAACGGTATGCACCACACCCAGTGGTGACCCCATGCGAAAGGAGACACCATCGGCGTCGCGAGGCCGCAGATCACCAATGCCAGCAACGTCTTACCTGCTTTGTGCGCGCGTGCAGCTGTCCAGAGAGCGAGGAAGGCAACGGCGGCAGCAATGACAAACCAGACCATGAACGGCGGTGTGTGACCCGGCCACAGACGAGCCAGGGCTCCGTGGATCGACTGATTCGCCGGTGACGCGAGTGCGCCGATCCGTTCGGAGTCGACCATCGTCGCGGTCCAGAACTTCCACGAATCGGAAGGGATGATCAGAAATCCTGCTGCAACGGTGACCATGAAGGCGGCACCCGCGGTGAGCGCCGTACGCCACTGTCTGACGGCCAGCAGATAGAGGACGAAGAACGCGGGAGTCAGCTTGAGCCCCGCAGCAATTCCCACACCGACACCGCGGAGACGACTGCCCTCGCCTCGGCTGAGATCGCACAGAACCAAGACGAGCAGCAGCAGGTTGATCTGCCCGAGCCAGATGGTCATGCGCACGGGCTCGAGCCAGGTGAACGCGATCGCCATCGGCGCGCTGACCAGATACATTCCGACGCTTCGATATCCGAGCGCCCGCCAGCTCAGGACTACCGTCGCGTAGACCAGCAGCACATTGATCGCCTGCAGCAGTGTCACGGCAGTCGTCACGGTGAGCAGCGCGAGCGGGGTGAAGACCAATGCCGCGAACGGCGGGTAGGTGAAGGGCAATCCGACATCGAACAGTGCGAACTCGTACAGCGGCTGACCTTTCAGGACCACCTCGCCGCCGTGTCGGTAGACGATGGTGTCTATTCCGTTGCCGAAGAGGCCGAACGGCACTTTCCATCCCAGGAAGTACGCATGTGCTGCGATGGCGATGCACGCTGCAAGGGTCGATCCCGCCAGCCATCGAGGACCGAAGCGATCCGGCGTGTTCTGTCCAGGTTGAATCGGAACGGACTGCGCGCGTGTGCCTTCGACGAACGACTCTTGCCCAGCATGCGTACGCGATCCAGTTTCGGTTCGTAACGGCATGTAGCTGGACGACGTCATGAAAGACACGATAGAACGTTGTGGCTGTGACCAGGGACGCGACACGGACTGACCGGTCGTTTTATGGATCAGTCGTCACAACGTACCGGATTCAGTCCCTGAATTGACGCCGCGATCCAGATGCACTACTTGTTTCTGGACGGGAACAAGGAATTCAGTTGGTATCGAGGATGGTTCGACGAGCCGTGTTTCTTGCCAGCCGAATCGGCTTCGGGTCCGTGTCGCACGAACTGCCCGGCTATCGAACCGATGAGTGCGATACCGAACCCCAGGCATTGAAGTCCGGTCATGTTCTGTCCCAGTGCGATCCATCCGACGACTGCCGCAGTCAGAGGGCTCAGCACGCCGAGGAGCGTGACGTTGGCGGGAGGAAGAGCGCGGGCACCGCGAAACCACAGTGAATAGGCCAAGGCACCGCCTATCACTGCGAGCCAGGCATAGCCGACTACGGCCTCGGTATCGATTGCCCATGGACCGTCGTCGACGATCGGAATCAGCGGAGAAATGACAATGCCGCCGACGAGTAATTGCCACGTAGTGGAATTGAGCGGGTTGGTGTTGGGTGGCACGCCCCAGCGTCTCGTGAAAGTGACACCGGTGGCCATGCTGACCGTTCCGACTACTGCAGCGGCGAGACCGATTGCGTCGAGTCGGATTGTGCCCGATGTGGCCGTCAGTGCGACCCCGGCGACGGCGACGAGGGCCCATCCGATCTGCACGGGGCGTGTGCGGCCCCAGTCGAACCCCGTGGATATCGCGATGATGATGAGTGGTTGCGCAGACCCGACGACTGCGGCGACCCCTCCGGGTAGTCGGTAGGCCGCCACGAACAGCATCGGAAAGAACACGCCGATGTTCAATACGCCGAGGGTTGCGGTCTTCAGTCGCCAACCCTTGCTAGGGATGCCTGGCGCGACGAGCAGCAGAAGTAGGCCGGCGGGCACCGCACGCAGGACGCTGGCCGTCATCGGCCGATCCGGAGGAAGAAGTTCGGTGGTCACCAGATAGGTCGTGCCCCAGAGGATGGGAGCGAGCGCGGCAGCGGCCGTCAATCCGAGAGTCGAGGGCGCGATGTCACGCGGGAGGCGTCGAGAATCGGCTGGTTGTGTCTGCGTGCGAGGTGTCCGCATTGTTGGCTCATCTCTGGCATCGTGTCGTTCAACATCTTAACGCTCAACTATCTAGTGTTGAACGGTAGAACTGCCGTGGCAGAATGTCAAACAATTGAGCGCTGAAGTCTTGAAGGGTGGTTGGTCGATGGCGAACGAGGCACTCGACGCAGTGGACCGGATAGTCGAGCAATGGCGGGCCGAGCGGCCAGATGTGGATGTCAGCCCTATGGCCGTTATCGGCCGCATCAGCCGAGCAGCGTCCGTTCTGGACAAGCGCACGCAGGCTGTGTTGATCGAATTCGGTTTGCAGCCAGGTGAATTCGATCTGATTGCGACGCTCCGACGCGCTGGGGCTCCGCATCGCCTTACCGTCGGACAGTTGTTGGACAGCGCGATGGTGACGTCGGGCGCTGTTACGCACCGTCTGAACCGGCTGACCGACAAAGGGCTGATCGAGCGGGAAATCGATCCCACCAATCGTCGGGTGGTCATCGTGCAATTGACACCGGACGGAGTTGCCGCAGTGGATGCCGCGCTGCCCGCGCACGTGGCCAACGAGGAAGCTCTGCTCAGGTCATTGAATCCGGATGAGCGCAGCCAACTTGCAGACTTGTTGAAAAAGCTTCTCCTGGACCTTCGGTGAAGGTGCGGCGATCGGTCACTCGCACAAGACCTTCCGTATCGCGACGAACTGTAGTACTTGTTGTTCTATGAACACATTCGATACGTCGAAAGGCGCATGAGCGCCCGTAGTCATCCCACCTCCGGTTCCAGTACACCGAGGTGCAGATCATGAAGCTTGCCGAGGCCCTCGCTGAACGAGGGGAACTGATCAAGCGCTCCGAACATCTGAAGATTCGGATTCTGGCGAATGCCCGCCACCAGGACGGTGAATCACCGGCCGAGGATGCTTCGATTCTGTTGTTGGAGTACGGATCTGCACTCGATCGGCTCGAAGTACTCATCCGCAGGATCAACCGGACCAACAGCACCGCGACGATGCGGGACGGAACCATCACCGATGCGCTCGCGTCCCGCGACGTGCTGCGTATGCGGCACAGGGCGATCTCCGCCGCGGCGGACGCGGCGTCGGGACGTGATCAGGAGCGCAGGTACGGCCCGCGTCAACTGCGATCGGAGTTGGTCTACGTTGCAGCTCTTCCGGTTGCCGAATTGCGCTCTGCTGCGGACGATATCGCCCAACGGATTCGGTTGGTGGACCTGGAGATCCAACGCGTCAATTGGGAGTTCGACCTGATCGAGTAGCTCACCACATGCCGGGTAGTAGGTAGTTTTCGTTCGAGGCGAGCACGTGCCGTGGCCGGCGGTTTCCGGCCCTTCTCCTGCGTGATGAGCGGCGTCACGGGCATTGCCCGATCACAGTGCAGCTCAGTACAATTCACGGAGTACGGCGCACATAACACAACGCACTACCGTGTGCTGATCGAACTAAAACGAGGGTGGGTAAGGGGCCACCCGGCATCATGGTCTCCGGGGCTGTTGGCGGCTAGTCTGAACAGCATGAAGGCTCCATCGATATCACTGGAACGGCCCGCTCTGGTCGTCGTCGACGTGCAGGCTGGGTTCGATGATTCCGACTTCTGGGGTCCACGTGACAACCCGCTGTGCGAGAGCAATATCGCTGCACTCGTTGGCTTGTGGAGATCGAAGGCATGGCCGATCGTGTTCGTTCGACACGACTCCGACAACGCGCAGTCACCGCTGTCGCCGTCGGGTGCGGGGCATGCCTTCAAGGACATCCTGGAGGGGACACCTGATCTGTTGATCAGCAAGCGGGTCAACTCGAGCTTCTACGGCACGCCGGATCTGGACGCCTGGCTTCGCAATGAAGGCATCGATCAGGTGGTGATCTGCGGTATCACCACCAATCACTGCTGCGAGACAACCGCAAGGATGGCGGGCAACCTCGGCTATGACACCTATTTCGTCATCGACGCGACCCACACGTTCGATCGCGTCGCACTCGATGGAACCACCGTGCCTGCCGCGACATTGTCGGCAATCACGGCAACAAACCTGCACGGTGAATTCGCGACAGTGGTTACGACGGAGGCCATGCTCTCGAACTGAGGAAGGCACACAATGCAAGTGTCAGGTCGACTGTCCCCGGAGGAATTCTGGGAACAGATGAACCAGATCGAGGGCCGTGTTCTTTCGGGAGCTCGGCAGGTGCGCGTGTTCGGGCTGAAAGAGTGG
This sequence comes from Rhodococcoides fascians A25f, assembly GCF_000760935.2. Taxonomy (NCBI): domain Bacteria; kingdom Bacillati; phylum Actinomycetota; class Actinomycetes; order Mycobacteriales; family Nocardiaceae; genus Rhodococcoides; species Rhodococcoides fascians. The sequence goes on along the minus strand of NZ_CP049744.1, from coordinate 5,114,366 downwards.
GTCGGACCGATCATGATCGGGGACTGGGAGTGGGTGGACGACCGGTTGTCGTCCGCCGGACTCGTGCACGGCACTCCCGACGGCGACGTGTCTGTGCAGATCAACACCGTGGTCGGAGATCCTCGGCGAGAGGTGGTTCGAGCGATCGAACGCGCTACCGGGATCTCACCGATGCAGCCCGAATACGAGAGTCGGCACCAGGCAGTCATGGATGCTCAAGGAGACGCCGTGTCGATTCTTGCCGATGGAGTGAGTATCGAATTCACGCAGTGGGGTGGACGTGATCGATGGTGGGCCGCAGGCGTGGTCGACGATGTAGCACTCTTCCTCAAAGGTCGAAACTACCCGGTGCACTCCGTCGATCTGACGGAAATCGACGATGTGCAGCCCTATTTGGACGGATGGCGAGAACACGTGCGGGCCTATCGCGGGGGAATGTAGTCGGACCATGGTGGAACTCCGCCATCCGGAAGTGAGGTCGTTGTGAACACCGCACTCGCTCTAGGGCTGGTCGTGGGTATCGTCGCGTTCGGTTACGGCTCGTCGGTCGGGTTGCGAGGCAAGGTTCTCTATCCCGACTACTACGGCGGCGACGTACCGGACCGAGTGAAGACCACGCCGCACCTGCGCGCACGGGCGAACAAGCTGTTCGTAGTCTGCGGCATCGCTGCCGCCATTCTGCTTCTGGCCCCGCTGTTCTGGATATTCCTCGACTTCCAACGGGACAGAACAACGTGGGAGTTGGCAGGGCTGGCTGCCTATGTGTTCGTCGCTGTGGTTGTCGGTGGCTACCCTTTCGCCAAGATCAAAACCTTATGACCGGCGACCCATCGCTTGCCGTCTGGCAGGCTGGAAGCCATGACCCGATCTTTCGAGGAGATGGTGGCCGAAGCGGACTCCGTTTCGGTCGATGGCTGGGACTTCTCCTGGCTGGATGGTCGCGCGTCCGAAGTGCGGCCGACATGGGGATACCAGCGGCTCATGGGAGAACGCCTGGCGATGGCCGAGGCTGCACTCGATATTCAGACAGGTGGGGGAGAGGTCCTGGCGGGAGCATCATCGTTCCCGCCGGTAATGGTGGCGACCGAATCATGGCCACCGAACGTCGCGCAAGCGACCGCACTCCTGCATCCGCGCGGGGCGGTGGTCGTGGCCGACTCCGACGAGCCACCCCTGCCTTTTGCTGACGGTGCGTTCGATTTGGTGACGAGCAGACACCCCAGCACCGTGTGGTGGGACGAAATCGCCCGTGTCCTGCGTTCGGGTGGAACCTATTTCGCTCAACACGTGGGGCATTCGAGCGTCTTCGAGCTTGTCGAGCACTTCCTGGGCCGCCAGCCCGACGAGATTCGTCGCGCTCGTCATTACGAGGACGAGAGCGCGGCCGCACAAGCCGCTGGACTCGAGGTGATGGACATTCGATTCGAGTCATTGCGAATCGAGTTCTACGACATCGGCTCTGTCGTTTACTTCTTGCGCAAAGTTATCTGGATGGTACCGGGATTCACCGTCGAGCAGTATCGCGATCGGTTACGTGAACTGCACGAACAAATCCTGAGGGAGGGACCATTCGTTGCGCACTCGAGCCGCTTTCTGATCGAGGCCAGAAAATCCTGATGACTGGGCGTGCCCCGGTCTATCCATCAGGGCCCGGGGTCACGAGAACAGTGACGGCACGCTCCGTGAGCGCGTCTTGGACTCCGTCACCTTCTTCCCCCCGAGCCGCCGCGCGCCAGGGCCCTGTTGTCCGAGAACGTCATTCGGATTCGAATACGGACACGATGTGAGTGACAGGCATCCGCATCCGATGCAGTTCGAGAAGTTGTCACGTAGTGCAGTGAGCTCATCGATTCGTGCCGTCAGGTCGTCGTGCCACTGTCGTGAAATTCGCATCCAGTCACGTTTGCCCGGAATCTGCTGCTCCGGCAGTTGATCCAGTGCGTCCTTGATCTTCTCGAGGGACACCCCGAGGCGTTGGGCAGTTCTGATAAATGCGATGACGCGTAGTACATCTCTGCGGTACTCACGCCGGTTTCCACTGGTGCGCCGACTCGAGATCAATCCCACTTGCTCGTAATAGTGCAGGGCGGACACCGCGACGCCGGCACGTTCGGCGACCTGGCCGGGCTTGAGCCACACGGCGTCGGTATCGAGTTGCGTCATGAATTCGTCCTGATTCTCGGTCGCCTTGACATCAAGTGCACTTGATGAAGTGCACTGTACATCGCACTCGACGGCGATGGCAGGAGAGAAAATTGACGACAACGATCACGATGTGGGCCGACGTGCGGTGCCCGTGGTGCTGGATCGGACACCGACAGCTCGGTAGGGCGCTCGATCAACTCGGTCCCGATACGAAGGTCGAATACAGGAGCCTTCTTCTCGAACCCGACGGTCCGGCCCAGTCTGGAATGACAGTCCGAGATGCAGCGCTGACTTCCTGGGGTTTCGACGCCGCACGCTGGGCGGCGCAGAGAAACCGAATCGTGCAGGGTGGCGCATCCGAGTTGCTCGCCATCGACATCGACAGCTCGTTGACGGTCGACTCGCGTGATGCGCACCGTCTTCTCAAACTCGTTGCGGCTCGTGGGCTGAACCGATTCGATGCGTGGGATGCCCTGTACTCGAGCCATTTCGAGCGTAATGAAGATATCGGTGACTGGACTGTTCTGCGCTCGATCGGACTTCGAGTAGGACTGGCCGACGGTGACATCACGCGGCTCGAAGAATCTGACGAATACTCCAGCGAGGTCGACGACGATCTTCGTCGTGCAGCCGACCTCGGCATAAGCTCCGTGCCGACTGTCATGGTCGACTCTGTGCGTGCCACGGGAGATCTGAGCCTGAGTGTCCCTCGGCTCGCGACCGGGTCGGTGGTCGACCGATGAGTGCCACGATGCGCGCTGCTGCCATCGACGAACACGGGCCTGCGTCGGTGCTGAGGACCAGAACGCTTCCTCGGCCCGCACCGCGCGCAGGTGAAGTGCTGGTGAAAGTGCAGGTAGCGGGAGTTCAGCTGACGGACGCGGCAATTCGCGGGGGATGGGTGCCCCCGGGTGCGAGGATCGAGTTTCCGCAGATTCTTGGCAACGAATTCTCGGGAACCGTCGAGGCGCTCGGTCGGAATGTTCACGACGTGGCTGTCGGCGATGCGGTTCTCGGGTTCCGTGTGCTCGGCTGTTACGCGGAGTACGTCACGGTTCCCAACAGTCAGATCGTCCGAAAGCCGACCACGGTCTCGTGGCGCGCCGCGGGGGCACTATCGGCGTCCGGCCAGACAGCGCACACTGCGCTGGAGCGGTTGAGTGCACGTCCAGGCGAAACCCTGCTCGTGCACGGTGCCGCGGGTGGGGTGGGTTCGATGGCGGTGCAGTTGGCGCGCCACCGTGGCCTGCATGTCGTCGGCACCGCAAGCCCAGTCAACCACCGGTACATCGAGGGGATGGGGGCGAGACCGGTCACCTACGGCGACGGCCAGCTCGAACGAATCAGGGCCGAGGCACCGGACGGAATTGATCTGGTGCTCGACGCGGCCGGGCATGAGAACCTCCGTACAGCAGTCGATCTACTGCCTGACCGAACTCGAATCGGCACGATCGTCGACATGGTCCTGGCGAAAGAGCTCGACTGTCGGTGGATCTCGAGCGACAGGTCTGCTGTGCGACTGCAGGAACTGATCGATCTGTGCGCCTCCGGAAACCTGGATGTCACAGTGAGAGAGGCATACCCGCTCGACAACGCAGCCGATGCACACCGCGATGTGGAAACCGGACACGGTCGAGGCAAGGTCGTACTTCTCGTCGGTGACGAACGCTCGTGACCGACAGTGAAGCTCGGCCGGTGAGTGTGCTCCGCGGGCAGCACCGGCCATTGATTCTCGCCCTGCTGGGCATGATGACGTGTGTTGCATTCGAGTCGTTCGCCATCACCACCGCGCTCCCGGTCATTGCCCATGATCTCGATGCCGAACGCTGGTACTCGCTCGCGTACGCATCGACGCTCACCGCAGCATTGATAGGGATGACCATCGGTGGGAACTGGGCGGACCGTCGCGGAGTCGTGGTGCCTCTGGCGGTGGGCGGATCCACCTTCGTAGTCGGTATCGCACTATGCGTCGTGGCACCCACGATGGAAGTGTTCGTAGCAGGCCGACTTCTGCAGGGGATCGGCGGCGGAATCGACTCCGTCGTGATGTACGTCGTGATCGCACAGTTCATCCCGGCCGGACTACACCCACGCGTATTCGGTCTGCTGACGGCCGCGTGGCTCCTGCCCGGCATTGTAGGACCGCTGGTCACCGGTGTGGTCGTCGAGTTCGTCGGCTGGCGAACGGTGTTCGCGCTGGTTCTGATCGGATCTGCAGCGTCGTTGACGTCGCTGCTGATCATGGTCCGCGGTTCGACCCGATTACGTACTGGCACAGCTGTATTCGGCAGTCGGGGAGTGTGGGCTGTCGTTGCGGCGGCGGGTGTGCTGGCTCTGCACTACGCAAGTCAGCAGGAAATCGGTGTTCTCGTCCCGGGCACCCTGTGCGCCGTTGCGCTGATCGGGCTGTCCGCAACACGGCTTCTTCCCCATGGCACGTTCAGGATTCGGCCAGGCGTTCCTCGGCTGACGGCGCTGCGCGGATTGCTCGGAGCGACCGTCGCGGCGACGGACATCTATCTGCCGCTCTATCTCCAACGCCAGCTCGACTACAGTCCCACTCGTTCCGGCCTGATCGTCGCACTCGGGGCCCTCGGATGGATTGCAGGTGCCTGGCTGCAGGGCAGAACCTCCGGCCGCAGCGATGGACATACTCTCGTGCGGAAAGCGGCGGTGTTGGTACTGATCGGGCCGGTCTCTGCATTGCTGTTCATTACCGGTGCGATACCGGTAGCTGCACTGGTGGGTGGATGCATCGTCATGGGAACAGGAATGGGCATGGCGTACCCGCGAATCACTGCCACCGTTCTCGCCGAGTCCACCGAGGACAAACAGGGGACCAACAGCTCTGCCTTGCAGATCGCGGAGTCGATGAGTCAATCGATCCTGATCGCAGTGACGGGTGCGGTGCTTTCTCTCGCAATCGCGCACGAATTCACGATCGCGTACAGCGTAGTCGTCGGTGTAGGGGGAGTCGCTGTTCTTGTTGCGTGCCAGTCTGTTCGCCGCTGAAACGAGCTCAGTGGACCGCCTCAGCGACAGACGAGTTGCTCTGACTCGGGGACGAAGCTGACGCGTCGTCGAATACCTCACGGGCTCGGGCGATTCGATTTTGGTTCTGTTCGGTCCATTCGACGAGAGCTTGGATGGTGCCCAACAACGTTCGCCCTAGTTCCGACAGCCGGTACTCGACGCGCGGTGGGATTTCCGGATACATCCGTCGGTCGATCAGCCCGTCGCGCTCGAGGTTGCGCAGAGTCACCGTCAGCATTCGGGTGCTGATGCCGTCGATTTCTCGTCGGAGCTCTCCGAATCGAAACGTTTTCTCCTCCAGCAGTGCAATCACGAGAAGCGACCACTTGTCTGCGACGCGATCGAGAATCTGCCTGACGCCGCAGTCTTCTCGCGCGTCCCATTGGTATGCGTCACGTCCATCTCGGCAACATCCGTCCACTACCTGGTCGCTTCCCTGTGGGGAACCGACTGACTTCGAAGTGCCTTCTTGTGCCATGCGTTCATGATGACCCAGGCTGAGCACGGTTACAAGAAGTAACCGACTCATTTTTCGTCACCGAGGAGAACATTGTGACCGAATCCGATACTGCTATCGAATGCGATGCGACGAAACGACCGCGGCACGCATGGGCTGTTCTGGGTGTCGTGACCGGAGCCTTGTTTCTCGAGGGCATCGACATCGCAATGTTGAACGTGGCAGTGCCGAGCATTGCGTCCGACATCGGGCTCGAGACCGGCTCGGCCCACTGGGTGATCAGCGCCTACGTGCTTGCGTACGCAGGCTTCATGATTCTGGGAGGTCGCGTCGCCGATGTACTCGGACGACGACGGGTGTTCCTGACGGCCCTCGCTGTGTTCGCGGTGTTCTCGGCCATCGGTGGTCTGGCGCAGGAATCCTGGGTGCTGATTGTGGTCCGCTTCATCACCGGTGCGACCGCAGGCTTCATGACACCGGCCGGATTCAGTCTCTTGACCACCGCCTTTCCCGAAGGCGCACTGCGCAACAGGGCACTTGCCGTCTATGGCGCAATCGGCGCATCCGGATTTCTCCTCGGAGTGGTCGCCGGCGGTCTCCTCACATCTCTGGACTGGAGATCGGTCTTCTTCGTGCCGGCTGTGCTGGGACTCGGATTCTTCGTTGCTGGCTGGTCTTTCATCGTGTCCGACGTGCCCGAGCCCAGGAGTGGGGCTCGCGGATCTTTCGACCTTCTCGGTGGAACGACGCTGACGGCGGCGATGGTCAGCCTGATCTACGGCATCGTTGCAGTCGGAGAAGACACGTCGAGCAATCTGGGGCTGATCGCTTTCGGATCTGCCGCAGCATTGGGTATTGCCTTCGTGGCGATCGAACGGCGATCGGAGGATCCGTTGATTCCTGAGGGAGTCCTGACGACCGGCCTGCTGCCGTGGGCAAGCTCGGTGGGAACACTGTTCATCGGCGCATTCTTCGCCTGGCAATTCGTCTTGACGCTGTATCTCCAAGAGCTACTGGGCTGGACACCGCTGCAGACAGGCTCGGCCTTTGCGGCGATGGGAATCGAACTGGTCATCGCCCCGTTCCTGACACCGAGGTTGGTAGCACGATTGGGCAACGTTGCCGTGATGGTGGCGGGCCTCGTGGCGGTCGCACTCGGTTTCGTTCTCACCCTGCGGTTGACTCGCGACTCGGGATTCGTAGATCTGCTGCCATCGCTATTGCTGTTGGGCGTTGCCTTCGCCTTCATCTACGGACCATTGACGGCCGCGGCAGTAGAAGGAGTCGACGACGAAAAGCATGGCGTAGCAGGCGGAATCGTGTACACCGGATTTCAGTTCGGTGCCGCATTGGGCGTGTCCATCGCGACCATCGTCCTTGTCGCCGGAGATGCGACGGTCCCTACGATCGACGACTATCGACGCGCGTTGATCGTTCCTGCAGTGGCGTCGGTCCTCGCCTTGTTCATAGGCCTACTCCTGCTCCTTCGACAGGAACATCGCGTGAATCAGGATGTGAATTGACCGCAACGGTGACCGCGTCGCGGCGGGTGATGGCTTTGGACTGCCTATAGATCGAAGACTCGGGAAGCAGGAGCTGTCCGGGTAGTCTCGACCTCCAATTGCGCATCGATACGGAGTCCCGATATGGCGATCGAGAACCATCACCTCCTCCAGCTTCCTACGACTGCAGCGTGGCGGCACTGCGGGTTGCGAGACGGCTTCGAGGTGGCGTACTTCGCAACGGGTTCAGCAGACGGTGCGACCCAAATCTGGGGTAGCAGTGTCGCGGTGGAAGGAACCGCGAGCTATGCGGTCAGCTACCGCGTGGTCGTCGACGAAAATTGGAAAACGCGTGAGGCAAGCATCGAGACGCGGACCCGTGGCGCGACCTGGAGCATGGAACTCGTTCGCGATGAGCACGGCACATGGTTTGTCGACGGTGAAGAACGAGCTGACCTCTCAGCATGTACGGATATCGATCTCGAAGCGTCTGTCGTCACCAACACCATTCCCGTTCACAGGCTCTCGGCCATCTCCGGCCCGCACGAAGTACGCGCCGTGTACGTCCGCGCTACGGAGCGCAGGGTGGAAGTACTCGATCAAACCTATTCATTTCCAGTGGTTGGCGCGTCATCGTTCGCATGCGCCTACAGGGCCCCGCAATTCGAGTATTCCGCAGATCTACGGTACGACGCGTCGGGACTCATCGTCGAATACCCGGAGCTCGCCACTCGTGTCGATAGCGTTCACGGCGATATCCAGTGATCGGGCGCTCTGATCAGTTGAGTGGTGTACACCAGGCCGAGCCGAGTGGCTGCAGTTGCACCAGATATCGGGACACTCGCCTCCCTCGCCGGATGGGCGTGATGTCTTGATCGGCAATGTATGTACTGCGCCCGACGCCCGAAGTCAGGGATCCGGTGGGAGAGCGTTCGATGCGGTGATGGAGTTGGGCTCGTGCAACCGGGATCGCGCGAGTGGAGCTGGTGGCGACGCCCTCCGGGCTGGGCATGTATGAGCGGAACGGATTCACTGCCACAGCCTTTCCGGCCATGCGGGCGCAGCTGTGACGATCAGATGTACGCCGTCGCGACCATGGCCACGCCGACTACCGCGGTGGTACTGAGTGCCGTGCCGATAGCGTTATAGGCCGCGAGGCCGTAGCGTCGCCGTTCGAGTAGGCGCACGGTCTCCACACTCGCGGTGCTGAAAGTGGTGTAGCCACCACAGAATCCGACGCCGACTATGGCCTGGACCTGTTCCGGAGCCGAGCGAAACGCCACCAACCCCGCCACGACGCCGAGCACAGCTGATCCGGTGACGTTGATCAACACTGTGGCGTAGGGAAATTCGGTCTTCAGCCGTGATCGGATGACGCCGTCGAGCACGAATCTGCTCACTGCCCCTGCACTTCCGGCGAGAACGACCCACAGCGCGATCATCTCTTCTCCTCCGCCCGGGTGCCGAACCGTTGCGCGAGAACGATGCCCGCTCCGGCAGCGAACGTACCGATGACAACGCTGACGGTCATGTACACCGCGGCAGCGACCACACGATGATCTCGTAGCAGCTCCACGGTCTCGAGGGCGAACGAGCTGTACGTGGTGTACGAGCCGAGTACCCCGGTGCCGATACACAGCCGGATTCGGCGCCGCCATCCCTGGTCGGGGCCGGACAGTGCGAGGCGCTCCAGCAGCATTCCGAGGATGAACGCACCGGTGAGGTTGATGACGAGAGTGGTGAACGGGAACGAGCCGGCGACGGCCGGGTACGCGGACTCCGCGCCGTAGCGAATACCGGTACCCACCACGCCACCGAGAGCTACCGCCGCGATCGATTGTGGTTGGAGGTGCAGTGGACGTGACGAACCCGGGCTGTCGGGGTCTACCGGCATGGATCGATCGGCGGAGGTACCGCTCTGTGTCTCGTCGAATTCGTTCATCGAACCTCTCCCTATCTGCGGACATGCGAGTGCCGAGACAGGGACTGTTGTCGGTCCGAAGACCGAGGTTCGGTTACGGCGAGCCCCACCGCCGCTGCGCACCGAGGCGCGTTTTCCATCATGGCATACCTCGGTGCGGCTTCGCCGCAGTGGCACGGTTAAGTGCCCTGGGCGGCACCTATCCGCACCACTGCCGAAGGCACTGGACCGTCGTAGCGGGCGATCGGGCGAATGATCTTGCTGTCGTGTGACTGTTCGACGATGTTGGCGCACCACCCGACCATGCGGCTGCACCCGAACGTGGGGGTGAACATCGATCGCGGAATTCCACACAGTTCCATCACAACGCCGGCGTAGTACTCCACATTGGCGTACAGCTTTCGATCCGGCTTCAGATCTGCGAGCGCAGCGGCGATGACCTTCTCGACCTGCACAGCCTTGTCGATGAGCTCTCCGCCCATCTCCTGCGCAGTCTCGCGCAGCATCACCGATCGGGGGTCATCGGTTCGATACACCGGGTGGCCGAATCCCATGATTCGTTCGCCTGCAGTGATTTTCGAGCGTGCCCACGCATCGGCGGATTCGATGTCGGCAATCTCGTCGAGCCCGTCGAGGGCGCGATCCGGCGCGCCTCCGTGTAATGGACCGGCGAACGCCCCGATCGCTGCGCACAACGCGGACGCGATGTCCGAGCCTGTCGACGCGACAACTCGTGCGGTGAACGTCGAGGCGTTGAATCCGTGATCGATCGTGGCAGTGAGGTAGCGGTCGACGGCTCGGGCACGGTCGGCGTCGGGCACTTCTCCGGTGATCATGAGTAGCCAGTTCTGCGCCGTCGTCAGCTCTTCGCGTGGCTCGACGGGTTGCTCGCCGGACCGAATCCTGTGCACAGCAGCCAAAATGGTCGGCGTCATCGCGCACAGGCGTAGAGCCGTGGTCCGCTTGTCCGCCTCCGACGACTCGTACAGCGGTACCGCGCCCGCCAGACCGGACAGCACCGTCCGCAACGCCAGGAGAGGCTGCACGGGTCCTGATTGCGCGACCGTTCTCACGGCGGCAGCGACGTCGTCCGGCAGCACTCGCAGGGGTGCCACCGCGTGCAGGAACTCGGCGCGCTCGGTCTCGCTCGGCAACCGGCCTTCGACCATCAGGAACCAGGCATCTTCGAACGTGCCCGTCAGGGCCAGGTCGATGGCCGAGTACTGGCGGTAGTGATAGAACCCCTCGTCACCTCGCACGTCTCCGATCGAGGTGGTGGTGACGACGACGTTGTGCAGCCCGCGTGGGGCTTCGAGAACGGTCATGTCTGATCTCCTTTGTCCTGGTCAACCCCTACGATCCGCGTTACTGTTGATTGTTGTCAATGTTGATCCAGTCAATACGAAGGACGAGCATGACGTCGAACGACGGCCGAAATCTGCTCACCACGGCCCAGGCCGCAGCGCGACTGGGCGTCAAGCCTGAGACGGTGTATGCCTATGTCAGCCGCGGGCTGCTGACCAGCACTCGACTGCCCGGGGTGCGGGGGAGTGTGTTCGACGTCGACGAGGTGGAAGCGCTCGCCGGCCGCGACACAGCCCGTCGAACCGATATCGGTGCAGTGGAACGTATTCGGACCCAGACCACACTGATCGACAACGGGCATCTGTACTACCGGGGGCGTGATGCCGTTCAACTCAGTTCTCTTTCGTTCGAGTCGGTTGCACACTTCGTCTGGACAGGTGAGCTGCTGGAAGACGTGCAATTTCATGCCGATTCCGCAGTGGTGCAACGATGTCGACAAGCACTGGCGTCGATGGCTCCGGACTGCCGCTCGATCGATCGGATACGCATCGCCGTCGATGTAGCGGCCACCTACCGCCCGCTGCGATTCGATATCGGCTCCACCTCCGTGGTGCGCGAAGCGGGGCAGCTGCTGGCCACGGTGGGTGCGGCCCTCGGTGGGCAATCCTCGGAAGGGTCGGTGACGGAATCTGTTTGGGCGGCAGTGAAGTCCGATGTATCGGATCCAGGTGGACGAGTCCCGCTGCAGGCAGCGCTGGTGTTGATGGCCGATCACGGTCTGGCGGCGTCGACTCTCGGCGTGCGGGTAGCCGCGAGCACCCGGGCCAATCTGTATTCGGTTCTCGCGGCGGGACTCGGGTGCATCGACGGCCCTCTGCACGGGTCTGCTGCCGACCCCGTGTACAGGTTCTTGGCGACGGCGATCGATGATCCGGTAGCGGCTCTCGCAACACAATTGAGGTCCGGAACGCGTATCTCAGGGTTCGGTCACGTCGTCTACACCGACCGAGATCCACGTGCCGAGGAACTACTTCGGTTGCTCCGAGATCCCGCGCACGGTGCCGATTCCTCGGTGATCGCTGCCGCGGATGTCGTCATCGACGAGGTGAGCGATCGGTTCGATACCTTTCCCAATTCGGACTTTGCTCTCGCCACGTTCGCCCTTGCCTACGGACTCAGGGCAGACACGCCGGAGATGGTGTTCGCACTCGCCCGAATCGTGGGATGGACGGCACACGCGCTCGAAGAATACGAGGAGGCACCTCTACGCTTTCGAGCGCCGGGCATCTACACGGGGACCCGGCCGGGGACCTACTGAGGCGTCGAGCAATCCACCATCGCGAAAGCGGCGCGCAATTGTGCTCGCGCGGCGTCGATCTCGGCCGGCTTTCCTGCGAGGTGGTGCAGAAGGGCCCGCTGAAAGATGCCGTCGAGGAGGACGTACGCCGACGCCCGATCGAGTGAAGGCGTGGTTCCGCGAAGATCGCAGTAGCGAGCCACCACGCGCCAGATCATGTCCACCCGACGCTCTTCGATCTCGAGCACCTCGGTACGGAACGAATCGTCGAACAGGGCTTGATTCCGCAGGTCGTACCAGAGTCGGTGGATGCCGGCGTCCGCAGCGAGAGTGGCGAAGTACTTGGCCTCGAAGTCCGCGTAGAGGCCCGTGGCGTCGACCGCGTTGGCTACCACCTCGTCGTAGCGGGTGACACAGATGGCCTCGTACTGGCGAACTGCGTGCGTGATGAGGTCGAGTTTGTCGGTGAAGTAGTAGTGCAGGACGCCGTGCGAGAACTCGGAATTCTGCGCTATCTCGCGGAGTGAGGTGCGCGCATAACCCAGTTCGGCCAGCGTGTGCAGCGTCGCCTGCGCCAGTTCGGTTCGTTTGGACTCGAACTTGTTGCGAGCGCGCTCTTCGATACGCGCGCGCGGATCGACCGTCTGTGTCATGGTCCGGGTCCTTTCCGCGCGTAGGTCTCCCAGTGTATGCCCGACGGTGGATTCGCGAACCACTGCATTTCGCCCGTCCTGGACAGTCGTCAAGAAAAAGCTTGACGTCTGTTCAAATTCTAGCTTACTGTGACCCACAGCACATGCCGGAACGGTGGATGCAGATGCGTCCCCTCCGGTGCTCGAACTCGACACCCAACTCGGTCCGCCGTGCGGACGGGCCATCCACGAGAGGACTTTCCATGCCAACGGACAAGCGCGTCGTCGTCTACGGTGCATCGGGATATACCGGCCGACTCATCTGTGAGTACCTGCGCGAGTACAACATTCCCTTCCTGGCCGCCGGACGCGACGAGGGCCGCGTCAAAGGCATTCTCGACGCGGTGCCCGGTATCGAGACCGTCGAACACGACGTCGTCGAGGTCGAACACACGGCCGCGGCCCTGGCCGAGGCGTTTCGTGGGGCCGAGATCGTCCTCAACACGGTCGGGCCGTTCTCTCGATTCGGTCACGAGGTGGCCCAGGCCTGCCTCGAGATCGGGGCGCACTACACCGACACCACCGGTGAGCAGGACTGGATGATCGACGCCGAAACCAAATACGGTGCCGAGTTCGCCTCCCGAAACCTGGTGCTCACGCCAGGTTTGGCGCAGATGTACAGCATCGGCGAGATCGCCGCGAACATCTGCCTCGAGACACCGGGCCTGGACACCCTCGACATCGAGGTGTTCTGGAAAGGGCATCCGACGGTCGCGTCGACCAATACGATTCTCACGAACGCCGCGTTCTCCAAGGCCTACTACCTCGAGCAGAACGAGTACGTGGAGTGGCCGGACGACGGAGTCATGCAGGTAGTGGTGCCCGGCCAGCACGACCTGGGCCTGGCGCTTCCGTGGGGCGGGACATCCCATCCGGTGTGGTTCAAGAACGACCCTCGAGTAGCGAACGCTCGCGCCCTCGGCGGCGTGATCAACAAGCCCCTCATGCTGGCGGTACCCCAAATCATCTCCGCCGCAATGGCTCAGATGGAGGGCAAGTCGGATGCGGAGAAGTACCAGATCATCGACACGGTCTCTGCCTCGGTACGAAGTGAGACACCTCCCCGCGAGAATCCGCGCATCAACACCTCACTCGACTCGGTCTACGCGTCGGGACCACTCGGGCGCGTGCACACGGTGATTCACGGCAACTGCAACTACAAGCAGACCGCACTGCTCAACGCGTTCGCCGCGGCGCATCTGCTGCAGGGACCGCCGAAGAAGGTGGGCTTCGCGTCCAGCTGCCAGGCATTCGGGCATCGGGAACTGCTCGGTGTGCTCCGCGCCTTCGGACTGGTGCTCGAGCCCATCGTCACCGCGCACAGCTGAGGATCGGGCCGATGCGGTTGTCCGACTACCTCGACAAAGGGGTGTCGCTGGGCCGAGACGCGCCCTGTCTCACCATCGGTGACACCACTCGAAACTACGGCCAGGTGTACGACGACACGGTGACCATCGCCGCTGGGTTGCAGCACAACGGAATCGAGGTCGGCGATCGGGTCGCGGTGCTCTCCGCCAACGACCCGCTGGCGCTGACCTGCGTGTTCGCGATCTCGCGAGCAGGGGCGGTGTGGTGCCCGATCAACCCGCGCAACGAAGCCGACGAGAATCGGCAACTGTTCGATCTGTTCGGTTGTCGATTCCTGTTCTTCCAGAAAGCCTTTGCAGACCTGGTCGGTCGCATTCGCGACCAGCTCCCTCGGTTGGAATGGCTCGTCTGTCTGGACGGCGACGTGCCGGGAGCACTCTCCTACGAGCGATGGCTCGTCGAACACGGCTCCGATTCTGTTGCCGAGAGACGACCGGCGGACGGCCTGTGCATGATCGCAGGCACGGGTGGCACGACCGGAAAACCCAAGGGAGTGAGACTGACCGAGGAGAACATGATGACCTCCACGGCAACCGCACTCATGAGCTACCCCTTCGGCGACCGGCCTCGTTACCTGGCTCTCGCCCCACTGACGCACTCTGCCGGAGTACTGACGTTTCCCATCCTCAGTCTGGGTGGACACGTCGTTGTCATGGGCGCTCCGGACGTCGGAAAGTTCCTCTCCCTCATCGAGCAACACGGAATCACCCACGCGTTTCTTCCGCCGACCGTGATCTACGGTGTGCTCGATCATCCGGATCTCGACATCACCGATCTGTCGTCGCTGCGGTGCCTCTGGTACGGGGCCGCGCCGATGTCGCCGACTCGACTGGAAGAGGCGCTGACCCGTATCGGCCCGGTTCTCGGACAGCTCTTCGGGCAGACCGAGGCACCGAACATGATCGCCACTCTTGCTCCGGCCGACCATTTCCGTAGCGACGGTTCCATCGCCATCGAACGACTCAGCTCGGCCGGCAAACCGACGCCCCTGACAACGGTGGCGATCATGAACGATGACGGTGGACTGGTCGAACGCGGCGAGCGCGGTGAGATCGTCGTTCGCGGTCCCCTCGTGATGCAGGGCTATCACGAGAATCCGGACGCGACAGCCGAAGTCGGTGCACACGGCTGGCACCACACCGGCGACATCGGGTATCTCGACGACGACGGCTATCTGTACGTCGTCGATCGTGCCAAGGACATGATCATCACGGGCGGGTTCAACGTCTACTCGGCCGAGGTGGAGCAGGCTCTGCTGTCGCATCCGGCGGTGAAGGAATGCGCCGTCGTCGGGCTGCCCGACGACAAGTGGGGCGAACGCGTCACCGCCGCAGTACTTCTGCGTCCTGGCCGGGATGCATCCGACGAGGAGTTGATCGCCCATGTGAAGGCGAAGATCGGAAGCATCAAGACACCCAAACAGATTCAGATATGGACCGACCTTCCCCGCTCGAAAGTGGGAAAGATCCTCAAGACCGAAGTGCGCAGCACCATGTCTCACTCACTATCGAAGGGAAGCACACCATGACCGAGTTCGAGGGCAAGCGAGTATTCGTCACCGGATCCGGAGCCGGCATCGGAAAAGCCATCTCCACGATGTTCATCGAGCGCGGTGCACGCGTTGTCGTCAGCGACATCGACGAAGGTGCAGCAGCGAAGACGGCCGAGGAGATCGGAGCTGCAGGCATCGCCAACTGCGACGTATCCGACGAGGGTCAGGTACAGAGCGCAGTGGCACAGGCTGTCGAGATTCTGGGTGGACTCGACATCGTCATCAACAACGCCGGCATCGAAGTATCGTCACCGCTGCTGCAGCAGTCGACGGAAAGCTTCGACAAGATCTACGCCGTCAACGTCAAGGGCACATTCTTGGTGATGAAGGCCGCGATCGGCGCGCTGATCGAATCGAAGGGGAACATCGTCAACATTGCGTCGCTGGCCGGCGTCGGCGGAACGGCGTTGCTCGGTTCCTATTGCGCCACAAAGGCTGCGGTCATTCAGCTCACCCGGGTCGCGGCCATCGAGATGCGAGCATCGGGAGTACGCGTGAACGCCGTGTGTCCCGGATTCGCCGACACCGCAATGGTCGATCGCTTGGTCCCGGACTTCGAGGCTGCGACCCAGATCCCGTTCGGAGACCTGGTGGCAGCGAAGCAGGGACGACTGGGAACACCGGAGGACATCGCCGAGGTGGCATTGTTCCTCGCATCCGACCGGGCGACGTGGATCACCGGAAGCCACTACATCCTGGACGGCGGTTTGTCTGCGTCGCTGGTGTAGAGATCGAGGAGCTCCCCGTCATCCCAGGGCGACGGGGAGCAACCCTCGGGGCGTCTCGGACGCGATGTTCGCCAGCGCGTCGTCCAGTCTCGGATATCGAAACTCGAAACCGCTGTCTGTCAACACTTGTGGATCAACCCAGCGACTCTTCAAGACCAGTTCGGTCTCGGTGCGAATCACCCGTGCACCGAACTGAAGCAGCCATGCCGGTGTCGGTAGGCCGTGATTGCGGCCCAGTGCATTCCGGACCTGATGCATCAGCTCTGTGTTGGTCACCGGAAACGGAGTGGCGACGTTGACGGGGCCTGAAATTCCGCGGTTGTCGTAGAGATGATCGAGAACCTGTGCAACGTCTGCGACGTGCACCCAGCTGAACATCTGACCGCCGTCGCCCATCGTGCCGCCGAGTCCGACTCGTGCCAGGTCGATGATCGGATTGATAGCTCCTCCGCCTGCACCCAACACGATCGACATGCGAAGCGCTACTTTCCGAATGGCCACATCGGCGTCGAACAATTCACGCTCCCAGGCACGGGCGACCTCGACCGAGAAACCCGACCCCAGCTCACCCGACAGTTCGTCCATCGGCCGATCACGGGAATCGCGATAGATGGTTCCGGTGCTGGCGTTGACCCACAACTCGGGTGCGGTCTTGACGTCGGCCAGGGCACGTCCGAGGTGGGCCGTCGTCTGGATGCGCGACGACATGATCTCGTCTGCGTTTCTCTTGTTGTAGCGACAGCTCACCGAGCGGCCTGCGAGATTGACGACCAGATCGGCACCGTCGAGAACCTCGACAATGCTGCCGTGATCGGACCACGTTGCATCGCTGGATGTTCCGCGCCCGATGGTCTTGACTTGGATAT